>JAHFAK010000148.1 GCA_023250585.1 Deltaproteobacteria bacterium
TAACCCATCATTAGACTACGTCCAAGAAGGCACACGTACGGGTAATATTGAAGTTTCTGATGATGAGTGTACATGGCAATTTACGTATACTGCAACTCGCGATGGTTTGAGCTATGATGAGTATTACCCCTCTGATCAGTGCTATAAATGACAGATCATTAGAGTTTTTGAATATAGTTCTCGAGAACATAATCGTAAGCCTTATGTACATCATAGCCGAGAGATGGAGATATAAGTGGTCGTAAGTCATACGCAAGTTGATTTGAATTTACTTTTTCATGGATATTTTTTTCAAAAATACCTTGTGTGATATGCTTGTCTTCTCTGTTGAGATACTTCTTAAAGATTTCTACAAAAACTCTTTTAGTATTAGGGTTTAATTCTCGTGCAACCCAAAGATCAAAAAGATCACGGCCTTTCTTACGTTGGTACAGGGCTCGAAGTTTTGTTGCAAGAAGTTCTTCGGTGGTAAAGGTCGTAATATCCATGGTATTTTGAAACCATTGAGAATATGACTCTAATAATTTTGAATTTAATGGATCATAGTAACAATGCTCTCGTGTATTAATTTCGATCTTTATTTTCATCAATGGATGGGGAGGATTTTCTGCTGTATAGGTATACAGTAAAATCGCTCTCCCCTCGTGGAGTTTATATTTTGGTTTTGTGTTTATTGTATCTTTAATAATCTTTCGTATTTCCGTAAAAAGATTTCCAATAGGTTCTTCTCGTATTTGAACAAAATCTAAATCCTCCGAGTAACGGTATGATTTTTTGAGAAATAGCTTATGAAGAGCTGTCCTCCCGCGAAAAACTAATGTATCTCGTATTCTCGTGTTCAATATATCGGGTACCCTACATTCGTTGCATCGATATGAATGCAAAAGCATTGCATCATTTTCTGATGGTCTAAACCCTAAAGTTAATTCAAGACTATTGCAATAAAGATACATTTTTGATAAAATTAAATTGGGAGGAGTGTATCCCAAGAATATTTATGAATAGCAAAAAAGTTCTCTATAGTGGATTGGTTGTGGCAGGATTTATTGCCGTTGTTGTGTCGTTTGGTATGATATGCGGAGAGCAAGATCAAGAATTAGATGGATCTCAAAAATCAGTATGGAGGCCGGGTCAAAATCCATCAGATGAACCTGATAATGCTAGTGAAATCTTCTGCGAAGAAGTATGCTCGCAATTAGCAGATACTTGTAATGTATCATCTACTGCAAAGAAGACAATTAAAGAAAGCTGCACAATAGGATGTGTAGCTTATTGTAGCGAGGAAGGAATTCCAGATTATTGTCAGATTTCTCAAGAAGAAGTTATGAGTCTTGCAGATAGGTGTGTTGATGCACTTCTCGATCAAAAAACTTCAACTTCTTGTAAAACGTATTACAACAATGCCAAATCAGGTAAGACTCAAATCTTTTCCACACTTATAGAAACATATTGTGAAGAAGAGATTAATACATTGATAGATACATGTACTCCTGAAGAGCCTGACTCTGATGATCCTGATAATAACAGTACTGCCACTGATCCAGACCGATTACCCAAGGAGGGGATTCTCTATGCAAGTACTAAATTTTACTATATCGCTCTTGAGGAGGATAAGGCCGAACCTACACAATTTTATTATGCCACATTCAAAGATAAGGCATCTATGCGCGAGGGATTTTTTGTTGGCCGTGATGAATGTACGGTACAAGGAATATCAGGGAGAGAAACCAAATACGAAGGGTCGTTTAATTTTGGAAATACAACTCTAAAAGAAAAATTCACAGAACCTCCTGAAATAACTGAAGGAGCTAGAGGAGCCCTTATTAAGGTTCCAGACCTTAACCTTACTAAAATAACTATCTCATGTACAAATGAAAAATTGTGGGATCTTTACCCTAATAGAGCAGTGCCATTACCGTACCAAATACCTGTTTCCAGTGGAGTTAGTGCGGCAAGTAATCTTGAAGATTGTTGTACGAGCATTTCAGAGTGCCAGGAAAAATGGAAACCTATCATTCTAACCACCGAGACTGATTTACCAGATTCTTTGTTATTAAACGAGATGCTCTGTGAAATTGATAAGGGATTTGAATTAATATATGCAAATACTTTAGTAAGGAGGGAAACTCTGGCTTCGGCAATTCAATGGATACATGTGTATGCGAGTGACACCTTAGAGGGTGAGGCGGAATTTTCTGATGCGGTATTTCTTAACGACAAGCTCGTGAGTCAAATCAGATTTTATAACTTTGAGCAACCAGAAGAGAATTGTCCATATGAAAACTCTTATTATCATTATTCTCCTCCTTTAACAGCAGTGGCTATCCATGAAGCAGCACATGCCCTAGACCATAAGTTTCGTATTATGCACGGTGGGGGACCTTGGTGGTATGCACATGCGAGGCATGGCCCGTGTATTACTATCTACGGTGCAATTAGGTATCCATCTGAAAGTTCTCAAAGACCTTATGAAGATTTCGCTGAAACATTTACTCTTTTTATCATCGATAAAGATTACGTCAGAGAGATCTATGACTCTCAAGAAGATTTTTATTCTTACGTTAAAAGTAAATTGAGTGATAATTGTTATTCCCTATGGCCTCCCGAGAGTTACGAATGTTCACTCCCTGGTTGTTCTAATTATGCTGGGTTACAAAAGTTAACAATCCTGAATCAATTTAATCTTATTACAAAAGATCAAGTTATTGATTTTGCTACAAAATTTAATTGGTCAGTATGTAATGAAAAGCCTAAACATGGAAAGAAGAATAGAGATTATTATTATTCAGAGAGATGCCCGTTAATAGGTGATTGGGCAATCAGTACAAATAAAGATTATGGCGTTGTTGCAAAGAGTAATCCGGCAAAACAAAGATATTGTGAAGACAAAAAACCACCACGACCTACATCTATGAAATTTAGAGTGAAAAATTCCGATGGCCAAACCGATCTTACCTACAATATGGCATGTTATCAGTCGGGCGGATATTACAATTCATTAGGTAAATATGTTGATTCCTCAAATATGACGAGTTGTTTGGGTATTGAATATGGATCCATTACTATAGGCTCAACGGTATATCCTATAGAGGGGTGTGAAGAAGCTGATGATAGTGATGATTTTGATGAATTCACAGATTATTGGCAAGCGGTATCAGATAAAAATGTTGGACCTTATTATATAGAGTGGAGCGCTACTGAAAATAACTATCATCAAATGCTCACATATGAAGGATTAATTTCTAATCCAACGCTCATTTATAATGATTATCCTGAAGGCCCTGATGTAGATATGGAAAGAACCGGATATATTAATGTTTCAGATGCGACCTGTATCTGGACGTTTACTTATACCGCGCTGCGTACCCAATTTTCTTATGACACATATTACCGCCAAGATTCTTGTCTAAAGTAATAAGATACGCGAAAGGTCCTTAGAAAATATAGATCGTTGCATTGATTCTTTGTCTTTTACTCTACCTGTTGCTTCTGTGCTTCGAATAATATCGTCTATATTGTATTTCTTCAATACTCTTGCTAAATCTTCTGCCTGTTGATAATCAAAGCGTCTTTCCATAACCCAACCACGAAGGTAATCGTGTCTCACACCATTTCTTATATTCCTGAATTGTCGAAAATGACCGAAAGGAAACATCATCAATA
>JAHFAK010000053.1:0-4017 GCA_023250585.1 Deltaproteobacteria bacterium
AAAGTATTTAACTTTAATTATGTACGCGATGATAATAAAAATAATGTGCTTTTTAATCTAGGGATTGAATATACCTTTTAATGCCAAAATATATAATTGTAGCTCTTCTTTATTTCTTCGTAACCCCTTTGTTATTGCTGTTTTTATTTCATACTCATTGGTTAATGTCTGTATTCATAATCTTTATCATCTACTCTATAGGAGGCTTAATTTTTTATATCGTGTATCCTCAAATTGATTTCTCAAAAAATACTATCTTACGCGGCCCAAAGAATAAAAATTGGGTTATGCTTACTTTTGATGATGGTCCATCTCAGGATACACCCCAATTACTCGATCTTTTAAGAAAACATAAGGTGCCCGCAACGTTTTTTCTCCTTGGAGAAAAAATTCTCCGCTACCCTTCAATTGCTCAAGCAATTGTTCATGATGGTCATAGTATTGGAAATCATACATTTTCGCATGAAAAATTGACCTTTAAAAATAAACGTTTTGTACATGAAACAATTAGTCAAACACAGAAAATAATACAGAATAACCTTGGTATTGATGCCCAATGTATCAGAGCGCCCCATGGTTTTAAAAACGTTTGGCTTTACGAAATTCTCAATGAAAAAAAATTAAAGCTTGTTTCCTGGACTAAAAGCGCTTTCGATACAGAAAAAAATGTAACTTCTGAAAATATTAAAAAAAGAATTGTAAAAAACATCAAGAATGGAGATATCATTTTACTTCATGATGGAAGAGGAATGAATAATAATCCGGGATTCATGTCGATGATCCATGCTTTACCTGAAATTATTATACAATTAAAAAAAATGAACTTTGAATTTGTAACCCTTACCGATATTGTACATGAAATTTACTAAACACAACGACATAAGAAATTGCGGATACACGACGCAAGAACGAGCAGACCAAGGCACGACGAAGTCGAGAAGCGAGGCGTATGAAACAATACGCCGCAGCGATCCTGCTTCGTTCCTACGGAACTACGCAGGACGAGATTTGGTGAGAGCAAGTACTTTAAAACAAAACTTGTCCTTCGAAGCTCCGTATGAGCGTAGTAGGACGCAGCGACGAGACGAGGAGTAACGAAGGTATGCGAAGTTATGGCGTCGTGTATAGATCAAAAAAAATACTCAGTATTATTGGAATAGCTCTTTCATTGATTTTTCTTGTAGTAACTTTTTCTAAAATCAATCTGACCACGCTCTATGAAGAAATAAAAAAAATAAATATATTCTTCTATCTTTTGGCAATACTCTTAAATTTTTTAATTCTCTATCTCAAAAGCTTTCGATTACATATATTTTTGTCGACCATAAAGAAAACTAACATAAACACTATATTCAAATCATCTATAGTGGGGCAAATGGCAAATAATATTTTACCTGCTAAAATCGGAGAAATAATGAAAGTTTATCTGATTGGGAAAAAAGAAACCATAAGCAAAGCCTCAGTAGTATCGTCCGTATTAGCCGATAAACTCTTTGAAACAATAAGTATGGTACTCTTGTTTTGCATAGTACCACTTTTCATAGATCACCTCGAAACGTGGCTCGTTACTACTATTATAGTCATCGGACTTGTATCATGTGTTGCTTATGGAATCATGTTATTCTTTGTTTTTAAAAAACATACTCCTATCTCGAATCCTAACAAACAATGGCTACAGAAAAAATGGATACGATTCTCTGAAGGGCTCGCATTACTAAAAAAAGTAAAATCACACATCTATGTTTTAGTATTATCTCTCATGATTTGGATATTATTTATTGTTTCTTTATATTGTGTTCAACTCTCACTACAGGTATCTCTTCCGATCATAGCGTCATTATTAGTGTTAATTACAACTTCAGTCGTAGCTGCAATTCCATCAGCACCAAGTAACATTGGTCATTATGAATTTGCGGGCATTGTTACGTATTCATTCTTTAATATTTCTCGAGAAACATCGTTAAGTATAATACTCTTATTTCATGCTATTCATATTATTCCATTCACTATCATCGGATTGATTATTTTTTGGAAGATGGGTTTACAGTGGAATAAGATCAACTAATGGACACCTCTAATAACTATGTTTTTTTGGAACTTCTAAAAAGTGCCCAGATACGAGGCGTCTACACATGAGCAACCGGAGCGTATATGCTAATACGTGAGGATTGCGAGTTTATGGACAACGAAGTAGATGGGTAGTTTTTAGAAGTTCCCTAATGAATCACTTCATTATAATACGCCAAAATTTCGTCAGAGACAGTATCCCAAGAATATCGCTGAGCTCTTTTGTATGCTCGCAAGCCATATTTTTTTGCCTTTTCTTCATCGTCTAACAACGTCAAGATCGAATGTGCAAAAGCCTTATTATCATGGAAGGGAAACATAAGGCCTTCTTGCTCATGTTCCATAAGCTCATCATGCCCTTCTATTTGAGAAGCAACTATTGGTCTCCCCATCGCCATTGCTTCCAAAAGAGTTATAGAAAAAGAAGAAATTTGAAAAGGTACCACAACTACATCTGCAGTAGCATAATACTGCGGCCTTTCATCCCGGATATAACCGATGAAGTGAACATCATTGGAACAACCGTAGTGTTTTGCCAAGGATTTATAGTAGTTTTTTAAAGGTCCATTGCCTGCTATGATAAGCCGTACCTTGCCATACTTTCTTTTTATTTCAGGAAATACTTTAATAATCTTATCAAGCCCTGATCGTGGGTCGAATCTACCAATAAAAAATATGTTCTTTATACCATCAACAAATTTTTGTACTGGAGCTACCTGAGGATTGAAATGCTCGATATTAACTCCATTGGGAATTACTTTGGGAATAAAATCAACATATTTACTCAATGCTTGTGCACTACATTTTGAAACAGTGATTGTCCCATCCATACGTTCTACAATTTTTTTGATCAAAGGTTTACAGACGGAAGCAAAAAAATTATTCTTGAAATTAGTGTGCATAGTACCAACCGTTGCGGTATCCGTATACATCAAGCTCGCATAAGGCAGTGTTGGAGTAATGGGATTGTGAACACTGATAAGATCAAATTTCTCTTTTTTAAATGTTTCTTGTAAAAGCCGAAATGAATTAAAGCTTGTGTTAAATCGCGCAAAAGATCCATTACTATATATTAACGAAGATGTGCCAAGGCGAATTATTTTATAATGGGTATCCTTCAAGCCCTCATTATTTCCTATATTAGATGTAATAACGGTAACATCATGCCCTTTTCGTGTAGCAAATAATGCTACATTATGAACATGTTCCGTTATTCCTCCGAGATGTGGGTAATAAAATTCAGTTACAATCGCAAGTTTCATAGTACTGCTTTCCCTAATGGTTCAGTTGATGAGGGGAGTGAGGGAGTAAGAATGTTCCAAAAAAGTATTCCTATCGAGCGCGCTGTCTGTTCTTAATAGTATTATGGAAGCGACGTCGATAGGAATACTTTTTTGGAACATTCTTACTCCCTCATAACTGAAGCATTGCTTCTTTCCTCATTTAGTCATTGACTGGTATAGTATATTTTTCAACCTCAAATCGTTCACTAACTCTCTCTTTGATTATATTCTTATTATTAGGTGACATTCTCCACGCTCTATAAAATAATCCCATAATTGTTATCCATAATACTTTTAAAATTACCTGAGGAAAGAATTTAAGAAAAACAAATACCGCAAAAAATTTGAGGTAAAAATAATAATATATTTTCTGTATCATATGAACTCCTAATTTCTTGACCCTATCGATTTTTACTATTAAAAACAGAACTTTACTCTGTAAGAACCTAGGGACATTAAGATAATAGAGTGTAAAAATCAACCTTAAACGGTGGGTACATAAATGCTTGGACCAGATTTGTTAATAGGAATAGTCAGTTCAGTCGTTTTGTTTATTTTTATTTTTTTCAAAAATGGCTATCTAGAATTATTTACAAGTTCTATTATTCTTCCATTAATTGGAGTAATAATACTTCTTCTATTAGCCTTCATTAAACACAAAAGATTC
>JAHFAK010000053.1:4117-15139 GCA_023250585.1 Deltaproteobacteria bacterium
GGCATTGATCACCAAAAGAAACATTTAATTGATCATTATTTAATGAAAATTGATGTTATGATATTTGGTGTAGTTCCAAGTGTTTGGCTACAACATTGGTATCACCCTATTGCAGTAGATATTATGTCAGTATTTTATGCTCTGTACTTTTTAATTCCCTGCTCTGTACTCTTTCTCTTATACATGAAGGGTCATATACGAGAATTTAAAATCATAGCCACTTCCATGGTTATTACCTTAGCACTTGGTTATATGTGTTATATTATTTTTCCTGCCTCTCCCCCTCGCTTCTCACCTCTTCTCACATTTACCAATCCAGTGGAGCTGCGCGGAATGTTCATATTTAATGCCGCTCAACACATATGGGATAAAGCATCTACTGCAGCATCATTTTGTGCCTTCCCGAGCCTTCATGTCGGGCTTTCCAGTATAGGAGCTTTGTGGGGAATAAAATATCGCACGTTATTACCAAAAAAAACATGGGTTGTAAGTCTGCTCCTCTTCACTACAGGTATGTTATGGTTTTCTACTTTGTATCTGCGCCATCACTGGTTTGCTGATGTAATTGCAGGATGGGTAATTGCAGGAATTGCAAGTATTCTCGGCTATTCTCTATCATATCTGTGGGAGAAAAATACAGAACGCGAGGAGAGTCAGCTTGAAATTTGTCCGTTGGTAGAATGAAAAAAAAAATTCGTACATATACTGCTCAAAAAATAGATTCTTTTTTTCTCTATTGGGCTCATTTCTCAATTAAGCATTATTTTTGGATTCTTCTTATTACCCTTGCACTGACTATCGTAATGGGTTTTCATGCCACACACTTAAGACTCGAAAGCGACTTTGAAGCCATGCTTCCTGAAAATTATCAATCAGTAAAAGACTTACGACGCTATCAGAACGAGATAGGAACAACGAGTACGCTTTCAATTGCCTTAATGACTGCCAATATTGAAGCAGCAAAAAAATTCTCTGATGATCTCGTTGCGGTTATCAATAGCGATTTAAAAGATAAAGTTCACCATACCGAACATAAGATCACGCAAATCCGAAATTTTTTTAAAACCAATGCACTTCTCTATGTCGATAAAAAGGATCTTGAAAAAGAGTTTTCAATACTCAGGGAGTACTTTGATAGAAAGAAATTAGAAGCATCCGGGCTCTATATTGATATTAATGAAGATCAAAAAGAAACAAACCCATTTTCGAATATTAAAGAATTACTTACTACGTATGCATCCTCCGCTTCAAAACAATATGGCATCAGAGAAGATGGCTACTATATCAATGATGCTCAAAACTTGCTCGTAGTATTAGTTTATCCACAAACACAATTCGTCGGAGTAAAAAATGCAAAAATCTTAGTACAAGAAATTAATGATATAATTCAGTCATTGCATCCAAAAAACTATGACCCATCATTGGAATATGGTTTTGCGGGGCCAGTACAAATTGCGGTGAATGAATATGAAACAATTAGAAAAGATATTGTGGGAACGCTCGCTCTTTGTATTATACTCGTTCTTACCGTCCTCTTTCTTTATTTCCTACGTCTCCGATTCATAATCTTAATTATACTACCACTTTGTATCGGCTTCATAATTACATTGGGTATTACCGAGCTCTTTATCGGCTATCTCAATGCTCAAACAGCTTTTTTGGGTTCAATAATAATCGGAACAGGAATTAATTATGGTATTATGTTACTTGCTCGCTATAAAGAGGAAAGAGCAAAAGAAAATAATTTTGAACATGCATTAGTCACCAGTACGAGGTCAATGTGGAGAGCAACATTTATTGCTGCCTTTGGAACGGCTGTTTCTTTCTTAGCATTAAGCTTTAGTGAAAATCTAAGTTTCAAACAATTTGGATTTATAGCAGGCATAGGAATTATGCTTATTTGGCTCATATCGGTTTTGGTACTTCCTGCAATGATAGTGTTGAGTGAAAGGATAAGCCCTCTTATTAAATCACAAAAAAAGTCTTTCGAAATTCCTTTTATACATCCGAAGTTTGCTCATTATATTATTAATCATTCTCGGTACATTATTATTGTATCAAGCGTTATTACCATCATTTCATTTTTTCTTATATTTCGGTGGTTACCGCATGCGCTTGAATATGATTTTAGTAAATTACGGAACAAGATGACTTTTAATGCAGGCACTGAGGAACTCGATCATCGAATAGTTCACGAAGTAATAAAACGGAGTACAACGCCGGTGATCGCTCTTACCGAGGATATAGAAGGCGCTACCGCTTATTGCGATTCCATACAAAAGAAAATCTCAGAAAAACCCCATATCTATGCTGCGGGAGAGTGCACAACATTAATGAGTTTTTTACCAACCGATCAAAAAGATAAAATTGTCCTTCTCAAAAAGATAGATTCACTCCTTGAGGCCAAGCGCACATTTATTCCAAAAAAATATACCTCATACTATAATGAGTATAAGAAAATGTTTCGAATACATTCCCTTGATGTTAAGGATATCCCGTCGCTTATAAAAAATAAATTCACTCATGAAAATAAAGAGCTTGGTGTAGCAGTAGTAAAACCAGTTCCAGGAAAAAATATATGGATGTATGATAATCTCAACCAATTCGTTAATACCGTACGATCCGTAGACATTGGAAATGGAAAAATAATAACAGCTTCAGGAGCACCCATAATTTATTATGATCTTGTTCAGACTGTTGCTCATGATGCTCCTCGAGCTACTATCTATGCTATCATTGGCGTATTACTCGTTCTGATTTTTATTGCGGGAAATACCTACTACGCTTTTGCTACTATCTTTACGCTCATTGTGGGAATAGCAACAATGATAGGAATTGCAATTTGCTTTGGAATAAAAATAAACTTCTTCAACTTTATAGCAATTCCAACCGCATTTGGTACGGGGGTTGATTACGGAATTAATATTTTAATGCGCTATATATCTCAAAATAAAAATGATACCAAAGATCATCGAAAAAAAATTTTACATGAAGCGATGGTCAAAACAGGTGGAGCTGTATTCTTATGTTCAGCAACAACTATTATAGGTTATTTTTCACTTATCTATGCACATAATCAGGCTCTCGTCTCATATGGACAACTCGCAATTGCAGGTGAAATTGGTTGTTTACTAACAGCAGTAGTACTTCTTCCTGCCTTATTGTTAAAAAAGAATTAACTGTTACGTTCTAAACACGTAACAGCTCAGAAGGTGTGAAAGAATCAGATTTCTCACTTCGTTCGAAATGACAACGTACGGTCTTCTGTCATTTCGAACGTGGTCCCCTCACCTGTCATTGCGAGGAGGACACGTTTTCTTGTCCGACGAAGCAATCTCAAGCAGATGCAGGATAAACTCCGCAATCCTACATATGTAAGAAGAGATTGCTTCAAACCCTTCAGGTTTTCGCAATGACAGTCGATTTGGACATTTAAGTAATTTCTCTACGGAACTGGATCCCGCGATCAAGTCGCGGGATGACAATGTGAGAGTGTTTCCCGTTTGTCATCCCGTGGCTTGACCACGGGATCCATCTTCATTTTTCCCATTAACTGAGCTGGTAGGTAAGTTCTAAAAAAGTATTTACCTGCACCCTAATAACTGATGGCTTACCTAAATACCTCGAGCGCATAATCTACTCTACCGAATGGAGCAGACACTTGAACTCCATGGACTAAATCTTTTACTTCAAGAAAAATTTCTCTCGCAATAGCAAGCCCTTCAAGGCGTGCAGCTTCTTTGTCAGTAATTTTTCGCATACGTTCGAGAATCGATGGATGTACCACAACACCTGGAACTTCGTTTGCGAGAAATTCTGCATTTCGGTAACTTACTAACGGCCAGATTCCTGCAATTATTGGAATACGATAATGTTCAACTCTTTTTAAAAACTTTTTTAATTGCCCCACATCAAATGTTGGTTGGGTAATCGCAAATTCTGCGCCTGCTTTTACTTTCCAATCAAATCGACGTAATTCGTATTCTAAATCAACAGCACAGGGATTAACACCCACACCAACAAAAAATGAAGTCGGTTCACCAATAGGATTACCCCCAATATCATGCCCATGATTTAAATGATTAACCATATTCACTAAACCAATCGCATCAATATCAAAAACCGCAGTAGCTTCTGGATATGGACCCATCTTGGGTGGATCACCGGTGATGATAAGAATATTTCTCAATCCCAATGCTGCTGCACCTAAAAGATCGCTCGACATTGCAAGGAGATTTCTATCTCGACAACAGTAATGCATCACCGTTTCAATCCCAACCTGCTTTTCAATCAATGTTGAAACAGGTAGCGCACCCATACGTGATTGTGCACGCGGGCCATCAGGAACATTCACCGCATCCACACCAGCCTCTTTGAGCAAACGAACGCTTTCTATCATTTTTAATGGATCACAACCTTTTGGCGGAACAATTTCGACTGAGCTGACAAATTCTCCATTCGCAATCTTTCGCGCAAACTTAGATTTTTGTTCCCGTGGGGTAATCTTTACATCCGGTTTACTGTGCTCCTGTACAAATATTTCAGGTGTTGAACGTCCCGGTGAAAGCGCCGTGACTGTATTTCGAATTTCTTTGATATGTGCCGGTGTTGTCCCGCAGCATCCACCGATAAATGCAACGCCTGCTTGAATAAGACGTTTAGCATATTTTGCTATATATTCAGGTGATGCCATATAAAACATTCGGCCATCAACTTGGCGAGGTAAACCATTATTTGGTTGAGCAGAGAGTTTTCGTTTCGTTACCTGACGCATTTTTTCAACTGCTTCAAGCATTATATGGGGCCCGACTGAACAATTGAGTCCAAGAACATCAACACCCCATTTATCGAGTTGCGCCGTAAAAATTTCCGGAGATGTTCCATAACTTGTGTTGCCATCGGTCTGGATAGTCATCTGCCCAATAATGGGAAGATCGCAGAGAGAACGAACCGCTTCAATCGCTTGATGAATTTCAGCCACGTCAGAAAATGTTTCAAGAACAAAACAATCAACTCCTCCTTCGAGAAGTCCTTTTGCTTGTTCACAAAATATTCCTCGGGCTTCTTCTATCGATGTTGGGCCATAGGGTTCAATACGAATGCCAAGAGGCCCTATTGCTCCCGCAACACAGATATTTTCTCCGGCTGCCTCACGAGCAATTTTTGCAGCAGCAAAATTGATATCATGAATTTTATCTTCAAGACTATATCCTGCAAGCTTAACACGATTTGCACCATAGGTATTTGTTTCAATAATTTGCGCGCCGGCTTTAATATATTCACGATGAACGCTTAGAACAACATCTCGACTTGATAGATTGAGTTCATCGTAACATCTATTAATATAAATACCACGTGAGTAGAGCATGGTGCCCATGGCTCCGTCGAAGACATAGACACGATCAGCATTTATAATATCACGAAAGTTTCTCATGTATTTTCCTCCTCATATCCAATATTCGGTTGGAGCCACTTTTCAATTTCTCGAACAGTCATTTCTTTGCGTTTCGCGTAATCTCTTATTTGATCATTATTAATTTTTCCAAGCGCAAAATATTTTGATTCAGGATGAGCAAAGTAGAAACCACATACCGATGCAGGTGGATTCATAGCATAGTGTTCAGTTAACGAAATATCACTATTTTTTTCTACGCGAAGCAACTCAAACAATTTCTTTTTTTCAGTATGATCAGGACATGCAGGATAACCAGGCGCAGGCCGAATACCGCGATACTTTTCTCGAATAAGTTCATCGCTACTGAAATTTTCATGAGGTACATAACCCCATAATTCTTTTCTTACACGTCTATGCATCATTTCTGTAAATGCTTCAGCTAAACGATCAGCAAGTGATTGAACCATAATTGCTTTATAATCATCCCCAGCTTTTTTGTATTTTTCAGATAACGCTCGTTCCCCTATTCCTGCTGTTACAGCAAATAAACCTAGATAATCTTTAACATTTGTTTTTTTTGGCGCAATGAAATCTGAAAACGCATAATAGACCTGCTGAAGATCTTTATTTTTTATTTCCTGCTGCCGAAGTGTACAAAATCGCATGAGTATTTCATTTCTGGATTCATCTTTATAGACTTCAATATCATCATCGACACTATTTGCGGGATATAAGCCTATAATTGCTTGTGCGCGTAATTGTCCATGATATATGATTTCATCGAGTAAAGTTTGCGCATCATCAAAAAGTTTTCGTGCTTCATGTCCTATTTTTGAATCTTCAAATATTCGTGGATACTTTCCATTCAATTCCCATGTCATAAAAAAAGGTGTCCAATCGATATAGGATCGTATTTCTTCAAGAGAAACATCATTGAAAATCCGTGTTCCAATAAACGATGGAGTCGTAATAGGTAGCATTGTCCAATCACTCTTGAATGAATGACGGCGTGCTTCCTCAATACTAATAAATTGTTTTGCGCTCATTTTTTTTGCAAATGCTTCTTTTAGTTCTTTGTATTCATGCTGTATTTCATTAATCAGTAATTCTCGTTGCGTAGTATCTAGAAGACGAGAACAAATACCCACGCTCTTTGAAGCATCTTTAACATGAATTACCCCATTATTATATGCAGGAGCAATTTTTACGGCTGTATGTTTTTTTGACGTTGTTGCGCCACCAATGAGTAATGGAAGACTTATATCGTTTCGTTTCATTTCTTTCGCAACGTGAATCATTTCATCTAAAGACGGAGTAATGAGTCCAGAAAGTCCAATAATATCGACTTCTAGATCCTGCGCGGTTTTGAGAATCTGTTCGCAGGGAACCATGACACCGAGATCAACAATTTCGTAGTTATTACAGGCAAGAACAACACCTACAATATTCTTACCGATATCATGAACATCTCCTTTAACCGTCGCGAGAAGAATTTTTCCTGCGCTTTTTTTCGAATATGTGTCTTTTTCTTTTTCAATAAAAGGTTGCAAATAAGCTACTGCCTTTTTCATAACGCGTGCACTTTTTACAACTTGCGGTAAAAACATTTTGCCGGAACCAAAAAGATCACCTACAATATTCATTGCATCCATGAGTGGCCCTTCAATAACATCGAGGGGACGCTTTGCCTTTGCGCGTGCTTCTTCGGTGTCTTCTTCTATAAAATCGGCAATGCCTTTAACAAGTGCATAGCGAAGTCTCTCTTCAACAGACGCTTCTCTCCATACACGTGTTTCTTCTTTTTTTACATTTCCACCCTTTACGGATTCAGCAAAATGTACTAGGCGTTCGGTAGCTTCAGGGCTCCGATTAAAAAGAACATCTTCGATAAGTTCGAGGACATCTTTTGGAATTTCGTCGTACACGGTAATCATTCCCGCATTCACAATTCCCATACTCATTCCAGCCTTGATGGCATGATAGAGAAATGCCGAATGCATCGCTTCGCGAACGACATTGTTTCCACGGAAAGAAAAAGACAAATTACTCACTCCTCCGCTCACGAGAGCATGAGGTAATTCCTTTTTTATAATTCGAGTTGCTTCAATAAAGTTTTTTGCAAATTCATTATGTACTTCTATACCGGTGGCAACAGCAAAAATATTTGGATCAAAAATAATATCTTGAGGAGACATACCAATTTCTTCGGTCAAAATCTTATATGCGCGTTTACAAATTTTTACTTTCCGTTCAATGGTTTCCGCTTGTCCCTGTTCATCAAAAGCCATAACAACAGCGGCTGCACCATATCGTTTGACTTTTTTTGCATGTTCTTTAAAAATTGTTTCGCCTTCTTTGAGACTAATAGAATTAACAATTGCTTTTCCTTGAACGCATTTTAATCCAGCCTCGATGACCGACCATTTCGATGAATCAATCATAATCGGAACACGTGCGATATCTGGCTCAGATGAAATAAGATTCAAAAATGTTGTCATGGCGCTCTCTGAATCAAGCATGCCTTCATCCATATTGACATCAATGATTTGAGCGCCGGCTTCTACTTGTTGTCGTGCAACGGTTAAAGCATCTTCATATTTCTCCTCACGAATAAGGCGAGCAAATTCTTTTGAGCCAGTAACATTTGTTCTCTCGCCAATATTAATGAAGTTTGCGTCAGGCCGAATCTCAAGGGTTTCCAAACCACTAAAAGTAGAATAGATATTTTTTTTGTTTGGTATTTTTCTCGGTGGCAGATTCTTTACCGCATCTCGAATTGCGGCAATATGCTTTGGCGTGGTTCCACAGCATCCACCAACGATATTTACAAAACCGCTTTCAGCAAATTCTTTAATCAGCGATGCCATGATATCAGGTGTTTGATCAAAGCCACCAAATTCATTAGGAAGGCCGGCGTTTGGATAACAACAGAGTGCGCAATTCGCAAGGCTTGAAAGTTCTTCAATATACGGCCGCATTTCTTGCGCTCCTAAACCACAGTTCAATCCAATACTCAGTAATGGCATATGCGCGACTGATGTCCAAAATGCTGATATCGTTTGTCCGGATAGCGTTCTTCCACTTTGATCGATAATTGTTCCCGATACCATAACGGGAAGCTTTGTGTTCATATCATCGAAACATTTGAGAATCGCAAAAAGCGCTGCCTTTGCATTTAAGGTATCAAATATGGTTTCAACCACAAGAACATCGACACCACCCTCGATTAATCCTTTTGTTTGCTCATAGTAAGCCGCGACAAATTGATCAAATGTATAATTTCGATGGCCTGAATTATTCACATCTTGAGAAGCTGAAGCTGTTTGATTCGTAGGACCAATTGATCCAGCAACAAATCTCAGGTGTTCCGGATCTTTTTGACTAAATCTATCTGCTACTTCCCGCGCAATTTGAGCAGCTTCAAAATTTATCTGATATACTGCATGTTCAAGCTGATATTCTCGTTGACTAATCGAAGTTGCCGTAAAAGTATTTGTTTCAATGATGTCGGCGCCAGCTCCAAGATATGCTTCATGAATTTCTCGAATCACATCCGGCTTTGTTATGCATAAAATATCGCTATTTCCTTTAAGATCTTTTGAATGATTTTTAAAATGCGTTCCCCGGAAATCTGATTCAGTAAGTTTATACCGCTGAATCATCGTACCCATTGCACCATCGATGATGAGAATGCGTTTTTCGAGAAGTTTATAAAGTGCGCTGATCCGCTCATTCTGTGAAGCTACCATAAAATGCACTATAAGTTTACACAATCCTCATGTCAATTGTCGTTATGGTTAAGTTTGCTGCTTATTTATTAGGTTTTGGAGAGATAGCTCTATATGAAGAAACCCAGTTAATCTTCTATGTCCTTATTTCTGCAACTTAAGCTGCCTTTGCTCTAATTTCAACTTCTAAATCAAGACCTAGATTCCGTAATTGATCTTCAATAGCTCGTGCAACAAACGAATCAACCGAATATCCTAAAACCTGTGCAAATGCAGAAGCTCTTTCGGGACTTACTGTCCGTCGCCCTTTTTCTACATCACAAATATAGGCTTTTGATACTCCCAACTTTTCTGCAAGTTCTTCTTGAGTAATTTCATCACACTGCCTTATTGATTCAATAAGCTCACCAAATGTCAGCGGCCTGCCTCTTACTTTTTCAAGAAAACGTTTTGCCTTGCTCTTCTTTTGTATTTTTTTAGTACTCATGCTTGGTTACCTCCTCTATTATTATATGTATACTATTCTCATTCTTTTCATACATTGTATAAATAGCTCTGTAAGATTTACTTAAGCGTATTGACCGTTGTCCTTTTCTTTGACCTTTCAAAGGTTCGTCATGAAATCCTGGAATTTTCCTCATTTCAGTAATTCCTTTTAACTCAACACTATAAATCCATTCCTCAAACTTATTAAGAATATGTAACGGAACAATAGTAAGATGTTTTTTCGCTTTCTTAGAAAGAATCACTACGCTTTTCATACTAATAAAAGTACCCTAAATAGTGGTACTAAATCAAGAGTTAACTTTTTAGGAAAAGGGGAAAAGGTGAGCGTCAACAATCCGTCAAAAAGCGTCACTCACATTCAATCATATTCAAGACTGGCATATTTATTTTCATTTTTTTTATTACTATTAATTCACTTGCATTTGAAGCGATTATGATCTATAATTATATCATATAATGAAGCGATTATTTAGTATATTCGCTTCAAAAATATCTATGAATATAAAAAAAATAAAATATATTTGGCAGCAAACAAGCTGGACTCATTTTTCATGGGATAGTGAAACACTTTTGCCTCTTTTAGCACAAGGAAGACTTATTCAAGGAAAGGTTCTAGCTACAGCAAAAGCTTTTGGAACATCGTTTACTGCAGAAGCACAAATAGAGATTTTGACTGAAGAAGTGATTAAAACAGCTGCTATAGAAGGTGAAACGCTCAATAGAGATTCAGTAAAATCATCAGTTGCGAGGCATTTAGGAATAGCTGATGCTGGATTACCACGATCAGAACGACACATTGATGGGTTGGTGGAAATCTTACTTGATGCTACAAAAAAATTTGATTCAGAACTAACTTCACAAAGGCTATGTTCTTGGCAAGCTGCTTTATTCCCAACCGGATATTCTGGATTACATAAAATTTCTGTGGGAGCGTGGCGAAAGGGAGATATATATGTAGTCTCGCAAGCACATGGCCGTGAAAAAATACATTTTCAAGCTCCACCAAGTAAAAAACTTACTCAAGAAATCAAATCTTTTCTCGAATGGTGGGAAAAGAGTTTGGGAAAAGTTGAAGGTTTGTTACGAGCTGGCATTGCACATTTTTGGTTTGTTACGATTCATCCTTTTGATGACGGCAATGGACGAATTGCTCGAGCATTAACCGATATGGCATTAGCGCAAGATGAAAAGTCACCCATAAGAATGTACAGCCTTTCATCGCAGATTATGGAAGAACGAAAAGCATATTATGACATCCTTGAAAAATCACAAAAAGGCAATGGTGATATTACTCCATGGCTCTCCTGGTTTTTAGGATGCTTGATACGGTCAATTGAATAATCTGAAATTATTATTGCTCGCGTTTTAACAAAAGCACGGTTTTGGCAAAAA
>JAHFAK010000149.1:0-706 GCA_023250585.1 Deltaproteobacteria bacterium
AAATGCGTTAGAACTGTGATTTTTGGATCTCTTATATGTTTTATTCTTAAAAAATAGAAGATTTTCTTCGTTTCTCGATTGTAAGGGACTGTAAATCCCTCTCCTTCGGGATCTGTTGGTTCGAGTCTAACCGCCTCCATTTATCTATGAAAATCACATCAAATTCAAGTGAAAATTCCTCTGTTTCTAGGTCTAAGAAAAGACGTTCATGGGACAGCGATGCTCAACACGTGTGATTTTTGGGAGCTTTCTATTGAGCCTTTAATAAAGCGTTCACAGCAGCTTTAGCGTGTAATTCGGTTGTATCAAATAATATTGTAGGGGTGTCTTTTTGTTCTATAAGTAGCGTTAGCTCAGTGCATCCTAAAATAACGGCTTCGGCGCCACTTTTTGCCAGCATTGAAATGATGGTGCAAAGTATAGTTCTAGATGTAGGCAATAGTTTTCCAATAGTTAACTCTTCAAAGAAGTTCCGATGAGCCCAACTTTAGTTATCTTAGTTTGTTTAATTGCTTTTGCTGTGAGATCCACTATATGTAAAAGCGGGATGTTGATCGATTCGTCATCTTTTCGCTTTCAAGCTGCCAAATGCTGGAAACTCAAAGAGAGATAACGCGTGATATAGAATTCAATCTTCGGAAGTTTACGAGATTGATTTTTAAACAAACAGATGAGTGCCTAGATATTTATAGAGATGAAACATTTT
>JAHFAK010000149.1:716-3642 GCA_023250585.1 Deltaproteobacteria bacterium
AGGCCAAAAGCTGCTTGTTTTTTTTCTGCCCCCTCAACTAAGCGGGGGGCAAAAAAACAAGCAAGTAGCTTGGGATACAATCTAAACACAACACTATATGAGGTAATATATGAATGATGTAAGTATTAAAAATAAGATGCAAAAACTCAATCTATCAGGCATGTTGGATCAATATGATCATAGACTTGAGCAAGCATTAACAGAACAATGGGCACACTCTCTTTTTCTCGACACCTTGCTAACGGATGCTCTAGCGTGAGTTTATTCTAAATCGTCACTTTTTCATCTAAATTTTTTCATATTAATCTCTTGTTTAGTTGCTTACGCTCGAGTTTTTTGTATACTATGAAATGATTGAAAAATATTACTTGCATTGTATAGATAAATTTTTTACTATTCAGGTTATGTATACTTAAATTTGTCTATGGAATTTTTTATGGCTTCAATTCAGTCTAGGATGTGTAGAGGAAAAAAATACTGGTATCTTGTCGAATCTAAGAGGATTAATGGAAAACCTCGCCCTATTGTAATCGAAAGCCTTGGTTCTACAGAAAAATTTATAGCTCGCATATTGAATAAGGAAGAATCTTCTATAAAAAAGTCTTATTCTCATGGAGCTGTAGCAGCTTTATTAGAGCTGGCAAGGAAATTAGATGTTGTAGCGATTATTAATAAACACACCTCTTCTCAAAGGGAATATTGGGCTAAACAACCCTTACGCAATAACCTTACCGCAGGAGCTACCATACTATTAGCTGCGATAGGGAGAATATGCGAACCAACAAGTAAAAGAGCTTGGAATGAGTGGGCTAAAGAAACTTCTTGCAATCACTTATTAAGTATTTCCTCAGAAAAGATGGATAGTCAACATTTTTGGGATTTAATGGATTGCATCCCGGAAGAAGCTATCGAAAATATAGAAGCGGACATCCTTGAGAAAACTTTTAAAAGCTATCCGTTAAAAGAAGGAACATTACTCTATGACACAACTAATTTCTATACTTTTATCAGCACTGAAAATGGTCGCTGCGACATTGCTCAAAGAGGGAAAAACAAACAAAAGAGGACTGACTTAAGACAAGTAGGAATGGCTTTAGCTGTAACTCAGGAAAATCACATTCCCTTACTTCACTATACTTATCAAGGAAATATCAGTGATTGTAAGGTGTTCACCAAGGTTATTTCCAGTATAAAAAAAAGAATGAAAATTTTGAAAATTGACATTAATCAACACACAATTGTTTTTGATCGAGGATGTAACTCCAAAGACAATTTAAAAAAAATTAAAAGACTCAAATTGCATTATGTAGGAGCTCTTACGCCAACTCATCATTCCGATCTTATAGAAGATGCAGAAGGAAAATACACTAAAACAAAAGTGGGAGATACGGAATTAGAAGTCTATAGAGATGAAAGAGAAATTTGGGGAGAGAAACGTACCGTCTTAGTATTTATCAGCGAGAGATTGCAAGAAGGTCAATTACGAGGCGTATATCAATCTTTAGAAAAGAAAAAAAAACGACTTAGAGCTATTCAAAGAGCTCTTATCAATCCTAAATCTAAAAAACGCACTAAAGAAAACTTGGAAAAATTGCTCGAAAAACTTCTTGAAGGCCAATTTGTGAAAGGACTGATTACTTACGAGCTAAAAACAACTACACCGGGTCATTGGGAGTTAAGCTATCGCACAGAGCAAAAAAAAATAACAGAATTAGAAGATCAGTTAGGCTTCCGTATTATCATGACAAATCGTCATGAGTGGGAGTCTGAAAAAATCATTAAATCATACTACGGTCAATCCTCCGTTGAAGGAACGTTCAAAAACATTAAAAACCCGTACCACTTAGCTGTTACTCCTCAGTTCCATTGGACAACTCACAAAATCAAGATACACTATTTTACGTGTGTCCTTGGGTATCTTTTATCCACACTGATATATCATGATGCAAAAAAAGCAGGATTTCAAGGTAGCTTGGATAGTCTTCTTGATTCCCTTAATAACATTCGCCTAATTAGATCTATTGAAGGATTAGGTAAAAAAGGCAGGCCAAAGACTATTATTGAGCTCGAAGAGATGTCTCCTATGCAGAAGACTCTTTTGGATGCCCTCAATTTATCTTTAATTCATTCAACTACAATTAAGATTAATGGCCTTCACAACTACGCCAAAACAGCTTCGTAACATTTGTTTGTATACGCATTTTCAGAGCGTAAAGCATTTGAATTCAACTTATTGTAATCTTGTTTTTGCTCGAATGAAATAAACTCACGCTAGGGGTAATTGACTAATAAACCTCTTGTACTTGCTAAAACACCCGAATCTAATATGAAATTTTCCGGATGAAAAAGCATAGACGAAAAAATGGGATAAACAAGACCTATTCCCATCCAATCTAAAAACACAACAAAAAGCACAAACCAAAGAGGCAAAAAAACTTTCATAAAGCTTTTATCATAAAAAAACTAATGTAACACAAGAAAATCGCTAAAATCAATGATCTTATCAAAATACCGACTATCTAAAATAGAATCACTAACTCCATTAACATGAATGAGCACTGGTCGAATAGAACAATGCTTAGGAACTTTTATGGCTTTTATTTTCTTTTCCATTTCTTGTAAAATCTGCATGCCAACTCGATCCTTAGAAAATTTAATTTCACATAAATATAATGTGTGAAAACGAGTTTGTATCAAATAATCAATTTGACATCCTGATTGTATCGCAGTTTGTGTTTGAAAAAATGGACCATCTGCTACTATATCGATAGGATGAATTCCTATGATTTTCCACAGAGTTTTACGATTATGAGTCACTAAATTTTCAAATTGCAATCCCATCAGAGTATCCCATCCTGGAAGAGCTGTAAGAGAAATATTAGCAAATAAGCCATTTTCAATCTGAAATCGATTAGGGAAAATATAT
>JAHFAK010000003.1:0-3416 GCA_023250585.1 Deltaproteobacteria bacterium
ACTCGAGCGAGCAAATCGGATTGCTGATTTTCTAGAATTTGCGGAAACGCTTGTTTTAGATGCGCTTACACGCAAGGAATCATGCGGGGGCCATTTCCGTGAAGAATCCCAAGATACAGAGGGAGAGGCACAACGAGATGATGAACATTTTTCGTATGTGGCTGCATGGGAATTTAAAGGGGTAGGGCAGACGCCTATTTTGCATAAAGAAGAATTAAAATTTGAAGAAGTTCATTTGGCGACGAGGAGTTATAAATAGTGAAACGTCACGTGAAGATGTCATTGCGAGGAGTGATAGCGACGAAGCAATCCAGTTTATTTTGTTAGATATTGCGGAGTTTATCCCGAATCTGTAAGAGATTGCTTCGGCTGATAAAATCAGCCTCGCAATGACAATTTTTTTTTGCTTCACGTTTTGAGTATTTTATGAATAAAAAAATAAATCTTACCTTAAAAGTATGGCGTCAACGAAACGCTGAAGATACAGGTCGTTTCGAGATTTATGAAGCTCACGATATCGATACTGCAATGTCCTTTCTAGAAATGCTTGATGTGGTGAATGAAGGTCTCATACAGAAAAAACAGGATCCGATTGCTTTTGATCATGACTGCCGAGAAGGAATTTGCGGTATGTGTGGTGCCGTGGTTAATGGACGTCCTCATGGCCCTATACCTGCGACGACACTCTGTCAATTACATATGCGCCATTTTGAAAATAATGCAACAATTACGATTGAACCATGGAGAGCCAATGCTTTTCCGGTCGTTAAAGACCTTGTGGTTGATCGCAGCGCTTTCGATCGTATCATAACTGCCGGTGGTTATATTTCAGTCAAAACAGGATCGGCAGCTGAAGCAAATGGAATTCCCGTAACAAAACACGATGCTGATCGTGCGATGGATGCTGCTGCATGTATTGGCTGTGGAGCTTGTGTTGCTGCATGTCCCAATGCTTCTGCAATGCTGTTTACTGCGGCAAAAATTAGCCATCTCAATTTACTCCCTCAAGGAAAAATCGAAAAAGACGATCGTGTTATTGCAATGGTAGAGGCAATGGATTATGAAGGCTTTGGTAACTGCTCAAATGAATATGAATGTGAAGTAGCTTGTCCAAAAGAAATTAGCGTCCAAAATATAGCGCGAATGAATAGACAGTATCTACGAGCAAAATTCGCTAAAGAGTAAAATTTTTCTATGTCTTTTTTTACCAAATTAATTGAAAAACAAAAGAAGCGTAAGCTTGCTTCAAGCATTGAAAAGATAGGAAGCAAGAATACAACGCTTGAGTCGCGCCAAGGTGCAATTGAATACCTTTCGAAACAATCAGGGTTTGAAGCGATTTACGGCCTTTTACAACGATTTAATTATACCATCGATAAATCAATAGTTGATAATGACGAAAAAGAAAAAGTTGTTGAGTATGTTTTAGCATACGGAGTTGAAGCAGTGCCTCCATTACAAAAATATATCGTCAAAAGTGAGACCATTGGCTTGCCACTCCGCATTCTTCGAAAACTTATATCGGAAGAAGATTATATACGATTTCTCGTTGATACGTTAAAAACAGAAGAAAGTATCTTTGATCACAAGGCAGAAGAAAAAAAAATTGATATTCTCCATTATTTGGAAGAATTTAAAAATCCTCTCGTTTTTGACAAAGCACGAATGCTTCTAAACGACTATGATGAACGCATTCGTCTTGCGGCTTTGTCTGTCTTAGAAAAACAAGACAATGAAGTCATTCGCGATGATTTATTGAAAATTTTGATTAAACCAGAAGAATCACGAAGAATTACCTCAAAAATTATAGATATTTTTAAGCACACTCATTGGGATGTCAAAGGGTACCGAAAATTAGTGGAAGAAATGTTACCCGATGGATTTTATATTACAAAAGAAGGGTTCATTCGAGAACGAGGCAACAATTAACCAATTTTTTCGCCTTTGATGTTTTTAAAATTAGCTTTTGTTACTTCGGCGTTTCTAAAATCAGTATATTCCATTTTGCAGTTTGAAAGATTTGCGCCTTTTAAATTTGCATTTTTGAAGCTTGCATAACTTAAATCGCAATTGCTTAAGTCAGCTCCTTCTAAATCAGCTTTTTCAAAATTAGCACAGGCTAAATTTGCACCTTTTAAATTCGCTCTTTTGAGTTTTGCTCCAACTAAGAAAACACTGCGTAAATTCGTCGCGGATAGATCAATCTTTGAAAGATCGATGCCTGGAGTAACTTCTCCTTTGAGTACCATTTCAGTAAAACGTTTTTTGTTAAAATCTGTCATAAATACTCTCTCCCCATATATATTTTAAATTTATAGTAATACCTCCAAAAATCGATGTTATCTCTAGCAGATACAGAGGAGCATGTCAAGTATTTTCGCTTATATATTAATAAGATAGAGAAATGCCTTCAATTTCAAGGAGTTGCTTTTTGATATGAAGCCCGCCGGAATAGCCACCCATTTTCCCATTTTCATAAATAACACGATGGCAAGGGATTACTATAGGAAGTGGATTTTTTCCATTTGCATTGGCACATGCTCGAAATGCTTTTTCGCTGCCGCAGTTCTTTGCAAGCTGTTTATAAGATATGGCGCTTCCATAAGGTATTTTTTGGAGATTTTTCCATACATTTTTTTGAAAGGCAGTTCCTTCTAATTCAATCGAGGTAGTAAATTTTTTAAGTTTTCCTTTAAAATAGCGAGTTAATTCGTGCTCAATATCTAAGCAGTTTTTTTTATTTTCTAAAAAATTATAATCATCTGAGTTTGTAAGAAAAGATGTATCATTAAAATCTATTCGAATAAGCTTTGTATTTTTTTTATATACCGTAATAGTTCCAATGGGAGAATTGAAAGAACTAAAATATATAACAGAATTATCTTTTCTCATAACTCTCCTAAGAATAAAATTCTTTATAAAATTCATCGAAAAGCATGCGAAGCTCTCGATTCACCATGGTCATTCTAAGTATTTCGATTTCTGATTTGAGAATCTGTTTTTTTGTATCAGTTACGTGTGGAATTTCTTGCCGTAAGATTTGCAATGTTTGTGTTACTCTTTGAGAATTATTCATTTTAAGTATCAGGAGTAACAAATCCCAATCAGTGGGAAATCCATATGTCTTTTCATAGTGTTCAAGGCTTTCTTTGAATTTTTCTTTATTCGAGAAACTTTCTTTGAGAAGTTTTACTTCTTGATCATGAGTTTTTCCGCCTTTTTTGCCTTTAAAGAGATTATCGAGATTTTTTAAATAATCTTTTTTTGCTTTGTCATCACGATATTTTTGTTTTGGGCTTAACGATTTTCGGGCTTCATCGACATTACGCTGATCTTTTCGTCGATCTTTTTCACGCCAATCAAGTCGATTTTCATCATAATCAGTGTAGCTTGGTTTTTTGTCACGGTCACTCATA
>JAHFAK010000003.1:3516-4647 GCA_023250585.1 Deltaproteobacteria bacterium
GATTTCTTGCAAAATTTTCATAGAATTTCAAAAGAAAAATGAGAGTTGAGGGTGCTCCCAGAGAAATTATTTAAATAATGCTATAATTACAATTGGTTATGACACAACTGAATTAACTTATTTTGGCATGAAAAATGCGTATATTTTTATTAAGAGGTCTTCGTGTATGCAGTCTTTACTCATACCGAAAAATGAGGTAAAATATAAATAATAACTATTACTTAGAGGGAGCGAAGGAATATGCAATTTATTTTCGACATTATATTTTCAGAATTTGTTATTCTTGCTGCCACATTTACGAGTATTTTTATTGTTGTAAAGGCGCTCATGCCTGATGAAGAAAAAGTTCTTGCTCAAGAGCGATTAGGCGTGGACACCGGTAAAAAACATTATTCGCATAAAATTATTCAATACTATAGTCCATTATTTCCTTTAATCCTTCCACTCATCAAAGCGCTTTCGATTGATACATATCGAACAAAAATGAAAAAGAATTTTATTGCTGCAGGATTAGGAGAAGAACTCGAGCCAGATGAGTTTATGTGCTTTAAAATTTTTGTTGGTCTAACGCTTATGTTTCTTAGTGGCTATTACTTTGCGACACGTGCTGCAGATATATCGTATGGAAAAATTATTGGACTTACACTCATTGGTTATTTTTATCCCAATATATGGCTTCGATCGATTGCGACCCAACGGAAGAGATCAATTTTAGCGACACTTCCCTACATGATGGATCTTCTCACATTAAGTGTTGAAGCAGGACTTGATTTTGTCGCTGCAATCACCCGTGTAACGCAAAAGGCAAAAGCTGGCCCATTGATTGATGAGCTCAAAGTTCTTTTAAAAGAAATTAAGTTAGGCACGACTCGTTCAGACGCGCTCACTCACCTTGCGAATCGCATTCAGCTTACTGAGCTTTCGTCATTTACAACGGTCCTTGTGCAAGCAGATCAACTCGGTGCAAGTATCGGTCCGGTGTTAAGAGCTCAATCAGATCTTTTACGATCGCAACGATTTCAACGAGCAGAAAAAGCAGGCGCCTTAGCGACGCAAAAAATACTTATTCCTCTCGTGTTTTTTATTTTGCCTACGGTCGGCATTGTAATATTTGGTCCAATTTTACTTGAA
>JAHFAK010000003.1:4747-44853 GCA_023250585.1 Deltaproteobacteria bacterium
CTGGATTGCGCTGTAGTACTTGATTCTGAACATGTCTCACGAAAACATGCACTTCTTATTTTCAGAGGACGTGAAGCAACGATTAGAGATTTAGGAAGCTCAAACGGAACGATTAAAAATGGGGTCCGTATTCTTGAAGCAGAACTTTTAGAAGACGATGTTGTAGTTATCGGTGATTATATTGTCAGACACATGTCTATCAATGATAAAGCTTTACAATCATTAAAGAAGCCTCAACTCGCTAAGGAAAATAATAAGCCAACAAAAAATTCTCAAAGTTCGATCGGTACGTTCTTTCAAAAATTTGTATTTATTGAATGGAAATTTCGTATTCTTTTTTTATTAGGAATATACGTATTTTTTTCTTATTTTGTACTTACTGACTTTCTGATTGAAAAGACTTCGGAAGAACTTTTTAAAGAAGCATATACACGTGCCCAAGTTCTTGTAAAATATTTGGCAGAACGAAATGCGCTCGAACTCAAATTAAATAATGATATTTTGCTCGATACCGAAAGTGTGCTGCAAGAAAGCGGTGTCGTTGAGGCTTCAATCGCGGATAAAAGCTTACGTGTCCGCGCACCATTGGCTTACAGCAGTAGTATTCTCAATGATCAAACATCGCGTGAGGCCCTCATTGAAAGTAAAGTCATAACTGATTTTCCAAAAAATATAGATGTATTATTGCGAACTATTTCTCATGAGTCTAAGTATGACTTTGCATATTCTATTCGAGTTTGGAATGATGAAACAGGAGGGTTTGAAACAATCGGTATTGCAAAAATTGTTTTTAGTCCTCAAGAAGTTATCCAATCTCATTTCAATATAGAAGAAATGAGGAAGAAGGCAATTATTATTCTTCTTATTCCTTTATTTTTGATTTTTCTTGGGATTTATTTTTCAACTATTCTGCCCATACGAAAACTACGTCAGAGTGTTGAAAATGCTGCGTATACTGATACAAAAGAAATTTCACAACCATGTGCCTTTGATGAGCTGCAGAAACTTGCAGAAAGTATTCAGAGCTCTATAACGACACGATCCTTTGCTCCCCAGACTTCATCTTTAGCAGGTGCTCAAGAAGGTTTTGGAATAACTCAAGAAGATGCTCAATCTGATGCGCGAAAGAATATATGGCACGCAGTGATTAATAAACTCGAGGAAGGAATTATTATTGTAGATAATCAAAAGGTTATTGAAGAAGTAAACCATCGTGCCGTAGAGATGCTGAAACTGATTCATAATGGCGGAGTTGGAGAGCCCATAAATACCATTATTACTGATCAAGACGTCATTTTCGCAATGAATGATCTGATAGAAAAGATACAGAGCAATCAAGAGGAATCACCTTCTTTTGTTGTTAATTATGGAGGGCCAGGAAGAAGATTGCACATTAAAGCGTTCACTATAGATAAGGATACGAAAGGCACATACATTTTCTTGTTTAATTTTACTGATTATGGAACATAAAAAATGTATCATAAAAATTTTGAGTGGTGAAGCAAAGGGAAAGCTCTATAAACTTGTTGGTTCGCGAATTAGTATTGGAAGAGCTACCAATGCCGATATTATTCTGCAAGATACCAATGCTTCACGCATTCATGCCTATTTTGAAATTAAAAAAGATAGCGCGGTTATTTATGACAATCAGAGTATGAATGGAATTTTTGTCAATAAACGCTCAGTCAAAGAGCAAGAGCTTGTGAGTGGTGATAAGATTCTTATAGGAGATACACTCTTGGAGTTTTTAATTGTTGATACAAAAACAGTGTTTGAAGAAAAAAGTATTACGATTAAACATACACCGAGCGAAGATAATAATCTTCTCAATCCAAAACCACTGGCAGTTATTCAAAAGATACAATCCTATCTGACAAATCTGCGATCATTACCTGGCGGGCGACGAAAAATAATTATTGCCGTTCTTTTTGCCAGTGCTTTTTTTATCTATGTCATCCAAAATAATAACACTCACAAAGAGTCAGATCGGGATAAAGAAGCAGCTCAAAAAGAACAATCAGAAAAAGTAATACCAGGATTAGAAGCAGACGAAAAAAAAGTCGTTACTGAAGTTCCCCAATTTCACAATCCTCTCGAGAAAAAAAAGCATATCAATGAACTCTATACCGAGGCGCGCGTTTTTCATGATGTGGGAAAATATTATGAAGCCTTAAATCTCCTCGAAAAGATTTTAGAGGTTGATTCTCAGCATAGCCTTGCAATTATTAAACGAAATAAATGGACAGCCGAACGAGATTCAATCGCGCAAAAGCTCCTGGATGAAGGAGTACGTGCCTATAATAACAAGTATTACGATTTAGCGAGCAGTTATTTTCAAAAGGTTCTCGATTTTATTCGTATACGGAATCATGAGCTTTATAGAAAAGCAGAAAATGGTATTCTGCGTGTGGAGCAGGCACAAAATTCAGAGTAAAAGTTATGAAGCAAGACGATAATAATAAATCATTTATTACTAAAATTGTGCAGTTTATTAATGAAGAGATTTATGATTTTTCTGGTAGAAAGAATAAGACTTCAGAATCTCACAATTCAATAACTGATGAAAGAAAAGAAAAGAGTATTGCAGAAGAAAAACCATTTAAGGAAATGAGCGAGTTACCTGAGAAGCATGACGAAATTGGTGGTCGAGTTATTTCATTACATAAAACTCACGAATCAAATCTTTCCTTTAAATTAGACAAAGAAAACGATCATACAAAAGTCTTTGATGCTCTCGTTAATCCACATTTAATCCTTATCAAAGGATTTTTATCTGAGCGAAAGTTCCCTCTCTTAGAAGCTGAAACCACATTGGGAAGATCAAATGCAAATACTATTGTTCTTTCTGATAAAAGCGTCTCACGCAATCATGCAAAGATTGTAAAAAAGGCAGAGCAGTTTTATATATATGATCTTGAGAGCACGAATGGTGTTATAATTAACGGCGAACAGGTTAAAGAAGCACAATTGAAAAACAACGATACTGTTGTGATTGGTGAATTTAGCTTTGAGTTTATTGAACCAAGCCAGAAGCGTGTTTCGCATATTCCCCAAGTAATTGAAGTCAGAAAAGATGATCCTGAAATAATAGCTATTGGTGAGCAACCACCACAAGGATTTTTGTATCGCTTAATTCCTCCTGAAAAACGATGGAGAATTATTTTAATCATAGGGTTTTTTTCGCTTGTCAGTTTATTTATTGTTATGAATCAAAAAAGTAAAAAAACTCTGTCTTCTGATACGAATATTAAAGATGAAGATCCACATTCACGAGAAAAGGAAAAACGTTTTCAATTCACGGTGGCACAAGGAAAGGATCTATTAGAAAAAGAACACTATGAAGAGGCGCTTCAGGCTTTTATTGTTGCATTAAAACTCGATCCAACTAATCCAGATGTCCTTCGTTATAAAAAGAAAGCAGCGGCGGCAATAGAATTACAGAAAGAAATTTCTGCAGAAAAAGAAGCATTAAAAACTGAAGAACAACGGGAAGCGCGTGTTGAAAAAATGGAACGAGAAGGGATGAATTTTTATAATCAATACAGTTATGCTAAAGCGCAAGAGGTATTTGAAAAGCTGCTTAAAGAAGATCCAGACAATAGTATTGCAAACAAATATATCCAATTAATTAAAGAGATCACGAGTAGTGCGTATAAAGAAAAGTTGAAGATTAAGGAAGAGCAGGAATTAGTAAAAGAGCAAATAGAATTAGCGCAGGGATTATACGAAAAAGGCGATATTTATAAGGCCCTCACTGAAATGCGTAAGGTGTTTAACTTTGATGTTGATCTGTCTCAGTACCGCGATAAAATTCAAGCGCGTATTGAAACATGGGAAAAGGAATTGAAAGAAAAACTCAAAGAGAAGTTAGAGCATGCAAAAACTCTATGGGAAAATGGAGAAAAAAAAGAAGCACGAACGTTGTTACAAGAAATTCTAAAGGAATATCCTGATTACCCTGATGCACGCGAGGAATATCATCGTATACAAGCATCACTCACTGAAGAAGCTTTTAAATATTACAATGAAGGTCGTATTTATGAATATAATGATGACATGAAAGCTGCTATTGAGAATTATGAAAAAGTCATAAATTTACTTGACCGTAACGACGAATATTATAAAAAGGCGGAGGAACAACTCAGAAAGATTAGATAACAGGTGTTGATGATAAGAATGTGCTGAAGTGCTGATGTTAAGAAAAAAATCTTCTCCTAACATCAGCACCTCAGCACATTCTTATCATCAACACAATCTTACCATACAATTATGAAGATATTTCATGCATCAATGAGCGATATTGGTAGAACACGAAAAATCAATGAAGATAGCCTTTACGTATCCAAACGAGATGGCATTTATTTAATTGCAGATGGAATGGGCGGTCATCTTGCCGGTGAAGTGGCGAGTAAAATTGCAGTTGAAACCATCGGTAGCTTTTTGAAATCAACTCGCGGCGATAAAGAAATTACCTGGCCTTTTCAGCGTGATGAAGCCCTAACGTACGATGCAAATCGCTTTATTGTTTCAGTTAAATTAGCCAACAAAAAGATCTTTAATCATGGCCGTGAACGTAATCTCCCTGGTATGGGGACCACAATTGTAGGAGTGCTCTGTAATAATAGTGGTACTGTCAATATGTGTCATGTTGGAGATAGCCGAATTTATCGCATTAGAAATGGAAAAATTGAACGAATGACAGAAGATCATTCACTGCTTAATGATACGATTAAACGAGAACGAATGACGGCAGAAGAAATAGAAAAATTTCCTTATAAAAATGTCATCACTCGCGCACTAGGTATTGAAGAAGTCGTTACCGTTGATTTGCGTTTGGAGGAAGCACAGGACGAAGATTTATATATTCTTTGTTCCGATGGACTTTCCAATTTTATGAGCGAGCAAGAAATAGCGCAAACAATTATAAAAAATAAAAGCAATGTCCAAAAATCCTGCAAAGAACTTGTCAAAAAAACCAATGCCAAAGGCGGACTTGATAACATTTCAGTTATAATCATTCGATTTAGCGAAGGCCAGAAGCCAAGAAAAAAAGAGTAGATGTGCTAGGTTTTTACATTCCATATTTCTCTCAGTGCTTTTTTAATAATAGTCGGTGATAGAGGCACATTGGTAAGAAATTCTCGATGGCTTGTAGAATTCCTATAGGCTGGACTCTTTGAAGGTAAGAGAAGGTATTTTTCAATAAGCTCAATATTCATTCCATAAAGAAATGTTCCGTGAAAAAGAAGTGCATTCCGTCCACGCTTCTGAGCATTGCCTGAAAATTTTTTACCTCGCCAGACAAGATCGGTGAAGCCTTTTACCTCTATTGGTTCATTGAGAATTAATTGTAAAGCTTCTTTATGTTTTTGCATGATATATGTATTGGTTCGTGTAATATTTTGATACTCTTCTTTTCCATCAATTTTTATGATCAGGCTATAATTTAAACAACCAGGACCTTGCAGCACAGTTCCTCCACCGGATGAACGTCGTAAGATAGGAATTGTATCGTTTTTGCATGCTTCGATATTAACTTCTAGCTTTGCTTGATTGGCCCGTCCAAGAACAATGAAATATGTTGATGATTCCCAGAAACGAAGAATTTCTTTTAGAGAATGTGATTCGCATTCTTCAAGTAATACATCATCATAGGCAAGATTTTCAGATGGTGTTTCAAAAGATTGATCAATAGAGCTCAGCATGGAAAATTGACTACAATTACGTTTGACCTCTGTCAATGAATTCTATAGATTACCGTCGTGGAAAAGAAGGATACAAAATCTCCAATAAATCAAAATTCTCGTCAATGGTTTGACTCGCTTGAATTTTTTTTAGAGGGAGTTTTACAGAATTGGCAGCCAAATCAGATTGCACGTCTTTTAGAAACTTTGACAGAACATTTGCGAAATACGGGACATACTGTTCCAACCCTTGCACAGACTCTCTACATCAATACTATCCCTAAAGAAGAAGAGCCTCCTTATCCTGGAAATCGGGAGATAGAGCGAAAAATTAAAAGCTACATTCGATGGAATGCAATGGCAATGGTTGTAAAAGCAAACCGTTTGCATAAAGATATCGGCGGACATATTTCGACGTATGCATCCTGTGCAACACTGTATGAAGTTGCGTTTAATCATTTTTTTAGGGGAGATAATAATGGCGAAAGAGTGGCTGATCTTGTATATTTCCAGGGTCACGCTTCACCAGGCATTTATGCGCGAGCATATTTAGAAGGACGAATGAAGGCTCCACGATTACATGCATTCCGTCAGGATTTATCTCCGACAGGTGGATTATCTTCCTATCCGCATCCTTATTTAATGCCTGACTTCTGGCAGTTTCCAACGGTTTCCATGGGACTATCTCCGCTTACTTCGATTTATCAAGCTCGCTTCATTCGCTATATGAAAGCTCGGGGTATATTAAAGAAAGAAGAGCCGCGGGTCTGGTGTTTTATCGGTGATGGTGAATCTGATGAACCAGAATCTTTGGGCGCTATTTCTTTAGCTGGCAGAGAAAATCTCGATAATTTAATTTGGGTTCTCAATTGCAATCTGCAACGACTCGATGGTCCCGTTCGCGGCAATGGAAAAATTATTCAAGAACTTGAAGGAATGTTTCGTGGTGCTGGTTGGAACGTAATCAAAGTTATTTGGGGTTCTGATTGGGATGAATTACTCGCTCGTGATCAATCAGGGCTTTTGATAAAACGGATGGAAGAAGTTGTCGATGGAGAGTATCAAAAATATAGTGTTGCTCCAGGAAGCTACACACGTAAACATTTTTTTGGAAAATATCCTGAACTTTTAGAACTCGTTAATCATTTGAGTGATGACCAAATTGCGCATCTTGGGCGAGGCGGACATGATGCACAAAAAGTCTATGCTGCGTATAAAAAGGCGTGTGAACTTACTGGACGACCAACGGTAATTTTAGCAAAAACTATCAAAGGCTATGGCCTTGGCGAAGCAGGCGAAGGAAGAAATATTACGCATCAACAAAAAAAGCTCAATGAAAAGGAATTGCGTGAGTTTAAAGTTCGTTTCAATATTCCTATTCCGGATGAAGAAGTCGTTGACGCACCTTTTTATCGTCCCAAAGAAGATAGCGAAGAATACCGTTACCTTGTTGAACGGCGCAAGGCTTTGGGTGGTTTTCTTCCGGAAAGAAAAGTTTCTGCTCCTGCGGTTGAAATTCCATCACTCGATTGTTTTCAAGAATTTTTAAAAGGGACAGGCAAGCTTGAGCAAGCAACGACCATGACATTTGTAAGAATTTTAACAAAACTCATGGGCGATAAAAATATAGGTTCACAGATTGTCCCTATTATACCTGATGAAGCACGAACATTTGGGATGGATACGCTTTTCCGACAATTCGGTATTTATGCTTCAGAAGGCCAACTATATGATCCTGTCGATAAAGACAATTTTCTGTATTACCAGGAATTAAAAGACGGACAAATACTCGAAGAAGGAATTACCGAAGCTGGCGCTCTTTCTTCATTCATTGCCGCAGGTACTTCCTATGCAAATTTTGGTGTTACGATGATGCCATTTTTTATTTTCTATTCTATGTTTGGTTTTCAACGTGTGGGCGATTTGATTTGGCAAGCTGCTGATAATCGTACTAAAGGATTTTTGCTTGGCGCAACTGCAGGCAGAACAACACTTTCGGGTGAAGGATTACAACATCAAGATGGCCACAGCCATTTAATGGCAAGTACCATACCGACACTTCTTGCCTATGATCCTGCGTTTGCCTACGAAGTGGCAGTGATTGTGCACGATGGTATGAAACGCATGTACCAAAACAATGAAGAAATTTTTTATTATATAACATTGTATAATGAAAAATTTGTTATGCCTGCAATGCGAGAAGAACAAGGAATAGAAGAGGGGATTCTCAAAGGCCTCTATAAATATAAAACAGGGGAAGAGAAAAAAAAACATACCGTTCATATCCTTGCCAGTGGCCCGATTATGCAAGAAGCACTCACCGCACAAGAAATTCTTGGAAACACTTATAACGTAAGTGCAGATGTATGGAGTGCAACAAGTTATAAACGGCTGAGGGCAGATGCATTAAAAGTAGAACGATGGAACATGCTTCATCCTGAACAAAATCCGAAGAAATCATACATTGAAACACTTTTTGAAAGAGAAAAAGGTTCTTTTGTCGCGGTATCTGATTATATAAAATTAGTCCCTGATCAGATTGCGCGTTGGGTTCCTGGTGGTTTATTTACCTTGGGTACTGATGGATTTGGTCGTAGCGACACACGAAGTAATTTACGTCGCTTTTTTGAAATAGACACTCAGTCGATTGTTATTGCCTCATTATATAGTTTATACAAAAAGGGAGAAATTACTGCAAAAGTTGTGACAGAGGCAATTTCGGATTTAAAAGTTGATCCGGAAAAAGGATTTCCTGAGTTGTTGTGAGAGTTTGTCATTTCCTCAATTGATTTCTTTCTCGCATTCTCTCTATCATCAATAACGAGTATATTTATAGGAATGGCTCAGTTAATGGGAAAAATGAAGATGGATCCCGTGGTCAAGCCACGGGATGACAAACGGGAAATACTCTCAAATTGTCATCCCGCGGCTTGACCGCGGGATCCAGTTCCATAGAGAACATGCCTACTTCCTAATAACCGAGAAGGTGTGAAAAAATCAAGAGAGAGCTCCATTTTCTGAAAAAGAGCGATAGGAAACTGAAATGTCCCATTCGACTGTCATTGCGAAAACCTGAAGGGTTTGAAGCAATCTCTTCTTACATATCCAAAGATTGCGGAGTTTATCCCGAATCTGCTTGAGATTGCTTCGTCGGACAAAAAAACGTGTCCTCCTCGCAATGACACGTGAGGGATCACACTCGAAATGACAACGTGCGGTCTTCTGTCATTTCGAACAAAGTGAGAAATATGATTCTTTCACACCTTCCGAGGCATTACTATTTATATTGATTTTAATGACTTTTTAAGATTCTATTTTAGTATGACTCAATCAACTTCTTGGAATGAAATTTGTCGGCAATTTCCTAATGAATGGATTGTTGTTGTTCAGTATAGGAGTCAAGGCTCTGTAGCTGTCGATGGAATAGTCATTGCTCATGGACATAATAAATCAGTATTTCGTGGAGAAGTTGCCAAAGCAATTAAAAAATATGGACGTGCCGCGGTTCGTTATACGGGCGATCTTGTCCAAGAATCAGAACTTCCTCTGTTATGGCAAATATTTCATACACATTAGATAAACGGCTTATTATTGTGCAATCTATTCTGCAAGGAAAATATGGAGAATATGATGCGGATCTTATTTTAGATACTGGGGCTTCATTGACAATTATTGATCCAAGCGTTATCGAGGAATTGGGATATACTGCTGATGACAAAAGTGCACCCTCGATAGTTAAATCTCCAATAGGTAAAGAAAAAGGTTTTAGAATACATCTTCATGCGCTAGAATGTCTTGGTCAAAGAATTGAGAACTTTGAGATAGCTTGTCATTCCTTGGGCCTTCAACATGTTGATGGATTATTGGGGATGAATTTTTTAGAAAAGTATAATTTTTGTATCTATCCAGATAAACAAATAATAAAGATTTAACATTATGGACATAAAAGTACCCCATTTAGCAGAAAATATTACCGGTGGAATCGTAGCTGCAGTTTTAGTCAAAGAAGGTGATTCAGTAAAAAAAGACCAAACGGTTGTTGAATTGGATACCGAAAAGGCGGTAGCTGCAGTACCTACAAAAGAAGCTGGCATCGTCGAAAAAATTTTGGTAAACGTGGGAGATAATGTTCGTGTTGGACAAACATTAATTAAAATAAAAACGACAAGCGCGGGTAAACAAAAAGATACAGCAGAAGTTTCAGAAGATAAAGAAAAACCTAAACCTCAAAGAAATAACCAACAAATAAGCGAGAGAGGTTCTTCATATAAATATCACTCGTCAACTGATTCTGTTCCGCCTACTGCTCCTCATGTGCGAAAAATTGCGCAAGATTTAGGTATTGACCTTACGATGATTCAAGGAAGTGAACGTGGCGGCAGAATTATTCTCAGCGATTTAAAACGTTATATTCAGCATATTCAAAATATTTCTGAAGGAAGAGACAATATCCCCAAGGTGGCTGATGCAGTCAGTATACCTGATTTTTCTGCATGGGGCTCTGTTAAAAAAGAAAAAGCAGGAACAGTTCGACAAAAAATTGCAGAAAAAATGACGCTTTCGTGGACAACAATTCCTCACGTAACACAATTCGATGAAGCAGATATTACCAATCTTTTAGCACTTCGAAAAAAAGAATTGTCTGGGTTTGAATTACAAGGCGTTCGTCCAACAGTAACAGGGTATCTTATTAAAATTCTCGTCCCACTTTTGAAAAAGCATCGGAAATTCAATGCAAGTTATAATGTAGCCGCTCAAGAAATACTATATAAAGAGTACCTCAATTTAGGAATAGCAGTGGATACTGAACAGGGTCTTATTGTTCCTGTTATTAAAAATATTGATACCATGGATCTTGTGAAGCTATCAAAAGAACTTGAGTCAATTGCTGATAAGGCACGTAAGAGAGCAGTATCGCTTGAAGATATTCAAGGAGCATCATTCACCATTTCAAATCAGGGAGGAATAGGGGGCATGCATTTTACTCCCATAATTAATCCTCCAGAAGTCGCAATTTTAGGAATAGGAAAAGCAAAAGAAATGCCCATAGTTTTTGAAGGTAAGATTGTTCCGAGAATGATTCTTCCTCTGTGTCTTTCATATGATCATCGTTTAATCGATGGTGCTGATACCGCTCGCTTTATGAAAGATTTAGTGGAAGCACTTGAACATATTACGTAGGAGAGGTTGGATAACAGCTCAGTAAATGGGAAAAATGAAGATGGATCCCGTGGTCAAGCCACGGGATGACAAACGGGAAACACTCTCAAATTGTCATCCCGCGACTTGATCGCGGGATCCAGTTCCATAGAAAAACTATCCCACCTCTCCTAAAACATAATTTTATAAAGGATATATTATGCAAAAGACGAAAACCGATATTGTTGTTGTTGGGGCTGGACCTGGCGGATATGCTGCAGCATTTTATGGTCGTGATAAAGGCAAAAAAATCACCTTGATTGATAAATCAGAACGGCTTGGAGGTGTATGCTTAAATCATGGGTGTATTCCATCAAAGGCTTTATTGCATGCAACCAAATTAATTAAAGAAGCGAAAGAATCAGGCTTTCGCGGCATTCATTTTGGTGAACCAAAAATTAATTTAGATGAAATGAGAACGTGGAAAAATGGAATCCTTCGAAAACTCGAGAGTGGAATTCGTCAGCTTGCAAAAAAAAGAGAAGTGGAAGTGATTAATGGCCGTGGTTACTTTGAAGACTCAAAAACAATACGTGTCGAAACGAACGCCGGCCAGCAATTTATTGAATTTGATAAAGCAATTATAGCAGTTGGTTCAAAGCCTACGCTTCCTAAGACTTTTGATTTAGGAAATCCTCGTATCATGACGTCAACCGAGGCGCTTGAAATTGAGGAAATTCCCGAAAATATTTTGATTGTCGGTGGTGGATATATTGGAATGGAATTAGGAACCGTCTATTCGACATTAGGTTCACAGGTCGTTGTTGTTGAAGCTCTTAATTCAATTCTTATGGGAGCCGATGCTGATCTTGTTCGCTATGTAATGATGTACGCCAAAAAGAATTTTAAAGAAGTTCGTCTCAATACTGAAGTTGAAAAATTAGCAACGAGCGGTAAAAAAATTAAAGTTACTTTTAAAAAAAATGGCGAAACATTTGATGAAATCTTTGATCGTGTTCTTGTTTCAATAGGGCGAAAACCAAATGATGATGATTTAGGGCTCGAAAATACGCATGTTACTCTGGATGAAAGAAAATTTATTACCGTGAATGAAAAGCAACAAACTAGAGATCAAAATATTTATGCAATTGGTGATATTGTTGGCGGCATGATGCTTGCACACAAAGCTTCTCGCGAAGCGCGAATTGCGATTGAAGCTATTACCGGTGAAAATTCACCGCATACAAATATTATTCCCGCCGTTGTCTTTACTGATCCAGAAATCGCATGGGCTGGTCTTACCGAAGACGAAGCAAAACAAAAAAACATACAGATTTCTGTTGCTCGATTCCCCTGGGGTGCTTCAGGCCGTGCACTTACTTTTGATAGAACTGATGGCATGACTAAATTAATTATTGAGCCAGAAACAGAACGAATATTAGGAGTAGGCATTGCAGGTCATGGTGCTGGTGAACTTATTGCAGAAGGAGTCGTTGCCATTGAAATGGGTGCGACGGCATATGATCTTGCACATTCAATTCATCCTCATCCAACATTATCAGAGACACTCATGGAATGCGCCGAAGCCTTCTACGGCCATGCGACGCATGTGGCGAAGTAATATTTGGAATTAGCATCTTTCATGCCTGAGACAAAAATTCCCCCATAGACGAAGTAACAAAAGGTGATTTTGCATAACAGTTATTTATTTATGGGTTACTTTGTATCAAAAAATCATTTAAATTACCTAGACTTTATGTTAGAATAGAAGCAAAATTACCTATACTTTGTGTTTTACTTCTGGTAAAATATATATAAGGTAATAAAATTATTGAAATAAAAGATGACTTATTTTTATGCAAATCGATCGCATCTGCAATTTTCCTTCTCGAGGGTTTTATAATTCGATAAATAAACCAAGATTTTCACAGGTTCTTTGGATAATTCTATCCAAAGAACCAACACTTGGTTGTTTTACCCCGCTTGGCATAGCTTTTTAAAAGGTGACTATTTTGTCGCCTTCTTTGATAATTTCGTACATATCCTTTAACGTTGAAGTTGGACACGTTTCAGAACTTTCTTGATTACGACTTTTGATACATGTTCCACAGGCATAAATTTTTCCACCAGATTTCAAAAATATATTAGCCTGGATAATTGTGTTAAACTTTTCTGTGCTCATTTTCTGATATTCAACTCCTTTTCCCATAAAGAAAATAGTGACTCATCTTTCTGAACCAAACTAAAATTTGCATAGCGAAGAGTGTTCCAACATGTTTCGGCATCATTGCTAGAAATAATAATGCTAATCTTCATTTGTTATCACTTATCTTTCGTCTGATGATTTAACGATCTCGGTTACTTTTGCCATAAATTCAGGATAGATAGTCTTGCTCTCTTTAATGAAATTCTTTATGTTATCCCAGCGCATATCTAGATATTCATGAGCTAAGAAATTGCGGAGCTTAGCAAATCGTGAGAGTTGATTGCCAAAGTCTTCGCTAAAATTTGGGAGTAAGCCAATGTGCAAAAGAATTTCTCGATAGGTTTGAGGGATTGGCTGATCATGGATACGTAAGAGGAGTTTTGCAATATCAATCGAAGAGTTAATGATATTTTCAATCCACCGTTCAAGATTTCTACGGAGGTCACGATCAGTCATATACTCTTTCCAGGTTACTGGTGAAAAACGATCGTAGTCCTTGTATTCATCTTTCAAGAACAATAGATGCTTGGTTAGAATATTTTTATCGTCATCTCTAGGCAACTTTTCTCCTCCAAAATTCAAGTACCTGTTCTCGGTAGTCAGTCGCTTCCATGGTTACACGAAGCATGTATTCGAGAAAGATTCTCTTATCTTTAATAATGATTGGCGTTCCATTGCGTACTATAGTATCGGCTGTAAATGCTGGGATTCGATTTAAAATTAAAAGATCAACATTGGTTCCTAAAAGTTTCTCAAGTAGAAGCCAGATAGTATCTTCATCAGGATAATGAAGATCTGCTTCCCATTCGATTCCTCTGCCTTGTGGCTTGAAATAAATTCCTATATCAATATCAGAACTCTCGTGGGTATTTTCATTATCAGCAGAACCAAATAAGATTGCAAAACTAATCTCTCGTTTATTGCGAAAGAAATTTTCGAGTTTCTGAATAATTTCATTTTTTGAAAGCATATTAAGGAGTATACTTGAGATTATTGTAATGGTCCAGGATATTAAGTGAAATGAATATTTTTCTCTTAGGCATTGCGCACAAATAACATGTTATTATTATATTCATGAGAACAATTAAAGTATGTATAGCGGGTATTACAGGAAAAGTAGGATCAAGTCTTTTACGAGCAATTCAACAAGAAAAAGTTCTAGAAGTGACTGGGGCTGTTTCGCTGTCTCGAAAGAATGCGTTTTTACGAGACGTTAACGATAGCTATAGCCTCCGCAAAACACAATGTCCGGTTTTGAAGAAATAAACGCAAAGCTCCAATTTACGAAAAAGTATTAGCGAAGAGATATATATTTAAAAATAAAAATGGAGAGTTTCTTTCGCTTTTCTATTATATATATTGTTTCTATCCGCCTTCGCAGAGTAGCATGGCATATGCCATGGGGCTCCATATTGTTTTGCAGGAAAAATAGAGGAATATGTTGAATTTTTAATTTTACAATTATCTTCTCGGAACAGGTAAAAGAAAAGAACTTTTCTGAGATTTGTCAATTCTTATGAGTGGGTCACTTTTATCTTTAGTTTGATTCTGAAAATATCTAAACGGAGCAGCAATTCCATTTTTCTGTAATAGAGCCACCCATTCTTCTTCCTCAAAGACTTCAAGATATTCTCTAGGAAGCTGTATCAACATCATACCATTATTATTTGATAAGAGTTTATAAGCTCGTTTCATCATTATAAAAAAGATTTGTAGAAATCCTTGAACTCCTCCATAATAAGCAATACCAGCCATTGGCCGAAAAGTAATGAGGTCAACGGGCATTGCATTTTTCTTTCTCAATTCTTCTTCTAATATTTTCCACGTTTTCTTCTGAAATAAATCACCGGGGACAACTGACCAATGATCGTGTTGGTATAGATCCCAAGATTTATTCATTGTCTCATGATCATTGAGGTCTAAAAGTCTTGCTCCCGTTAAAGTATCTGCCAAGTTACTCTTCTCTTTTAAGAAGACAGCCGATCCAAACAAATCCAAAATATGGGTACTCTTACCTTGAGCTTTTCTCATCAGAAGCCATTCTTCAATGCTCCTTTCGTCGAGTAATGGTTGAAAATCAGAATTATAGCTCCTTGAATGATATCCATCAGCTGCCCAATGATCATTTTCTTGTTGGGTAAGAAAGGTAATTTGTTTAAGTCCCGTTCTTATCTTTTTAAAGAGAGGTGAACATTCATGAGAGTTGGCAATTGATGTATAGTAAAATAAAAGAAGATAAATGTAGATCAAATAAATTGGTACTTTATTCATTAATCGGTGTATGTAATATAATTATTGCAAAATGTCAATATTTATTGAAAAAGAAGCTAAGCCACTAATCCAAAAGAAAATACCAAAACGGGCAGGACACAATTATCCTTACACTACAATTTATTGATTTTTTAATTTTGTAGTGTAATAATAGTATATATGCGAATTCTTAAAGGAATTTTAAAGGAAAGTAAGGAATATTATCAGAAGATCGAACATGAGATACTTAAACGACTGAAATCTCTTCCAAAGGGAAGTATAAAAAGACGTACGATTAAAGGCCATATTTACTACTACGTGCAATTCAGAAAAGGTACTAAAATTATTCAGATATATTTAGGAAAAGTAAAACCAATGGAACTAGAACGAAAGATCGTAGAGCGAGAGAAATTAAAAAGGGAATTAAAAGAGACTCGCCAATCATTAAAGTTATTAAACAAGGTGAAAAATGCATGATTTTGTTAGTAGAAAAGATAGTACGTATTATAGATAAAAATAAATGGTGGGATGAAGGAATTGAGATCATAGGTAGCTGGTGTTTTTATTTTTATCAAGAGTGTTTGGGTTTAGAGAGTTACCCGTTGCGAACTCAAGATATAGATTTTTTGGTGCCGAATAGGATTAAGAATACATCGAATATCGATTTAATTGAAGAAATCGAAAAACTTGGATTTAGACATTCATTCAATCGAGATGGCTCGATCTATTTATGGAATAGTGAATTGAAAATTGAATTCATTACACCAGATCGAGGAAGAGGAACTGATAAAGCAATCGCAATCAAAAATTCAACTATACGGGCTATTCCTCTACGTTTTGTAGACTTACTTTTAGAAAATCCGGTTAGAGTGAAATATAAGAAGATACATATATTGCTTCCAAGTCCTGAAAATTTCTTGTTTCATAAATTACTCATATCCGACAGAAGAAAAGAAGTAGAAAAAAGAGAAAAGGACTTTATTCAAGCAATCTATACATATTCAATAACCGATAATAAGAAATTGTCTTCCGTATATGATAATTTACCAAAACCTTGGCAGAAGAAAATAGTAAAAGTTTTGAAGGAAGGAAAAGAAAGATTTGTTTTAGTTGAAAATGAAATAGAGGAAATATTAAATACACTACAAAAATGATACAATCGATTATTGTAGTGTATAGTGAGGTTGATTTAATAAGATCACAATACCTCATGGAATGCGCGGAAATCTTTTACGGCCATGCGACGCATGTGGCGCGATAAGCTTCTGATGTGAGACTTTGGTGCCGCACTCTTTAGTGGCGTAGTAGCTCATGTATTGAATTCTCATAGGCTTTTAATTGAATATTTTGGCATGAAAATTGCAATTATACCTTTTTATAATGAACATTCCTCATCAAAGAATGACATATAAACATGGCCGAAGTCTTTTGCTAACAAAAGCTTTGCTTATTTTTCTTCTTCTTTCGCAGCAAGAACTTGTATACGCATATACCCCTAAATATAATACGACTATTCATATATTTTTGAAAATGGAAGAAGAGGCTGGATTTGATGTTACAACTCCTGATGAAGAAGGTAGAACTGTGTATGAGCTTGTCGATCAAATCATTGATAGAGCAATTAAAACAATAGGGATACAAGAACCTAAAAAGATATACACTGAATATGAGAAAGTGGGAATATTAACAAAGATTCATTCTATTCTAAAAGATGATTTTAAGGTAATATATGACAACTCAATTGTTCCTGATACGAGAGAATTATTGAGTAAAGGATTAAGCATAAAAAAGTTAGTGTGTGTAGATTATTCTTTTATATATAAAGGAATAGGTGAAATAATCAAAATTCCCTTGTATGTAGTCTCAGCTCCCGAGCATGCTTTTATTAGGTGGGATAGCGATGGCAAACATGACGCTTTGAATACAGCGAGTAGTATCAAAGGGGATATTAATTGGGAAACCACCGCAGGAAAAATATATTCGGATGACTTTTACATAAAACTACTCAATATACCACCAGAATCTATTAACAACAAAGTATATTTATATTCCTTAAACGAAAAACAAACACTATCATTACAATATTTGAATTTGGGTATTGTTTATAATGATCTTGGGAGAAGAGAAGAAGCAATCACCGTATATACAAAGGCAATTGAGTTAAATCCAAAGTATGCAGGTGCATATAATAATTTGGGTAATGTTTATGATGATCTTGGGAAAAAGGAAGAAGCAGTTGGAGCGTATAAAAAGGTAATTGAATTAAATCCAAAGGATGCAAGTGCATATAGTAATTTGGGTAATCTTTATGATGATCTTGGGAAAAAGGAAGAAGCAGTTGGAGCGTATAAAAAGGCAATTGAATTAAATCCAAAGGATGCAGATGCATATTATAATTTGGGTACTGTTTATCAAGCTCTTTGGAGAACAGAAGAAGCAATAGGAGCATATAAAAAGACAATTGAGTTAAATCCAAAGCATGTAAATGCATATAATAATTTGGGTACTGTTTATCAAGCTCTTTGGAGAACAGAAGAAGCAGTTGGAGCGTATAAAAAGGCAATTGAGTTAAATCCAAAGCATGCAAATGCATATTATAATTTGGGTAATGTTTATCAAGCTCTTGGGAGAACAGAAGAAGCCAATAAGAATTTTCGAAAAGCTGAAAAATTAAAAAAACCACCATTTGTACAAGCACTCTTGTGTAGAATTTTTTAAAGAAGAAATAGACACGTATTATTATGTGGCTGTTGTGTACCATGAGATAGGCCATTTCGTATTTAAGAATGTTTTATCGAGAGGATTAAGAATACAATGGGCTGAAGTGAGGGACGAAGAAGTATTCCCAATTATACTCGATGATATGTATGGTAAACAGTTTCTGTGGGAAGAAGAATTTTGTATCTTTTTTTCATTTTATTATCTTGAGAAATATATGAGGAGAAGTAATATGAAAGAGAAAGCAGAAAAAATCAAAAAAAAGCTTGCACATCTTCCAAAACGACAGAGCATTCTTAATGATCTAGAGAAAAATGTAATGCATAAAACTAAAGATGAAAACAAGAGATCAAAGGAATGTTCCGAAAAGGTATTAAAAAGAGCTTGGAGATTTTTTACTGGATAGTACCAGCTTTCCGAAACCCTGATGGAATGCGCGGAAAGCCTATTTTTTTATTTTGATCAAATGCTTGGAGATTAATGAGAATATCCATAGCCAAATTTGACTAATAAGTATAACATATGAATTACCTTATTGTTTTGCAGGAAAAATAGATGGGATATAGATAAATAGGTACCAGCTCAGTAAATGGGAGTGATTAAGTAATTTCTCTATGGAACTGGATCCCGCGGTCAAGCCGCGGGATGACAATTCGAGAGTGTTTTCCGTTTGTCATCCCGTGGCTTGACCACGGGATCCATCTTCATTTTCCCATTAACTGAGAAGGTGTGAAAAAATCAAGGGAGAGCTCCATTTTCTGAAAAAGAGCGATAGGAAACTGAAATGTCCCATTCGACTGTCATTGCGAAAACCTGAAGGGTTTGAAGCAATCTTTATTTGCTTGAGATTGCTTCGTCGGGCAAGAAAACGTGCCCTCCTCGCAATGACAGGTAAGAGACCACCCTCGAAATGACAACGTGCGGTCTTCTGTCATTGCGAACGAAGTGAGAAATATGATTCTTTCACACCTTCTGAGCTATTACATGAATAGTACAATTCCACTTGCATTCTAATAATGCTATGATACGTATTAATATTCACTATGTCTGATGAATTAAAAGTGTTAAAAATTGTAGTTGAGCGGTTGAATAAAGAGCAGATTAACTATATGCTGACCGGCTCGATGGCTTACAATTTTTATACCAAACCCAGGATGACAAGAGATATTGATATTATTCTTCAGTTGAAAGAAAGTGATATACAAAACTTTTATACACTCTTTAAAGATGATTTTCATATACATCCAGATTCCGTGAGAGAAGCAGTTAAAGATGAAAGAATGTTTAACATTATTCATAACGAATTAATTGTTAAAGTGGATTGTATTATCATTAAACACAAGAATGTTTATAGAAGTCTTGAATTTCAGCGAAAGAAAAATGTAGATTTTGATGGAATCAATACGTGGATTGTCTCCCAAGAAGATCTTATTATCTCAAAACTGTGGTGGGCGAAGGATGATAGTGATTCCGAATATCAGCTGAGAGATGTACGCTCACTATTACAAATGAAAGATGAGCTAGATTTAGATTATCTTGAACATTGGATTAAAGAATTAAAACTAGAAGCAATATATCATAAAGTAAAACTATGAATGATACTTCCCTTGAAATAGATGCACTCATGCAGAAATTATTTATGCAAAAGACGGGCATTGAGCGAATGAAGATTGGTTGCGATATGTTTGATACAGCAAAACGTATTGTTATAAGTTCAATTCGGGCAAAATATCCTAATCTTTCTTCACGAGAATTACGACAAAAAGTATTTTTGCGTTTCTATGGCGATGAATTTTCTGAAGAGGAGAGAGAATGCATTTTAGAAAGTATTAAATAATAACAAAAGAGATTCAATATGGACAAACAAATGTATGTAAATTTACCCGTGGTGTCTTCGTATACGTGCCTATTTCGAAGTATACTTTTGTAAACGTCGATAGCGTGTTACAAGAAAAGCCTCTGAGAGTATAGCACTCGCAAGTAATTGAACATCAATCCATCCTAAGCCTTTTCCATAACGTGAGTAGTCGCGACAATTTAGTCGCAGTTCCTTGCAGTATAGTATATATAACCATTGGAATTTAATTAGTTTTTTATTATATAATTCTGGCATGCTTTTTGCAAACTTAGATTTTCAAGAATATAAATTTACAACAGGAGTTTTCATGAAATTACTATCTTACTTTGTTATGGTATTACTTTTAATATCATATGCATTTGCAGGAGATTCCAAAGAGAAACCTTCAGTGAGCGATAATCAGATGGAGGTACGAAAGATCAATGATCGTTTTACGCTTCCACTGCTGTTAAATAAAACTTCGCTCTTTACACAAAATCAAGTTTGCGAAGATGCAAAAAGGCGATTTGTCGGGAAGAAATATGCCCTCATTGCATTTAGATCAGGGGGCTGTGATGGGTGTAAAAATCTTTTGAGTGATCTTTCCGATCGATGTAATATATATATTAATGATAATTTTGCAGTCTATCACACGTGGTTATGGTCCGATGACTTAACAGCCATCGATCCGCAAGGGGAATGGGGCCCTCATTTACTTATTATGAAGCTTGATGATTGTAGGATGAGTGAAGAAGGTTTTTACCCTTATAAATCTCCTTTTGCTGATGACCCAAATGATATAAGAGATACAACCTGGTTTTCCAATGCTCGAGAACGAATTCCTGTCTTAGCTTATACCATTGCTCATCGAACTGATTTTGAAGATGCTCAAGTTTTTAATAAAAAAGATTTTGAATATTTCAAAAGAACTGCCTTTCGATGCCCCAATAGAGAAAAAGCACCAGTGGCTGATATGACGTTTGATGAAATAAAGATTCGATCCGTCGTACAGCTTTTATATATTCAGGGTGAAATAACAAAGGATGAATTAGAAAAAGTTACTACAGCGGAGGATGTTTTTTTTAATAAACATCAATTAGGATGGCCTGATATGAAAGAACTCTTAGAGCTTTTAGACTTGTAGAGCAGTTGAAAAAATAATATGTCATCGTATCATTCCATAATGGATGTATTTGCAACAAACTCTTAAAAAGTAATTGTACAAAAATCATAAATTTCTTTTTATATCAAAGCGTTATTTTATCGTATACTTTGGCATGTTTTTTGCTTTTCTTCATTTCGAATCTTTAACTATTAATAATTAAAAGGAGATTTGTTATGAAGAAACAGACGTGTATTTTTCTTATGCTTACCTTAGTAATTTTTACCCATGCCTTTGCAGGAGAGAAAAAATTATCCAAAAGAAAAGAGCAGGTCGTTACGACCCTTATGGAAAACCAAGAGCTTGTTTTTGAAATTTTAAAAGCATTTTTTACAAACCCTACGGTGCAAGCGGAATTGAAACAAAAAGGAGTCGAGAGTAAATTCTTTGCACAAACATCTCAGTATGAAGAGGAGATTAGGGCAGTGCAAGCAGCATTAGCAAAAACTACGTTACAGCAGGATATTATTGATGCGATTGTTGCAAGTGATGATCTTTCAAAGATGTTACAAGAAGCAATAAAGACGAGGACCGTGAAAGAAGTTGCGAAAAATTCGCCCGTTGTGCAATCAGTCGTTACAACCTTACTTACGGATGAAGAGCTACGTAATAGTCTGGTGAATTTATTCATTGCTGTGGTTCAAAATAATAAAAGTAAATAGTTCGACAGCTTATAGATCAGATGCTTACAGGTTGTAAAAGCTGGATCTCTTCTCGAATGATTTCATAATACAAACTTTCTTTGTCCTTAACATACGGGATCACGAGTAATTCTTTAGCTCGTGTCATTGCAACATAGAGCAGGCGAATCATTTCGTGGGTGTCTTTTTTCTTTTCGTGTTCGAGTGCTTCATCGTAATTATATGTTTTGAGAGAAGCTAATTTAATTGCCATGTGTTTTTGTAGACGATCAACAATAACTCGCGGTGAATATTTTCGTTCAGAAAAGAGATTTGCAAGAATGACTACTTTAAATTCCAGGCCTTTTGCTTTATGGATCGTGAGGAAACTAACCGCATCTTTTATTTCTTCATCGAGCGGGAGTTCATCAAAGGAGTAATGTTTTGTATTAATAAGCCAATCAGTAAATTCATTGAGAGAAATAGGGTATTGTGCGCTCAGAATATAGGCTTTACGAATAAGTTTTTCGAGATTGTATGCTTTCTTTTTATGAAATTTCTGAGATACATATAAACTATGAATATGAGTTTGATCAAAAATAGTTCGTAAAAATTGCGGAACTGTTTGTTCATCTTTGAACTCATATAATTTTTTTAAACAGGTAAATACTTCTGCAAGATGAGGATCTTGAGAAATAGGAATATCTAAAAATGAATGATATTCTGAAAGATTGCCTAATAAAAAAAGTTGTTCATCCGAGACAGCAAAAAGATCACTTTTGAGTGTTCCAATCAGTGCAATTTTGTCCGATGGGTTTTTAAAAAGAGAAAGTAAGTTGATAATGCTCTTAATTTCTTCACGTGTGTAAAATTCTTTTTCTAAAAAACGATGCGGAATATTTTCTCGGCGAAATATATCCTGATAAACAAAAATATCAGATGTTTGTGGGAAAATGACGGCAATGTCTTCATAGGTAATAGAATGTTCAATTGAAAGTTTTTTAATAAGCGAAGAAATGGTGAGCGCTTCATTTTCTCGTTGATCTTTAAGTGATAAAGCTTCTGCTTCAAGTATCTGAATTGCTTTGGGGAAATAATTTTGTTCTTTATGGTATGGTTCAAGCGGAATATAATTTGGTTGGGTAGCCACTTTAGAATCTTTTTTCATCTGCGCGCTAAAAGTACGATTAATAAAATCAATAAGCGCTGAAACCGAGCGAAAATTTTGTCGGATGGAAAGAATGTTTGTTTCATTAAAATAGCGATCTTTAATGGCTTCATACATTTCGATATCAGCTTTTCTGAAACGATAAATCGATTGCTTTGGATCTCCGACAATAAAGAGTTTTCCTCCTTGAAGTTCTATATCGTTGAGTTGACTTGTTTTGTTATATTTTTCACAGATATACAGGACAATTTCCATTTGTAATGGGTCAGTGTCTTGAAATTCATCGATCAAAAAATATTCAAATTTATTTTTCCAATAATTTCTGAGCGTAGGATTATCGCGAAGAATACCACGAAGCTCGATCAAAAGATCATCAAAATCCATAAAGTGTCGTTTCTTTTTCTGTTCTCCAAAAAAAATAAAAAATTCAGTGATTTTAGAAATGAGATCAACCGTAAGATTGTGAAAAAATACTTTTTGGTAATGAGCAATGTTTATTTTTAATTCTGACATTAATTGTTTGAAATACGCACATGATTCTTTAGAGTCCCAATTTTTGGCGTTTCCCGCATGTGCTTTTTTGAGATGAAGTCGTTCGAATGATTTATTGAGAAGACAGGTTTTAATCGTTAAAAATTCTTGATATCCTAAATCGGCTGTGTCACGTAAATGTTCATTGGTGTTATTTTGTATTTTTTCTGATAAGGCCATAGCCGTTTCATACAAAGCATCAAACGAAAAATGTATTTTTTGTGGCAAACTTTCAGAGATTATATCGCGATATCGGTATAATTCCTGGGTGAGAGAATAAAACATATTGAGTGATATACCATAGCGCATAGCCGTAAAAAAAATACTCTCTTTTTCAGTTAACATGACTCGCAGCCAATTATTCCATTGTTTTAGGAAAAAGAAACTTCCCTGTGTTTCATCAAGAAGAATAAAATCAGGATTAAGCCCGGCTTCAAAAGCTTTTTCTTTCAATAATTGATGAGCAAAAGCGTGTATAGTTCCAATAAACATTCTATGAAAAGGAAGGGCCATATCTTCTAACTTCTGATAAAGGCGATTCTGTATTTCTTTTGCTGCTTTTTCAGTAAATGTTAACGCAACTATTTTTTCGGGAGCTGTTTTCTTTTGAGTGAGAAGGGCTGCAATGCGATCAATCAAAAGAGAAGTTTTACCGGTACCAGCGCCTGCTTCAACAAGTAATGAGGTAGTGAGATCTTGGCGGATACGATCTCTTGCTTTTTGATCCTGTGGTAGCATATGTTGTGTATAGCTCAGTTAATGGGAAAAATGAAGATGGATCCCGTGGTCAAGCCACGGGATGACAAACGGGAAACACTCTCAAATTGTCATCCCGCGGCTTGACCGCGGGATCCAGTTCCATAGAAAAATTACTTAATCACTCCCATTAACTGAGGGATTACTCTGTTATCTTTATTTTACTTTCTTTTAATTCTATACTATAGTGTTTTTAACTATTAAGGAAAGATATTTATGGGATTTAGTACTGACTCAGATAAAAATCGAGAACTTTCAGAAATAAATGTAACGCCACTTGTTGATGTTATGCTTGTGCTTTTGATTATATTCATGGTTACGGCGCCACTCATTCAACATGGAGTCAAAGTTGATTTACCTAAAGCAAACACAACACCAATGGAAACAAAGGAAGAAGAGCTGATTCTTACCATCGATAAAAATAAAAAACTTTTTATTCTTGAACATCAATATACGTTTGATGAATTCACCAAAAAAATTGCTGCAATTTATAAGACCCGTACAAAAAAACAAATCTTTCTCAACGGCGATAGGACACTTCCTTATGAATACGTCATTCAAGTTATGGCAGTATTAAAGAATGCTGGATTTGATGCTGTCGGACTTGTTACGGAACCTTTGATTGTTGAGAAGAAATGATACCGTACAATAAACACTCAGAACATACCAAAATATTACGAGAGAATTTAATCTTAGCGTTGATTATTTCTCTCTCGATGCATATTGGTTTATTTCTCATTTTTTTTATGTGGAATCCGTATGATCATAATCGCGTGAGTGCCTATACCCCTCGAGCAATCAAAGGGTATCTTATTGAGGATAGTTCTTTTTTAAAAAAAAACGTAGGAGTTGAAAAACCTAAGGATGCATTACCTGCTCCTAAAGTTGAAATACCACCACCACCTCCAAAACAAGAAGAAAAAACGGTGACAATTCCCGAGAAAAAAACAAAAGAGATTTCTGTGCCTAAAGAAATCAAAGAGGCAAAAAAAGAACCGGTAAAGAAAGCACCGAAAAAAGAAGAAAAAATTGTCGTAGAACCTGATGCAATTGAAAAATTAAAAGAACTTCAAAATCTCTTTAACACCGGCGAAGAAAATACGCGTATCCCGCGAAAGGATAATTTTAGTGCAAGTGATTCACAAAAAAAGGGTAGAGGCATTCCCGATGCTGATGCAGAAGGGGTCATCCCATCCAGCGAACTTGAATTTCTTATCGCAGAATATGCTCATAATTTGAAAAATTATATCGTTTCTCGTTGGCTTGTTACTAATTTAAAAGCGTTGAAAGCAAATCCACAAGCTATTGCGTATGTATATGTAACCATTGATCGGAAGGGTAACTTACTCGATATACGATTAAAACAAACTTCGGGTATTCGTTCATTCGATGAAGATTGTATCAATACCATAAAACAAGCAGAGCCACTTATTCCTCCACCGGAAAAGCTTATTCCTGTGGTAGTCGGACGTGAAATACAGTTTGAATGTCCAGCCGAGGATGTATTAAAAAGCATGGGGAGTGATGAATGAAACGAATTATTTTGTGCAGTTTATTTTTAGTAAGTTTATTGCCATTAGTCAAAGCCGATGAGCCATTAGTTATTCGCCTTTCTGATTATGCAAAGAAAAAAATTCCTATAGCCATTACTGAGTTTCAAGATACGGGTGAAACACGAGAAGGTTTAAGCGATGCTGACCGTATTAATCTTTCACTGCTTTCAAGTTTACATACCATTGTTATCAAAGATTTAGAGCTTACTAATTGGTTTAAAATTATTGCTGAAGAAGCATTTATTGCTGATCTCAAAAAAGAAGGCTATGGCGAATCTGATATTAAATGGAATGATTGGAAAGCAATCGAGTCTACGCATTTAGTAAAAGGCACCTATGAATTTGACACCAAAACGAGAGATCTCATAATTACCGCATATCTTTATAGTATTCCGGGCAAAAAAATTCTTTTTAAGAGAAGCTTTACGGGAAAATTTTATGGAAGCCTGCCGAGTGTTAGGAAATTTGCGCATAAAATTGCTAATCGCATAGTCGAGCAAGTCACCGGTGAAATGGGTATTTTTGATACGAGAATTGCATTTATTGAACGTAAGCTTGAGATGAAAAGCGATATTGAGCGAATAAAGAAACCAGCAAAAGTGCTTGATACACTTAAACAGCAAGGTTCTACTGAAGGCAAAGATTCAAGAAATAAGGAATACATTTTCTCCAAAGAAATTATGATTATGGACTTTGATGGAGGAAACATCTCTCCACTGACAAGTAATCGAACACTTTCTATTTCTCCACATTGGTCACGAGATGGATCGCTTATCGTCTACACTGCCCGCAATAAAAAAAATGGACGATGGGATATGTATGTATATGATATTTTAAAATGGCAATCACAAAGACTTACATCCTTTGAACATTGGGATGTTTTTTCTCCAAACTTTTCACCCCAGGAAGATTTGATCGCTGCAACAATTAGTAAAAATGATAGCGATATCTATATTTTAAATAAAGAAGGTAAAGTTTTAAATCAAATCACCTCTCAGTGGAATATTGATATTTCCCCATCATGGAGTCCTGATGGAAAGAAAATTGCCTTTAGTTCGGCAAGGACGGGTAAACCTCAAATTTATATCATGAATTGGGATGGCTCCAATATAGAACGAATTACGTTTGAAGGTCGGCATAACGATGAACCGGCCTGGAGTCCCAAAGGTGATAAAATTGCATATCGTGGACAAGACATCGACGGAGAATCCGATATTTTAATTTATGATTTAAAAGCAAAAAAGAGTGAACGCATGACCTATGATACGAAAGACAATGAATATCCAACGTGGTCGCCGGATGGACGATTCATTGCATTTCATTCATCAAGAACAGGCATGAATCAAATTTTTATTATTAATGCTACGGGGCAAGCAGGTAGCGAACGCAAGGTAACCAACTGTAAATATGATTGCATGAGCCCTAATTGGTCGCCGCGACTGAAGTAGGTTAGCGGTTTGCGGTGAGCGGTTAGCGAAAGAATATGATAATAAAAGGATTTCAGGACTTAGAAGTTTGGAAAAAGGCTATAGTGCTTGTGAAAAATATTTATTTGATTACTCAAACTTTTCCAAAAGAAGAAACATATGGTATGACTTCTCAAATTCGGAGGGCAGCAGTCTCAATCCCTTCAAATATTGCTGAAGGTAAGGCAAGACAATCAAAGAAAGAATATGTCCAGTTTTTATTTATTGCACTTGGTTCAACAGCTGAAGTACAGACTCAAATAATCATTGCAAAAGAATTACAGTATATTACTGAAAAAAATAGGTTAGATATTTTAGAAAATTTAGATCATATTGCAAGAATGTTGCGGAGATTAATACAAGAACTTAATCGCTCACCGCTTACCGAAAACCGCTAACCTCTATCACTTTGGAGGAAAAATTATGTTTTTACGAAGATCATTCTTTATTACATTACTTTTCGTATGTGCATTTGCAGTATCGTGCACTCATGTGCCTACCGATGAAATGGAAGAAGCCCGGCTTGCATTGAAAGATGCAGCGAAAAAAGGTGCGCCAACATATGCAAGTAAAGAATATGAAAGTGCACAAGAAGAATATGATAAAGCCAATAATTCTATCGCGGAGCAAAATTATGAAAAAGCTTACAAGCATGCTAAAAATGCCACTGAGCTTGCCTATCTTGCGCGTCGTATAGCAGAAGAAAAAGCAAAACAAGACAAAGCGGGCGCAGAGGAAAAAGTAAGCCTTCGCGAAGATGAGCAAGCTAAGAAGCCTGTTGGGAATGATACTCTGAGTGAAGGGGAAGGAGTCTTGTCTGCCGAAGCAGCAGAAATTCTTTCTCACAGCGAATGTAAGGATATTAAAACCATCTATTTTGATTTTGATCAATTTTCCTTGCGTCCTGATGCTATTCAAGCAGTTCAAGTTAATCTTGCCTGCATTAAGCTCGGTGAATTTACCTTCAGTCTTGAAGGGCACTGTGATGAGCGTGGAAGCAATGAATATAATTTAGCATTAGGAAAAAGAAGGGCAGAATCGGTCAGGGATTATTTAATCCAAATGGGCATTAATCAAAAACGTATAGAAACGGTAAGTTTTGGTGAAGAAAAACCAGTTGCACTCGGTAAAAATGAAACGGCCTGGGCACAAAATAGACGGGTAGAATTCATAATAAAATAGTAATTATCGTGTTTCAAAAGTATTAAATTCGTTTTTATATAACTCCCATGTACAATTAATTCCGCCAACTCGAGCCATTGGCGGACCACTTTTACACCATTCAATGAGTTCTGTGAGTTTTTCTTCTTCCCCTTCAGCAATAATTTTTACCGATCCGTCAGATTGATTGATGACCCATCCAGTAACTGAAAGACTTAGTGCTTTTTTTACGGTTGAAACACGAAAGAATACGCCCTGTACTTTTCCATGAACAATAATCATGACTCGCTTCATATATACTTTATACTCGACTATTGAAATAATTTCCATTATTTTTAATATTTACTACAGCAATGCGAGGGTGGCGAAACTGGCAGACGCACTGGACTTAGGATCCAGCGGGGTGACCCATGGGGGTTCGACTCCCCCCTCTCGCATGTTAGGTTCTAGATGCTTGATTTTGGGGGTTAGAGAGAATGTAACAATCTTTATAACTCATCTAATCTATTAGTAAAAATTTCATAGGTTTTTACTTTTTGCATTATTATCCTTTAAAAATACCCAAAAAAGGGGCGTTCATGTCCCAAAAACGATCTGAAAAGAGAGGGTTGACAGAGGCTTACCTACGGGAATATAAGTATTTTCAAGGGCTTAAGTGAGATCATAGAATAATAGTGAATTTGGCACGTAAATTGCTTTATTTAATACATGAGTAGTAATACTTTTAGTATTTAGTATAAGGAGTATGTATGAAATTACATCTTCATTTAGCAGTCATTATTTTAATTCTTGTCGGTATGTTGCTTTCGAGCTGTAAGAATCAGAGTTCGACTCGTCGGACAGGCACAGGAATAGGCTCGCAAATTGCAGCCGAACTCCAAAAAGAGAAGCTTGCCCTTGAAGCTCGTCGTCAGGATATCGATAGACTCAATCAACGCGATCAACGAGAAGCAGGCATAGTACAGAGTAAATTACTCAACGATCATCAAGAAACAATGCAACAACAGAATAATGAAAATGAATCTGCTCAACGATCATCAAATGATAAGTTGAGTATTTTAGCCATGCAAAATAACCTTAATGGAAGAAAATTTGATACAGAAATTGGTCTTATTAAAGATGGAGCCTCTACTCTTATACAACATGGTCCTAAGTGGGTAGAAGCTTTTAAAGGTACGGGAGATAAAGAACGTGCAGCAAAAGCTGAAGGAGAAGCAGCTGCAGGTGAAAGATTTCTTAAGGAGAGTCTTGCAAAAGGTGGTGCTGGAACTGCTACTGGTGGGGGATCAGCAGGAACGGCCCCAGCTGGTGGGGGTGGTCAATCTTCTGGTGCAGCTGCTCAGGCTAAAGAGTGGGCAAGCGCATTTTCTGAAATAAACAAGGTATTTGCTGGTGGTTCTGGATCTTCGGTATCTCCTACAAGACTTCAGGGAAGCGGAGCTTACCAAAATTGTCATCCTATTGAGGGTAATGATAGTTTAGTTCTATGTGAAACAATTTCTGGTAGTGGTGCTTCTTCCGATACTGGATCTTCTTCTTCCGGTTCATTGTTACCAGGTGGTCCCATTAAATCTGGAACTTCAAGTACAAATTTAAGAACTACATTTGGCGGTGTGGTAGGTACAGCTGGGCAACTTTCTATCAATTGGAGTGAAGTACCTATTACTCTCCGGCTAAAAATTCAAGATAAGTACGCAGAGCTTATTAAAACAGCCGCAGGGCAGGAAGTTACGATTGATTTTAATGGAGGAAAGGTAACAGGATATGTGGAATCAGACACTAATATTGTGCTTATTAATCCTTCGGATGGTAAAACAGTTCCATCAGTATTTGTTACTCTTAATCCAACGGAATATGAAAAGATTAAAAATAATACAGGCGAATATATTCAAGAGTTAAGAAAACAAGGCTTCAAAACTGGTGCTGAGGCAAAATAATAAGCCAAGGGATTAGACTAGGAGCCAGTCTTTTCATTTAGAAATCCGAAAATACAAACAGAGCATCTATTTTTTAATTAATCGATCTTATTTCATGTTGCTGTATCATTTGACAGTCTTACACTTCAACCGCATAATTTAATTAATATAAAGTAAATCAAAAGGAACTTTTATGCCTCAAATTAGCTACTTTTTTGGAATAGTTATCTGATGTATTATAATGAGCATAATCCTCCTCACATTCACGCAGTATATAGTGGATATAAGGCAAGCTATGAAATTAAGACTGGAAAAAGAATGACAGGGAATATGTCAAAAACAGCAGAAAAATTAATAAAACAGTGGGTAAGTATGAGAGAAAAAGAATTACTCAATGTGTGGCAATTAGCAAGGACACAGGTCAGTCCTTTACCAAACGTTGAACCATTGGAATAGGAGCACGATCTATGAAGGTGTATGATGAAATTATTAAAATCAAACAAACAGGGAATTTCAAATTGCTCTTTATCTTTAATGATGAAACACAAAGAGAGATAGATTTTTATAGATATTTACTGAATAACGCAGGAGTGTTTAAGCCTTTGAGAAGTAAGAAAGAATTTCAGAAATATAAAGTCGATATGGCAGGCGGTATTTCATGGGATTGTGGAGCTGATTTGAGTGCAGAAACAATTAAACAAAGTAAGAAATTTTAAAAATACGGAAACTCAAACGGATATTCGGGAATAATCAATTCTTTTAGAAAAAGAGTCAGCTCTCATTTTCATCGAAACATATTATCATATCGTAATGGCTCAGTTAATGGGAAAAATGAAGATGGATCCCGTGGTCAAGCCACGGGATCCATCTTCATAGAAAAATTACTTAATCCCCCCATTTAACTGAGCTGGTACAATCATATCATATTTATTTCTTTAAATTGTACTTGTTATTTGATATACTATTAATTAATGGAGTATAAAGAAGTTCGGAAGCTTGTGGATTATTGGATAATAACGGCACAACATGATTATGAAACGATGCTTTCTCTTTTTAGAATTAAACGATATTCCGACTGTTTGTTTTATGGACATATAGTTATTGAGAAGATTCTCAAGGCACATGTTGTTTCAGAGACAAAGCAGCATGCTCCTTATATTCATGACCTGGTACGTTTACAAGAAGTTGCTCAGCTTAATCTTTCTGAACATGAGTTAGATTTTTTAGATGCTATGAATGATTATAACATTCGAGCGAGATATCCTGAGATAAAGCTTGAATTTTATAAAAGATGTACTCGTGAATATACAAAAAACAAATTAGACTCAATTAAGAAACTATATAAAAATTTATGTCAAGAGCTCGAGCAAAAAAAATTGTAAAAAAATATGCCGAAGCATTAAAGAGAGAACACTATTCTTTCTTTGCTCTTTATTTGTTTGGCTCTACTTTAGAGAATAAAGATAATCCATGGAGTGATATCGATGTTGCTGTTATTTCGGACAAACTCAAACGCAATATTGATCGCAATAGGCTACTGCTTTGGAAAATACGGAGAAAAGTTGATACACGAATAGAACCTCATGGATTTACCGTTGATGATTTTATTCAGAATGCTAATCCTATGATTTATGAAATAAAAAAGAAAGGCATTAAAGTAGTATAATGCAAGACTTCTCCCATCTTTGGTAATGAAAACTAGTTCCACTATAGTTTTCACATTAATCGTATGTTCATGCAAAATCAAATCTTTTGAGCTCTTCATAGATTGGCCCTGTGTTGGTGAGTGTACTTTGCAGTAAAGAGAATGATCGAATTGTCTGTGCGCCAAATGTGGTATTTTCAATTTCTTTGAGTTTATTACTCAGCGCAGGAATATTTTTTAAGACTTTTACTCGACCAATGGTAAGATGAGGCAAGAATTCTTTTGATTCTTTTTTAATAGGAAAATCGTTAAGCTTTCTTTTTAATGTTTCACTGAGGCTTTGAAATAGCCTTTTCTCATCATTAATTCCAATCCAAATAATGCTTGGCTTTTGTAAATTGGGAAAAGCGCCAACGCTGTGAAGCTTTATATCAAATGGTTGATAGGAGAGGGCAACATCAGTGAGAACATCAAAGAGTGATGTAACAATATCCTCCGTGATATTCCCAAAAAATTGCAATGTAAAATGAAGATTTTCTTTTTTGGTCCAATGAATATTAGTAAATGAGATTAATTCATTTTCTATAAAATTATTGATAGTATTTTTTATTACATCATCAAGTGAAACCGAAAGAAATGCTCTTATCTTAGTTTCCATCCTTGTTGTTCTAATGTTTGAATAATAATGGTTTGAACTTTCTTAATCTCTTCATCTTCAAGCGTTTTTGACTGCGATTGCAAAGTGACTTTAAATGAAGAACTTTTTTCATTTTCACCAAGCTGAGTACCTTCGTAGTGAGCGATAAGCCTTACATTATCAATAAGTTCATTATTAACGGCTCTGATGATTTTTTCAATTTCTTGAACTTTTGTTGTTTTCGAACTCACAATAGAAAATTCTAAATCGCTTGATGGGTATTTAGGAAGAGATATAAAGTTTTTTTGTGCCGTAGACAAATTTTTTAATTTTTCCATGTTAATCGTTGCAATAAATGTCATGCCCCGTATATCAAACTGTTGCGCAAGTGATAATGAAAGTTCGCCAAAATATCCGAGTGTTGTTTCTCCACTCATAATGCATGCACTCTTTTTGCTATGTAACCACTTCAGAGGTTTTGATGCTTCTTCAATACTTACCGGTATTTTGAGGATATGAGCCAATGTTTCGATATCTTCTTTAAATGCATAAAAAAGCGAAGAAGAAGTTTTAGAATCAAAAGGATCCACAGTGCTGTAATTAACAATCATTGCAAGCTCAGTATGTTCATCATGATTCATCCCCTGTTTTGAGAAGACGTTACAGAGTTCAAAGATTTTTAATTCATGCATATGTTTTGCATTTTTAGGAATCATATCAAGTAAATTAGGAATGAGCGACGGCTTCAAATATTCTTCTTCATGCGAAAGTGGATTTTGAAGCTTAACCAATTCATCTTTGTTAATACTGCACACATCGATGTTTTTATTTTTGATAAATGAATGAGTAAGAATTTCAGAATAATGCAAAGTAGTTGCTAGAATTGTTTTGATTGTACGTGTAAGTGTTACACCGCGAGGATTTTGTGGAATATACATTGGAACGAGGGGAGCTTGTGGCTCAATCTTATTGTACCCATATATTCTACCAATTTCTTCGACAATGTCTTCTTTGATGCGAATATCTTTTGTTGCGCGAAAGCTTGGCACTGAAACCATGAGCGTATCTTTTGTTGTCTCGACTTTGAAATCGAGGCGTTCAAGGATTTCCTGTGCAGTTTCGAGTGAAAGAACACTACCTATTTTTTTTTGGACAAAATCGATTGGCACATGAATAGTGACATGCTTGTCTTGCACTCGTGATATATCAAATACGTTGCTTGCAATAGCGGAGTTAGTATCTATTGTTTGAAGTAATTCAGTAATACGCGCAATCGCTTGAGTTGTTAGATTTGGATCGAGTGCTTTTTCAAATCTCATTGATGATTCGGTTCGTAGCTCAAAATGAGTTGAAGTTTTACGGATTGATGTTGGATGAAAATGTGCGGATTCAATAATGATAGCTGTTGTAGCTTTGTCCACTTCTGTAATTTTTCCTCCCATCACACCGGCAATTGCGATTGGGTGAGTATTATGTGCAATGACTAAATTTGTTTTTGCAAGTGTTCGTTTCGTTCCATCAAGAGTTTCAATCGTTTCATTCTCTTTTGCATCGCGAATCACAATCGTTGTATCTTTAATTTTATGATAATCAAATGCATGCGTTGGTTGGCCTAACTCAAGAAGGATATAATTAGTTACATCAACGACGGAATTAATGGCGCGAAACCCGAGCGTATTCAATCGAAATTTTAACCACAAAGGGGATGATGTAATATGGATATTATCAAGAATGAGTGCAGAATATCGCGGACATGCTTCGGCATTTTCTACTCGGATAGTAAGCGGTAATTCATGGTGTGCTGAAGATTTTAATTGTTTAGAACTATCTAATTTTTTTAATTCTTTTCCATAAATAGCTGCAATTTCTCGCGCAAATCCGTAATGCCCCCATAAATCAGGTCGATGCGTAATGCTTTTATTGTCAATCTCAAGAACGTAATCGGAAAAATTTCCAAATGTATACAATTTTTTCCCCAGAGGTGTTTGGCTATCAAGAATCATAATTCCTTCAGTTTCTTCATCTAAAATGCCTAATTCTTTTCCCGAACACAACATGCCGTTGCTTTCTAAACCACGAATTATTGTTTTTTTAATCTTGAAATTTTCGGGAAGAACAGCGCCATCGAGTGCAAGAAAAACTTTGTCGCCTTCACGATGATTTTTTGCTCCGCACACTATCTTAAGTGTTTCACTTCCCGTATCGACTGTGCAATAGGTGAGTTTATCAGCATTTGGATGTCGTTCGATTTTTTGAATCTGAGCGGTAATGACCTTATCATTGATATCGAGTTTATATACCCGAACATTCTCTACTTCAGCAACTTTCTCCGTAAGAATTTTTTTTAATTCCTCCGGACTCGCGGTAAAATCAACAAATTCTTTGAGCCAATTATATGAAAGTAGCATTCTTTCTCCTAAGACGTTTTTAGCGAGGGAGTGTACATGTTCTCTTTTTTATGCCTATCGACGTCGCTTCCATAATACTATTAAGAACAGGAAAGCGCGCTCGATAGGCATAAAAAAGAGAACATGTACACTCCCTCGCATGAAACCTAAAATTGTGTTACAAATCGTAAATCTCCTCCGAGAAAATAACGGATATCATTTATGCGATGTTTGAGCATAACGAGTCGTTCGAGGCCCATGCCAAAAGCAAAACCGGAGAAAACTTCGGGGTCAATATTCACGTACTTGAGTACATCAGGATGCACAAGCCCACAACCCATAAGTTCAATAAATCCTCCATGCTTACAGATGGAGCAACCTTTTTTATCACAAAATATACAGCTAATTTCGAGTTCTAATCCTGGTTCAACAAAAGGAAAATATCCGGGTCTTAAACGAATTTCTATGTCTTTATGAAGAATCGCCGAAAGAAATGTTTTCATGGTATAAATAAGATGTGAGATCGATATATTTTTGTCGATCATGAGACCTTCGAGCTGATAAAAAGTATTTTCGTGAGAAGCATCCGTAGCTTCATAACGAAAAACACGGCCAGGAACGATGACTCGAAAAGGAGGTTTTAGACTTTGCATTGCCCTAATTTGTACTGGTGATGTATGCGTTCGCAACACATGGTTTTTATCAATCCAAAAAGTATCTTGCATATCGCGAGCGGGATGGTCTTGGGGAATATTTAATGCCGTAAAATTATATTCTTCTTTTTCGAGATACGGGCCTTCCCACACATGAAATCCCATATTTTTAAATATATCTTCAAGCTCATATTGAAGTGACGTGAGAGGATTTAAATGCCCGGTAATTTTTGGTTCGAGAGTATAGGCCGAAATATCAATCCATTCTTTTTCTTGTTCTGCGAATTTTTTATTTTGTAATTTTTTGCTCTGTTCTTCAATTAAATTGGCGATATAGATTTTTATTTCATTTCCTAATTTACCGACAATAGGCTTATCTTCTGGTTTTAAGTCTTTTACATTGCGTAAAATACTGGTAAGAATTCCATTTCTACCAAGATACTTAATTTCAATTTCACGAAGTGTTGTCTCGCTTTGAGATTGAGTGATTTCAGTGTGAGCTTCTTCTTTTATAGTGCGTAATTTTTCTTCCATTATTTTTAAACCTTGTTTAATAAAGTGATTTTTGTAATATATAATTCATAACTAATCAACAAGGATTATAGTGTGAGATTGAGCATATTTTTGTTTTCTATACTTCTGATTTTTTCATGCGGTGATCAGAACCAAGTACGGACGTTTACGAATAATATTATCTTTGCTCCTGATCCTATTACGAAAACAACGGTTGATTCTTCAACGGTGTCATGTACCTATACAATTAGTTTTCAAGAGATTCGAGGAAAGAGTTTGGAAATAGTGTATGCTCGAGAATCAGTAGGTACCGAAACTACCTTAATCAATGATGCTGTATTTCAAGAAGATACTCTTTCAGATATTTTTCCCGATAGAATGGTCCTTCCTGGTCAAGTCATTACGCTGAATCGTACGACAACATTTCCAAACCCATCAGCAGAGCCTGATACGATTACCTGGCTTATAACTGGAGTTGATAACTATGGAAATTTTGAAAATTTTGTTGGTGAAACACAATGTGAGTAAATCGCATATTTGACTGACCTAGTACAAAGGACCATAATTATAGCCATTTTTATAACTTTAATCGAAAGGAGTTTTTATGACCACGTTTAAGAACAATACCTTTTGTTGGGTAGACACTGGAACAACAAATCTGAAAAAGGCGAAAGATTTTTATGGCAAACTTTTTTCCTGGACCTTTAAAGACAGCGATATGGGAGATATGGGTGTTTATGCCCATGCACAACTCAATGGAAAAGATGTTGGAGGTCTTTATGAGCTTACGACTGAAATGAAAGATAAACATAAAGTTCCTTCACATTGGATGAGTTATGTAATGGTTGATAATGTTGATACCTACACAAAAAAAGCAAAAGACCTTGGCGCTACTCCCTGTGGTGAAGCATGGAATGTTGGTGATTTTGGAAGAATGTGCGTTATTACTGACCAAACAAAAGCAACATTGGCTTTGTGGCAATCAACAGGAAAACACGAAGGCGAAATGGCTGTCATGGGTACGCCAGGAACTTTTTGTTGGAATGAATTATTAACAAGTAATACCGATGTTGCGGGAAAATTTTATACTAATCTTTTTAAATGGACTCCAAAAGTACAAACATTTGGCACAGAAAAATATACAACATTTATGATCGGTGAAACAATGGTTGGTGGCATGATGCAAAAACAAGATAAAAATATGCCGTCGTTTTGGAATGTTTATTTCAGCGTTACTGATTGTGATGCTACCGTGAAGAAGGCAAAAGATTTGGGTGCAAAAATATTCATGGGTCCAGAAAATATTCCTACTGTTGGACGATTTGCTGTATTACAAGATACCTGCGGTGCTACGTTTTCAGTAATTACATTAGAAAAGAAAATGTAGGAATTCTGTTCATTTCCAAGATCTGTCATTCCCGCGAAGGCGGGGATCCCGTCTTCGCGGGAATGACATTCTTTGTATTGATTATTATAGTATCTCTTACAACAAAAACGGTACTAATTTCCTGTAATCTTCATACGCTGGATTCTTCGATAATTCGCGTTCTTCAATGATACATACTCGAATATACGTAAAAATAAGAATTGGCGCAAAGAAGAGGGTAATGAGTGTTGGCCAACCAAATAACCATCCCAGAACAACAAGAATGAAGCCGGTATATTGCGGATGTCTTGAATAGTTATAAATTCCTTGAGAGACCAGTGTATGTGTTGTGAGATTTTTATAAAGAGTGATCCATCCAATAATTACGAGTGTAGTACCAATAAGCATAAGTATACTTCCATAAATCATAGGAATGGTCATCCCAATTGCAACCCCAAGAAAATTAAACACGATGGGAGTAGAAGGTAAAGCTATATTTTCTGTGCTCATGAATCGTCCGACAAAATAAACCGTTAAAGGAATTCCATACATTTCAATAAAGAGTGAAATAAAAAAGGCACCCACTAATGAAAATTCCGTCCAGTTTATTTTTCGTCTAAAAAAAAGAGGAATGAGGAATGAACAAAAGAGAACAATATTGATAATGACCATTGGCCACTCGTTTTGAATCACTGAGTGCAAAAGATTTCCTGAAAGATGAAATGTGAAGTGATGATAAAATGAATCGAAGAATACAAACGGAATTACAAAAAATATACACGCAAGTAAACGGAATATCCACTTCATGGTGTAATGCCTCAGTTATAAGGGTGTGCGTATGTTCTCACAAAGAATTTTTATCGACGTCGCTTCCATAAAACTATTAAGAACGGGTAAGCGCGCTCGATAAAAATTCTTTGTGAGAACATACGCACACCCTAACTTCCCCATTAACTCACTGAACGGTACCTTCATGGTATTTCTTTTAAAACCGTTAAGAACTCATCGGGCTCAACAGCTCCACTAATAGTTTTGTTTTCAAGAAATGCACCAGAAGAATCAAAAAAAAGATAGGTGGGTACTCCGCGGAGTGCATATTTTTCAGCGAGCTCTTGATTGACACTATTATCATCAAAGGTAAGATCGACTTTAATTTTAGTAAATCGCTCAAGTTCAGTTACTACATGGTTATCCTGAAAAGTTGTTTCTTCCATAATTTTACAGGGAAAACACCACTCAGCATAAAAATCAACAATCATTGGTTTTTTTTCTTTCTGAGATTCTTCGATAATTCCTGGCTGATAGCGGATCCATGTTACTTTTTGTGGGATACCATGCCATCTATATGAGAAGAAGCAAAAAACAATAAGCACCAGCGCAATAATTCTTTTGATAAATTTAAAAAATTCAAGATGATTGCCTGTTCTATCAATAAACCCCAAGTAAATCGCACTTATAAAAAGCAGCAAGAGGAGTGCCTTTATGTAAAGTGTTCCTCCGAGAATAGGCTGAATAATATAGAGAGCCATTGCTATAAGAATAATTCCAAGGAATTTTTTTACCCATATCAGCCATTCGCCAGATTTCGGTAGGGATTTTATTGATCCTGAGAATAGTGCAAGTACTAAATAGGGCAGGGCTAAGCCTAAAGAAAATACAAAGAAAATAATAAATCCTAAAGTGCGTGATCCTAAATGAGATACAAATGCAAGAAGTCCTAGAATAAAGGGCCCTACGCAGGGTGCGGCAACGAGGCCTAATGTTGCACCCATGAAAAATGAACCGACGATTCCTTTTTTGCCTTCTTTTGGTAAAAGTTTAATAGGAATTTTTATTTCAAACAAGCCAAACATCGAAAGTGCGAGAAGAACAATGAAAAATGCAATAGCGATCAGAACAATCTTTTGTTGTAAAAGCATGCCAAACATATTTCCCGTCACTGCCGCAAAAAAGCCCAAGAAAGAATACGTGAGACAAATACCTAATGCATACGCAGTTCCTAAAAAAAATAGTCGAGAAAAACGTGACTCTGCCTGTTTAACAAAAAATCCTATTGTTATAGGAACCATAGGGTAAACACACGGGGTAAGATTAAGAAGTAAGCCAGCAATAAATAATAATAAAAATGCGAGAAAGTAATTTCCACCTAAAAAGAGATGTTGAAATTTTTGATTGTATTCATTTCCTTGCATTCCTGGTTCAGGAGCTTCTGTAATTGTTATCTGAGAGCTTAGATCAATGTGTTTCGTTTGTGGCTTTAAACATGAAATATCATTACATGCTTGATAATTAATAGTTAGTATACAGGATGGGTTTGTGACTTCTTTAACAAATCCTTCTGCAGTTATAGTTACTATTCCAGTATACAGTGATAATTCTTTTGAAAATGTTTTTAATTTTTTAGTAATAGGCTCAGGATATTTTATATTTTTTATATCGATTTGTGGGCATTCTTCAAAGCTGATCGTTGTAGGAATGAGAAAATTAGTGTTTGGTTCATGAGAATTAATGTGCCAAGGAGAATCAATGGTCAGTGTAGTTTTTATTGAGACATTATTTGCTTCATGAGTCAGTTCAGAATTAATATGCACAGGATTTTCTTGCGCAAAACTAAGGGAAAAAAGAATGAAGTTAAAAATAATTAGTATACCTGTCGTTATATGTAAAAGACGAGTTATAAATTGCTGCATAAAAAAATTCTAGAAGGTAGAGCGATGATTGTCAAAGTATAACACATG
>JAHFAK010000003.1:44953-60030 GCA_023250585.1 Deltaproteobacteria bacterium
AAAAAAAAGGTTTAACGTAATGAATATTTTACTCTTCAGTCACATTAGAAAACGACCACCTAACGATGTTCAATGTTTTTCATTGTTGATCTATTTCCAGAATAAAAGTTTTTTTAAGCATTTAGGAACCTATTTCACAATAGGTAGTTTCATTTTCCCCCCGAAATGTGATAAGGCTTAAAGGGCCCAATTAAACCTTTAAGCCTTTTTAAATCTTCTAAAATCAAACGATACATTGTTCTCGGCAAAAATTCTCAACGACGTATTAAGATATACGCCTTATTCGAATTTTTGCCTGCGGCCTCGTCTCGTTTGATTTTAGAAGATTTAAATGAAATGAACGTGGATGTGTACTCTTGAAATTAATTACTATTATGGCATTGTAATTGCACATACTATTTATTAAATAGATTAGCGTATATAACACTCTGAAATTATTGTTATTTTATTGTAAACCGTGAAAAATAAATATCAAAAAATTGTATATTATGTAATTTTTTCAATAGGTTTGATCAGTATTGTTGGGTGTAAAACTAAAAATACCGTTAAAACTGAGCCCATTAATTCCTCTCCCGTGCAACAGAATTTACCGCTACAAGACAGTGCTGAGTCTTCAAAAAATCATCAATTTGATGAAAAGAGACTGTATGTTTTTAGTTGGTTGAGGCGATTAAATCCTTCCGAAAATCCTACCACTATTGCAGATCAAGTTTTGAATTACAGTGATACAGAGATCAATACCCTCATTCAAAAAATTAATACCATGGTTGCATATAATTATACATTGCTTGATACATTTAACATCGTTAGATTTGATCATCTCAACGATCCATGCACTGAGTTTCGTGAACTCCTACAACGATCACTCAATGTTCATCTTACAAAAAATCCAAAAGATTTTGGAGAAATATATAAGGAAACAGCAAAGTCTCTTTTGATGTATCATATTGCTGATTTGAAAAAGAATGGCATTACTATTAGTGACGAAGAATCAAAACAGCAATTCGAAAAAATTAGTCACTATCAAGATTCAGACAAAAATTGCGATCTTATATATGATGGATTTGACTATGTTCTAAAAAAATTGAAGGGAGAAGGAAGTCTTGATAAAGTTAAAATACCTATTTTGCAAGAATCTTTACGTATAGCAATGGGGTATATGGATTTTTTTTCGTCGTATAATAATAAGCTCTTTATATCACATTTATTGGAAAAAAATCATAGCGAAGAAAAAAAAGAATCCACCACAGTCATTCCCCTGCCATTTACTGTTGAAGATGTTTCGATTGGATATATTAAGATTCAAAGATTTGAAGAAGGGATGAGTAATGTAGTTGCACAAGCTGTTTCACAATTCCCCTCGAGCATAGGAGGAATCATTATTGATCTTCGCGATAATAGAGGAGGAAGTGTCGATGAAATGTTGAAGCTCGTTCATTATTTTGTTAAAGATGCATATGTATATCGTATACTTAAACAGTCGAGTAGATTGAACGGAAAAGAAAATACTAATTCTTATATTACTGAAGCACTTACACGGGATGAGGATACCCCTAAAACTCCGCTTTTTGGAGGGCCTCTTGCGATACTGATTAATGAAGGAACGGCAAGCGCTGCTGAGCTCTTTACTCAAGCTATGAAAGATTATGGTCGAGCTCTCATTTTGGGAAAAAGAAGTTTTGGTAAAGGAATTGGACAATTTGTTATGAGGCTCCAAGAAAATACTAATTTCGGTGGTGAAATTGCCGTAACAAATTCCATCTTTTTTTTCGTTAATAATAAAACAGACTCACGCAGAAGCTTCCCTCAAATAGAAGGAGTCAGTCCTCATATTATAGTAAGCGATGGAAATAAAGAAGTTGAAAAGCATATGAAGGATTTCCCGAATATCATTGATCCGACATTATTTATCAGCATTGCTAAAAATTACACCAACGCAGATAAAAATTTTATTCCCTTTAATACTCAGTTGGGTTCTGTTATAAATCAATTGAAGTCTCCAGATACTTCATCTCTTGCGAGTAAAGAACAGCAATTAGAAGTCAGCAAAAAAATTATGTATGACTTTATAAAACTTACAGCATCAAAAAATAAATAAGTGATACCAGCTCAGTTAATGGGAAAAATGAAGATGGATCCCGTGGTCAAGCCACGGGATGACAAACGGGAAACACTCTCAAATTGTCATCCCGCGGCTTGACCGCGGGATCCAGTTCCATAGAAAAATTACTTAATCACTCCCATTTACCAAGCTGTTACAAATAAGTGTTCTAGATCATTGACACTTATTCCGAAAAAAGCTATAATAATAGGTGTGATACTTTATGGTGTAATTTTTATAACCCATTAGAATCATGAGGTTCTTATCATGTATGACCATAAACGCTCTAATCTTTTTACATTTATTCAAGATAAACACAATGTCGTGGAGTATAAATCGCTTCATTGGGAAGGCACGTTTGACGAATACCTTCACATGGTTGAAAAGTCTCCAGAAATAGCACGCACGGCCTTTCAACGAATGTACGATATGATCCTTTCCTATGGTGTAGAAGAATACATTGATGCACGTAAAAAAATCTTTAAATATCGATTTTTCCAAGATCCGATTGATAAAGGCAAGGATGCAATTTTTGGATTAGATTTACCGCTTTCCAAACTCGTTAATAGTTTTATTGCAGCTGCTCGTCATTATGGCACTGAAAAGAGAGTGCTCTTACTACATGGGCCTGTTGGAAGTTCAAAAAGTACAATTGTACGACTCCTCAAAAAAGGGCTCGAGCGTTATTCAAAAACCGATGAAGGAGCATTGTATACCTATAAATGGAAATTGCGTGAAGAGGTAAAATCACTTCATCCTCCAATAATTACTGAATCAGAATTTCAATGTCCTATGCACGAAGAACCACTGCGATTAATTCCAGAAAATATTCGTGAAGAAATTTTGAAAAAACTCAATGAAGATAAACAAGAAGAAAAAAAGATTTATGTCGATGGATCACTGTGTCCGGCTTGTAAACAAATCTATACAGAACTCATGAATTATTACGATGGCGATTGGACAAAAGTCATGAGCAATGTCGTCGTTAAACGTTTAGTTCTGAGTGAAAAAGATCGTGTGGGCATTGGAACGTTCCAACCAAAAGATGAAAAAAACCAAGATTCAACGGAGCTCACCGGTGATATAAATTACCGGAAGATTGCATTATACGGACGCGAGTCAGATCCCCGCGCATTTAACTTTGATGGTGAATTCAATATTGCCAATCGAGGTGTGGTAGAATTTATTGAAGTATTAAAACTCGATGTTGCATTTTTGTACGATTTATTAGGAGCAAGCCAGGAGCATGTCATTAAACCTAAGAAATTTGCTCAAGTGGATATTGATGAAGTCATTATTGGACATACCAATGAACCTGAATATCGTAAACTCCAAAATAATGAATTCATGGAAGCGCTTCGAGATAGAACCGTAAAAATCGATATTCCGTATATTACGAAACTTTCTGAAGAAGTTGAGATTTATAAAAAAGATTATAACCGCGACAAAATCAAAGGCAAACATATTGCTCCACACACCATTGAAATGGCAGCAATGTGGGCAGTGCTCACACGTCTTGAAGAACCAAAAAATACGCAAATGAGTCTTTTACAGAAATTAAAGCTCTACGATGGCCGTCATGTTCCAGGATATACCGAAGATACGGTTAAAGAATTGCGTAAGCAAGCGATGCGCGAAGGTCTAAATGGAATTTCGCCTCGTTATATTCAGGATAAAATTTCGAATGTTTTAGTCAGCGATAAATCCGGAAGTTGTATTAGTCCATTTATGGTACTCAATGAATTACAAAGCGGGCTCAAACATCATTCTTTAATTTCATCAGAAGAGCTTAAAAAGAAATTTCTCGAACTTATTAATGTGGTGAAACAAGAATACGAAAATATGGTCAAAAAAGAAGTGCAAAGAGCCGTTTGCGCTGATGAAGAATCAATTAAAAAACTCTGTGGAAATTACATTGATCATGTTAAGGCATATGTCTTTAAAGAAAGGGTCAGAAACCAATATACAGGCCAAGATGAAGAGCCTGATGAACGACTCATGCGTTCTATTGAAGAAAAAATTGAAGTTCCTGAAAGTAGAAAAGAGGATTTCCGAAAAGAAATCATGAATTATATTGGTGCTCTTGCGGTTGAAAAGAAAACCTTTGATTACCGAACCAACGAGCGACTTTTGCGAGCACTTGAATTAAAACTTTTTGAAGATCAAAAAGACACGATTAAACTAACGAGCATTATTTCTAAAGTTATTGATAAACAAACACAGGATAAAATTGATATCATTAAAAAGCGACTCATCGATAATTGTAAATACTGCGATTCATGCGCGACAGATGTTTTAAATTATGTTGCAAGTATTTTTGCTCGTGGTGACGTAAAATAGGTGTATATTAATTAATCCAGCAGAGAGTTCATATGTTCTTTTTTTATCTTCTAACGACGTCGCTTCCATAATACTTTTAAGAACAGAAAGCGCGATCGTTAGAAGATAAAAAAAGAACATATGAACTCTCTGTTACTTAGCAACAAGTATTTTCTATGGTTTTAAAAATTAATTCAGATTATAACCGTTTTAAAGAAATTGTTCGTGGGCATATCAAGAAAGAGCTCCGTAAATATATGTCCACCACGGAAATTATCCAAAAAAAAGGTGACAATGTTGTTTCCATTCCCATGCCTTATATTGAATTGCCTCGTTTCAAATACGGCGATCAAGATGAAGGTGGTGTTGGACAAGGTGAAGGAGACGTTGGCACGAGCATTGGTAAAAAAGGCGAAGAAGGTTCAGAGAGCGAAGGAGGACGAGCAGGAAATTTGCCGGGCGAACATGCACAAGAAACAGAAGTAACCATTCACGAACTTGCTCAGATTCTCGGCGAAGAACTAGCATTGCCAAAAATCGAACCAAAAGGGAAAAAGAATATTGAATCGGAAAAAGATCGTTATACAAGTATTCATAAAGTAGGACCAGAAAGTCTTCGTCATTTTAAACGGACATTTAAAGAAGCTTTGAAACGGCAAATTGTCAGTGGCTATTATGATTATAACGATCCTGTAATAATTCCCATTAAAGAAGATAAAAGGTTTCGTTCATGGAAACAAAAAAAAGTTCCAGAAAGTAATGCACTGATTATTTACATGATGGACGTTTCTGGTTCAATGGGCGATGAGCAAAAAGAAATTGTTCGCATCGAAGCATTTTGGATAAACACCTGGCTGAAATCGCAATATCGAGGGTTGGAAGCAAAGTATATTGTTCATGATGCTGTGGCTCGAGAGGTAGATGAAGAAACATTTTTTCGTACTAAAGAAAGCGGTGGAACTATTATCTCTTCTGCATATAAGTTATGTGTTAGCATTATTGAAAATGAATACAGCCCTGATAATTGGAATATCTATCCATTTCATTTTTCTGATGGAGATAATTGGTCGGGCGATGATACCTCGGCGTGTATTGAGATTTTGAAAAAAAAGCTTATTCCTTATTCGAATATATTTTCGTATGGCCAGGTAGAAAGCCAATATGGCAGTGGCCAATTTATTAAAGATTTAGAAGCATCATTTTCTGATGAAGAAAAAATGACACTTTCAAAGATTGAAAATAAAGAAGATATTTATCGATCGATAAAAGATTTTTTAAAAAAAGGAAAATAATTGTTACCATCATACTTACAGTCAACGCGAGAAGAAGTTATTGAATATGCTCGTGCAGCTGGACTTGATTTCTTTGAAGTAATTTTCGAAATGCTCACCTCTGATGAAATGAGTCAAATTGCAAGTTACGGCGGATTTCCTACACGTTATCGTAATTGGCGTTTCGGTATGGAATATGATCGTTTTTCTAAAACCTATCAGTATGGCTTATCCCGAATCTATGAGCTCGTTATTAATAATGATCCCTGTTATGCATATTTACTTGAAAGTAATACTCCGCTCGATCAGAAACTTGTTATGGCTCATGTGTATGCCCATTCTGATTTTTTTAAAAACAATGCCCATTTTGGCCATACAAACCGTAAGATGGTTGATGAAATGGCAAACCATGGAACACGAATATCAAACTATGTCGATCGTTATGGGCTTTCAGAAATTGAAGATTTTTTAGATTACAGTCATTCGATTGATAATCTCATTGATACGCATTATCAAGGAACTGTAAGTAAGATAGACGAAAAAAGAGATATACTGAATTTTTTAGTCCATAATGCTGATCTTTCAGAATGGCAGCATGATATTCTTTCGATTGTCCGTAAAGAAAGTTATTATTTTCTTCCACAAATGCAGACAAAGATTATGAACGAAGGATGGGCGACATTTTGGCATTCAAAAATTATGACTGAGAATGCCCTTCGTGATGATGAAGTTATTGATTATGCACTCTCGCATTCAGGAACAGTTGCTACCTCGCCAGGACGAATTAATCCCTATAAAATGGGAGTGGAACTCTTTCGTCATATTAAAGATCGATGGGATAAAGGAAAATTTGGCCAGGAATTTGAATCATGTGAAGATATCCAAGTGAGAAGTAAATGGGATAAACATTTAGGTCTCGGCATTAAAAAGGTCTTTGATGTGCGAAAAATATACAACGATATCATGTTTCTTGATGAATTTTTAACTGAAGAATTCTGTGTCGAACAAAAGCTTTTTATTTATCAGCTTGATCAAAAAACAGGGCATTACATTATTAAGGATCGAGATCATCGTAAAGTAAAAGAGAAAATTCTTTTTTCTCTGACAAATTTAGGAAATCCCATTATTCTCTTACGTGATGGTAATTACGAGGGAAAGGGTATTTTATATCTCTATCATAAACATATTGGTTCGGATTTAAAACTTGATAAATCAAAAGATACACTCAAGGCTCTGCATCACATTTGGAAAAAATCCGTCTATCTTGAAACAAAAATACAAGATAAAGGCTTACTGCTTACTTTTGATGGTCGTGATCATCGGGAACATCCGATCAATTATAGCGAAGAGTAGAGACAAGTTTTTTCTTCAAATCTTTTCTTTCATCCAAATAAATTTGTTGTATCGTCTGATCTTCAGGTGCGAGAAAGAACCAACTATCTTTTTCTTGTACGAGAATGAAATATTTCTTTATAATGACAATTTTTTTCTCGTGTTCTTCATGTAGCATTGCTTTTACCAACATATGGGTCTCGTCAATATATTCTATTTCATTGATGAGATAGAGAACGATTTGATGAGGCCAATGTTCTTTTATTTTTTTTTCAAAGACTATTTCATTGATTTGCTCTTTCGAAAAGTTGGATTGCATGTTATACAGATCAAAAAAATGTCTTTTTTGTAGAGATGTTATATAGGCGTCTATTTTTTGTTTTACTATTTTTTTATTATCAATTTTTTTTATCGAGTTAATTGTTTCTTCTGTACTTTGTTTTTGTTGAGTTTGAATTCTAGCAATGCTTTTAAAAATAATTTGTGCATCACTAAATTTCATTTGTTTTTCGTATATGCCTGCAAGCACCTGTCTGAAACGAATATCAAGTGCATTATGTTGGATCATTTTATTACACATATCTTGGGCTTTCTCGTATAAATCATTGTTTAGGTAGACGGTAACGAGCATATAATTATTTTCGGTAAAAAAAGGACTTATTGCTGAAGCTCTTTCTAATAATTCAAGAGCAGCCTTTTGATCTTTGATGATTTTGTGCTGCCCAAAATAATAATACTTAAATGCTAATGAATCTACCGTACCTCCGATTATCTCTTTTATGATCTCTCTTGTTGTTTCAATAGATTCATCTTTTGTTTGAATGGTCGAAATTACAGTAAGAGCTTCAGAGGGATTATTTTCGATAATAAAAATAGAAGCTAAGAGATTCTTTGCTGCTGTACTATTTGAAGAATTTTTTTCTTGTGTGTGTAAAGCTTTTTGAACATATTTTTCTGCATTTTGTATTTCTTCTAAGTTTAAAGAAATTTTTGCATGCAGCATATATACTTCAAATTCTATATCCTGATCATTATCAATAACTCTGTAATCCAATGATTGGTTTTTAATAAATGATTTTTTAAGTAGTATTTCTTCGGCATCATTTAAATACATGTCTGCTTCGTGCTCTTTCCCTTGTTCATAATTGACTCGAGCAAGCTCAATGTATGGATAAATAAAATTTTTATCGAGATTTATTGCGTGTAGGTATTTGAAATGTGCATTATCTAAGTCACTTTGAAAATAATAGCTCGCTCCTAAAAAATAGTAAGCGTAAGGGTTTGATGGATTTTTTGTCAACGCTTTTTCGCATTCTATTTTTGCTTTTTCGAAATGATGACTTTTTAAATATGTAATAGCTTGAACGAGATGATGTGTTTCTTCATGAGAGCTTTTTGAAGTACATGAAAGAAGAAAAATACTCCATGATATAAGTATAATTTTTACAACTGAGCATTGGCCGCGGATCACTGAGCTCTCTGTTTTTTAAATCGAGTTAATGCAATTAAGGGAAAATAATCTTTATATCCACCATAACGCAGATAAAAATGTCGAGGGAATCCGGTCCCCGTATATTCACGTTCATCCCAGTTGCCTTCAGGATTTTGTGTAGTAATAAGATAGTTAATTCCTGAAAGTACCGCTGGATGATTGATGTAATTAGCAGCTATAAGACCCATTATAGCCCATGCGGTTTGGCTTGGTGTACTTTGTCCTTTACCCCAATATTCTTTTGAGTCATATGATTTACATGATTCACCCCAGCCGCCATTGGGATTTTGTTTATTGATAAGCCATCGAGCAGCTTTTTTGAGCCACGGCTTACTCATGTTTTCGCCAAGAGCGGCAAGACCGCAAAGGGTGGCGGACGTTCCATAGATGTAGTTAACTCCCCATCGTCCGTAAAAACAGCCTTCTTCTGCTTGGTCTTTTTGTAAGTATTCTATAGCACGGATGACTTCTGGACTATTTAATGTATATCCATAGGGCGCTAATGCTTCAAGTACATGTCCGGTAATGTCAGGACAACTTGGATCTAAGAGACTTTTTAAGTCAGCAAAAGGAATTTTATTTAATATTTCACGTTTATTATCTTTATCAAAAGCCGCCCATCCTCCATCCTTATTTTGCATCGACAGTGTCCAATCAATCCCTCGTTTAATGGAGTCTTTCAGATTAAACTGTGGTGCAACTTCGAGTCCATGAAGGGCAAGGAGAACCAAAGCCGTATCATCGATATCAGGATAAAAATCATTATTAAATTCAAATGACCATCCACCGGGAAGACTGCGCTTATTTTTTACATACCAATCTCCATAGCGAAAACCCTGTTTTGTCATAAGCCAATTTGTTGCCTTTTGAAGAGCGTTTTTTTCTTTGAGTCCTTCAACTTCTTTTAAACCAGATAGAGTAATTGCCGTATCCCATACGGGTGAAACGGTCGAACGTAAATAGAGAGAATTTTTTTCTTCTACTAAAAAATGCTCAATGGCATGTATGCCTTTTTTGATTTCGGTGTCGGTATTTTTATATCCAAGGCATTTAAGAGCTAAACAAGAATTCATCATTGCTGGATAAATACCGCCCCAATGGCCTGAATAATCTTGATGCGACACAATCCATTCTTCTGCTTTTTTAAGTGCACGTTTACGTAATGGTTTTAATTTTGACTTTTCATAGAAGTGAGTCAATCTATCGAGTTTAATAAAGAGATTTTCAATAGTTAAAAAACCCTGTTGAGGTTTGAAAAGATAATCTGATTTTTTTAGGTTTGGCAAAAAGAGCTCGGAGACCCCTTGTTCTTTGGGTATTTTACACAGTGGTCTAAATGCATAGAGTACCGTTAAAGGAATAATAACTGCGCGAGACCAACTCGAAAATTCATAAAAATTAAAGGGAGTGCCTTTAGGAAGTAAAATAAGTTCAGGAGGCATATTGGGTAAACATTCCCAGGGATATTCTCCAAACATTGCTAAATTAATTTTGGTAAAAACCCGAGCGCTCGTGACTCCACCACGATCAAGAATAAACTTTCGCGCACGGATGAGAGCAGGGTGGTTTTTATTAAAACCGGCAAGTTTTAGTGCATGATATGCTTCAATTGTAGCGCTTAAATCACCTTCAGCTCCGTAATAGACACTAAAGCTTCCATCGCTGTTTTGAGTATCAATAATGTGCTGACATGCTTTTTCCTGATGGACTTTGTTAATTACACCCACAAGATACATAAACATTACATATTCAGACGTAAGGGTGATGTTATCGTAGAGATTAAAGTGCCAATATCCATCGGGGTGTTGCTCGTTTAAAAGATAGCGAGCAGAAGCCTGTATTGCCTTTTCAAGTTGTGCGGGTGAGACTTCAATATTGGAAGGTTGATTTTTTTCTACACTCGGAGTTTTAATTTTAAGAATCTCTTGATTTAATAACGTTTCCTGCATTTCTTGTTCTAATTCCAGTTCTGTATTTTGTAATCCATTACTCATAATAAAATTGTCACAATTTTTTAAAGGAAAAAAAATCTATTTTCAAGGAATAAACACTAACTTTAGGACATAATTAGATTATTTGCAAATAGATTATTGAAATAGTAACGCGACTGGCAGGACTTGAACCCGCAGCCTACTGATCCGAAGTCAGTCGCTCTATCCAGTTGAGCTACAGTCGCATGAGGACAGACACGTATCACACAAAATTTTGTCTATCAAGATGAAACATGTGGAGTTAAAAAATGATTATACTTGATGAATACTAATTACTTGTTTTTGAGGATGTATACACCAATCAAATTTTTCAAGAAAATTCATGCCAAGAAGTCCTTCAATACCTTGTTCTTGGAGATCATGACAACGTACTTCAATTCTTGAGAATTTATTTCCCAATGTTTCAAGAGATTCAAGTATGAGACGATATCCTTGTTCTTTTCCGAGAACAGAAGAGACAGTCGATTGACCAATGCCATCACGAGCTGAATAACCAATAGCTTCTGCGAGGCTATGATCTATAATGGTAAATGAAGCTCCTGTATCTAGTATAAATCTTCCCATAGTTTTATATTTTTTCCCATAAATGATAACAGGGAGAGTAATAAGGCGTTTATCTAGTTTGTATGGGAAATCTGCCATAAAAGAGGAATTTCAGGATTTTTTATTAGTTCTCCAGTATAAAGAAGTGCCATATCTTTATATCTAGGAATTACACGGCCAACTGCTTTGTGAAATTTTTTTCTATCAGGATGATGTACTACAAGAGTTCCTTCGATGTCTTCAGCACCTTTTTGAGTATAGTCGACAAGTGCTACCCATTCATCTGGAAAGTTTTTTACTAATTCTTGCCAGGTAATTTTATGTTCTTTAGCCTTCATAGGGTAAAAACATCATATGTTGTTCATAAAATCAACGTTAATGCGACAAGAAGTTAACCTTAATTCCTTCTTTTTTCAGGAATTCTTTTGTTTCATCGATGAGTTCTCTGAGGTCATTATAATCAATGGCTTCAAGCTTCTTCAACGTAACTCGCAGACGTTTCGCGGTTTCATTGAAGTTCTGTTGATTTTCAGGAAGGTTATCCAGGACGACTTTCAGTGATGCAATTAAGTCATCGATGTCTTCTTTTAATTTTGGATAATCCTTATTTACTGCTGCCATAAGCTCTGCGGTTTTTGGGATTAATGCCGTTTTATTCAGACTTTTCGATGATTGTTCTAAATTGGAAATCAATTGATGAAGATTTCCTGAATTATTGTCGATGAGAGAATTAATTCTTTCCATTGTAGCTTGGCTTGTAGTAAGGGTTTGATTAAGCGTATCCAGTGAATTATTTACCGTTACCTTCATACCCGTTAGATCTTTCAATATAGTTTTAATATTTTGTACGTCTTCCTTACGAAGAACTTTTACAAGATCCCCGAGAATTGTGACAAGATCTTGAATATCGATGGGAATCATCGCATTTTCTATAGTATCTCCATTAGCGAGATAGGGAGATCCTCCGTTTGGCGAGGTAATCTCTAAATATTTTTCACCAAGAATGCTCTTTGGTTTTATTTCTGCACGACATTTTTTTGATAAACTGACATTGGAATCAATGACAAGTGTAAGTAATACTCCATCATGTTCAATTTCCATGGTTTCTACTTTGCCAGCTTTTACTCCATACACATATACATCAGAATTTGGTACGAGACCAACGACGGTTGGGAAATGAACCTGGAGCCTATACGTATCTTTGAGAAATGAAAAAGCTCCCATTTTAAAAGTAAGTATAATAAATGAGCAAAGAGCAATGATAAAAAAGAACGCTAAAAGAAGTTCTTTTTTATACTTTTTGAAATAGTTATTCATAAATAATACGCCTATCCTATCTTTTTTCTATTGCGTTGTAAAAACTTTTGTACAATTTCGTTGTTACTTTGAAAAAAATCATGTTTTGTCGCAAATTCTATAAGTTCGGTATTATAGATCATTCCAATATAGTCGGCGACATTATGTGTTCCAACAATATCATGGCTGATAATAATAAACGTGACTCCAAGCTTTTCTTTAGTCTTAATAATTAATTCATCAATTATATCTGACATCATTGGGTCAAGGCCACTTAAGGGTTCATCGAAAAGGACAATTTCTGGATCGAGAATAATTGCTCGCGCGAGACTTACGCGTTTTCGCATACCTCCCGAAAGTTCTCCTGGTAATTTTTGCTCAATACCTGAAAGTCCGACCATTTCAAGTTTTTCTTTTACTAATTTTTCTATCTGGAATTCACGAAATTTGGTGTGACGCCTGAGAGGGAAAGCAATATTTTCATAGACATTAAGGGAATCAAAAAGTGCGCCATCTTGAAACATCATACCGAACTTTTTTCTTTGTTCAAAAAGCTGATCTTGATTCAAAGCGGTAATTGATTTTCCATTAAGAAATATTTCTCCTTTGTCAGGCTTCATCAAACCAATGAGGAGTTTAATAAAAACACTTTTTCCCACACCTGAAGGACCGACGATAACCGTTGTCTTATTTTTTTCGATTTTACAATTTATATTGTGTAAAACCGGTTTTCCGTTAAAGCTTTTATGTATATTTCGGTATTCAATCATAAGTACACAATTGTCATTGCGAGCAAAGCGAAGCAATCTAATAATGTTAAAGATTGCTTCGCTTTGCTCGCAATGACAAATATAATTTAATCATAAAATATTGCCGTTACAAAATAATTTAAGACAATACAAAGTACGCATCCCACAACAACAGCTCGATTCGTTGCTCGTCCAACGCCTTCAGGCCCTGGATCAGAGTGAAACCCACAATAGCATGATACCATGCAAATCGTCAGCCCAAAGGTCAAGCCTTTAATAAGGCCAATGAGCACATCGGAAAGAGAAGTAAATGTTCGTATATTATCCAAAAAAATTCCGCTTCCGACATTGAGTTGGTAGATTGCTACATAGTAACCAGAGAAAATGCAAAAGAAATTTGCAATGAGTACCAAAAGGGGAAGGGTAATGATAATTGCAATAAATTTTGGAATAACAAGATACGCGATGGGATCAACGCTCATTACTTCCAGAGCATCGATTTGTTCTTTGATTTTCATGGTCGCAAGATTTGCCGCAATAGCTGAGCCTGCTTTTGCTCCCACCATGGCTCCTGCAACAATAGGTGCCATTTCACGGAGGCCTGCGAGTGAGACAAAAATACCAACGAGATTTTGTCCGCCAATACTTTTAAATGCATTATAGCCTTGAAGCGCCAAGTTGGTTCCAATAAAAGCAGAAACAAAAATAACAATGGGGAGAGATTCTACACCAATCATAAATGATTCATTGAGAATATTTTTATATTCAACTTTTCCTCGGCTCGAGCGTACGATTTTTTTAAGGAAAATTCCAAACTGCTTTATTTCTTGAATCGTTTTCATAGTTAAGCCTTCTCGTTTGTCATCCCCGCGAAGGCGGGGATCCAGTCTTATTAAACTTTGTTTCTGGATTCCCGCCTTCGCGGGAATGACATTCATTTGTAGTTTCTTCCTTCACAATTCTTAGAAGACTCCATTTTTACAAGTGCACAATATTAAAAAAGAGTGTTGTTAAAAAATAATTTAAAAATATAAAGGCTAAAATTGAATTTACAACCGAGCGATTGACTGCAATACCAACCTCGCGGGCACCACCACTAACATTATATCCATAGAAACATGATAGGGATGCGATAATGAGACCATAGAGAAATGCTTTGAGGGTACAAAACGCCGGGTCAAACCAACTCGCAAATATAAAGAGATTATCCCAATAAACGCCGCTTGATTGGCCTTTCATAAGAACGGCAACCAAATATCCGCCAAGAATACCACACATAAGCGAAATCATGTTGACGATAACACAGGCGAGTGAGAGGCCAAGAATCTTTGGAATAATGAGATATTTCAAGGAAGGTATACTCATTACTTCAAGCGCGTCTATTTCTTCTTTTACGCGCATGGCTCCAAGTTCGGCTGAGATGCTACTTCCTGCCTGTGCGGCAATCATAATGGAAGTAACGCCAGGTGAAAGTTCTCGAACAAGAGAAATAAACGTGAGTCCTGAAACCATATATTCGGTGCCAAATATTTTGAAAATATTAAAGCCTTGTAAGGCAACAACCATCCCAAATGGAGTAAGAACAATTGCAACGGGAAGTAAACACTGAAGGGTAATTGTCGATGTTTCATGGAGAATTTCTGTGAGATACAGAGGCTTTTTGGAAAGTGTTTTAAAAGAATCGAGTAGAAAAACATGAAATGATCCAATTCGCCTTAAGATGTCTAATATAAACTGCATAGAGAGATGAGAAACTGCCAAAAACTTACGGCTTACAACTTAAAACTGCTCGAGCAAAGCGGGTGACCGGACTCGAACCGGCGACATTCACGATGGCAACGTGACACTCTACCAACTGAGTTACACCCGCATGAAAGATCCCAATGATTATGCAAAATCAACTGGTGAATCAAGAAATTTTTCTTATGAGTTTTAAACTTTACTCGGAATCAAAATGCGTTTACATTATGATGCAGTTATATG
>JAHFAK010000054.1:0-1679 GCA_023250585.1 Deltaproteobacteria bacterium
ACAATTTTTCTTGATATATCGACTATTATTGTATAAAATACATTATATAAAGATGTAAGTATTACATAAAGGGTTGATATTATGAAAACATTAGGAAAATTAAGCGCATATTTTATAAGTGAACTGTATAATCAAAATAAGATAATTTTTACTATTTCTGATGCTCAAAAAATTCTTAAAAAAAGTTATAATGAAACAACTGATTTTTTGAGTAAATTAGTAACAAGAAAAATTATATCAAGATTAAAAGCAGGTAAATTTTTAATTATTCCGCAAGAAATGGGAAATATAAATAATTATACGGGTAATTTATATGTTGCTGGACGAGAAATAGTAAATTCTAAACAATATTATATAGCTTATTATTCAGCTATGAGTTTTAGAGGTATGTTAACACAGCCATTGAATACACTTTATATTGCAACAGCTAAAAGACAAATTATACCAAAGCAAATGAACGGAAAAGTTACTTTTGTTTTTATTAATAAAAATTTTATGTGGGGTATTAAAGAAGAATGGGTAACGAGGTCTGAAAAAGTAAAAGTATCAGATTTGGAAAAGACTATTTTAGATTCTCTTTATCATCCAGAATACAGCGGTGGTATTACTGAAATCGCAAAGGGAATATGGATAGTAAAAGATAAAATTGATTTTAATAAACTCCATGATTATGTTCACCTCTATAATAAAAATATAATTGCCAAGCGTTTAGGATATATTTTAGAAATATTAAATATTAATAAAGAAGATATCCTAAAATTTTTAAAAGAATATGTTAAGGATCGATATGATTTATTCGATTCAACATTAGATAAGAAGAAATTAAATGAAAATAAATGGAGACTTATTGATAATGTTGGACAGAAACAAATTTTAAATATTATTAAATATTAAAACTATGATTACATATTCTCAAATTCAAAGAATTGCAGCTCAAGAAGAAGTTTTTGAAGAAATAATAGAAAAGGATTTTCTGATAGAACTTTTACTCTATTACTTTGCAAAAGATTTGTATTTGAGAAACAATCTTGTTTTTAGAGGCGGAACTGCATTAAAGAAAATGTATTTTTCTACATATCGATATTCAGAAGATTTGGATTTTTTAGTTAATGAAAAATATTCACTTGATGAGTATGAAAAAAATATTAATAAAATCTTTACAAAGATAAGTTCAGATTATCCTTTTCATTTGGATCAAAGAAGAGAATATAATAATGGAAGACTACAACTATTTGTTTTATACGATATTATAACTGAGATACAAGTAACGAAAGAATTAAAAATTGATATAGTACAAGATACTTATATACCAGAACATAATAAGAAAAAAATAGTATTTACTTTTGATGAATTCAAAAACAAGAATAATATGATACGTACATATACGCTCGAATCAATTATAAGTGATAAAATTGGAAGAATATTAGATATTGATAATGAGCCGAGAGACATTTTTGATTTATACTATTTAATGAAACAGAAAATAAATACTCATAAGGTTAGGGGAGAATTTAGTAAAAAATGGGGATATAATTTTGATTTACATAATCTTTTACGTGAATTTAAAAAACAAGATTATATAAAAACCTGGAAAATTAGATTAGAAAAACAAATTAGAAATTTACCTCAATATGAGCAAATTCTTGAAGAACTTAATAAAATTCTAAAACAGAAATTTA
>JAHFAK010000054.1:1779-14951 GCA_023250585.1 Deltaproteobacteria bacterium
TCAAAGACATTCAATGATTGAGTATTGAAGCTATCATTTTCCCCGTGTGGGATATGAATTTTTCGTGCGCGTACGAGCGAATAAATTTTTTCTTTCATAGGGTGGTCTAAGTCAGCGCCGACTATTTTCCAATTATTATCAACCTTAGGTTCAATAACTTTTTTTTCTCGTACATACTGGGCAATCAGCGTTTGCATGGTTGCATCTGGCCATTTTTCAAGGGAATCAAAGACTTTATCTTTTTCTTCCAAATAGCCATCGTGAGCAAGTGCGCCAAATCGATAGTTATTCATAGCAATAGTGAATGTCATATCATCAGTTACCGGTTTACCTTGAAAGTTTAAATTTTTGATTCGTTTTCCTGGTTCTTGCGAGATATCTATTTCATAAGTAACACCAGAAAACATATCGTAATTATAGTGACGGATATTTCCATCAAAGCTAATCGTTACATCGCCCGGTTTGTAGGTATTGAAATAGCGCGCTGACCATTCCATATACTTTTTTAATTTTTTACCGGAAATTTTTGCTGCAATTAAAGTATTGGGATATTTATAAATATTAATTATGTCTTTATTTTTAAATGCGCCTTTTTTAATATTCATATCTGATTTGAATAGAGAACTGGAGGCAATATCAGCTTTGGTAAAATATAATTCTACGGTATTAATCAGATCATTAATTGCATTATCCTGTAATGGTAAAAGAGAAATTCCGGGAAGAAGCTCTCTTTTTTTTAAAAAATCTTGAGATACTTCTGCAATAATTTTATTTGCTTCCTGTCGAGAAGCCAGATGAATCCACTCATATTTTTTTTCCAGTTTTGTATCAGCTGCATATTTTCTTGTGTCTATATTTTCTGAAGCTTTTTCTACAATTTTCCACTCCTCATTTTTTTTACGGAGTTTAAGAACGATCTTTGATACTCGCTCGCCCTTATAACTTGGATCAACTACAAGAGTCGTACCAATGGTAATTCCTGGAATATCTCTATGCGCATGACCTGAGACAACGACATCAAGCCGTGGGTTTGTTTCGATAATAGATCGAACGCCATCAGAATGAGAGTACTCAGTATCAAGACCAATATGAAATGCTCCAACGACGACATCTGCTTTACCCTGTAGTTCCTCGAGTACTTTTTTTGTTTCTTCAACAGGATTTTTAAACTCAAGTCCGACATAATGGTCTGGGTAGGCTCCTTCCCAGCGAGGGATGTTGGGTGTAATCATGCCAATAACGGCAATGTTAATTCCATCTTTCGTACTAATTTTATACGCATCATATACTCGTTTGCCTGTTGTCGTACTATAGATATTAGCGCCTAATACCATTGCGTGTGATGTTTTCACGGCTCGTTCTAATATCTCTAATCCAAAATTGAATTCATGATTGCCCAGTGTCCAGGTATCGTAGCCAATATCGTTCATGACTTCGATAATCGGACTTTTTGCTTCTCTATGAAAAAGATTAATGTAGTTACCTTCGATAGTATCACCCGCATCAACGAGAATAACATTTTTGTATTGTGCACGTGTTTCTTTTACTACAGAAGCTATTTTAAGATACCCTGCGGCCGTATCTTTTTCATCGTGCGCATAATCCCACGGAAAAATTCGTCCATGGAGATCGGAAGTTCCCAAAATAACAATGGTAACTTCTTTATCATGAGCATGGACGAGTGAAATAAAAAGAAAACTCAGCGAGAGAATATAGGCAAGATTTTTTTTCATTAAGATAATTTTCCGTTTTCACGAATCCTGCAGAATGCTTTATCTCTTCAATCTATCGTTATTAAGTCCGTCCCAAAAGGTTTGTACGCCAATAAGCATTTCTTTTCCGGTTTTTATAAATTTTTCTTCACTAAATTCAGGGTAAAAATAAACTTCTTTGAGTTCATCATGAGTATGGCCGGCATGCTGATCTTCAACTTTATCATGCCATTTAAAAAAGCTAAGCGGAAGATTCGGAAGTTTATTTTTTTTAAATCGTTCTAAGCCTTGAATTAATTCTTTCCAAAATCCAGCGGCTGCCCAATTTTCGACGGCATAGCTAGCACCAGAACCAACACTGAAATCTTCACTTCCATAAAGACGATCGAGTTCATCCATAAAATGCAGGGTTGTTTTTGTCCCATGCTTTCGTTTTCCTAAATCATTAAATCCCAAATCGAGCGGCCTGCCAAAATCAAGCATCCATTCAAAATGTGCGGCTTTAAACAGAAAACGTCCTCCATCGACGGTTCCTTCGGTGCTTACTAAAATACTTTCTTCATCATTTTCTGTGTTTTTTTGTATTTCTTTTTTCTTATTTTTATTATTGAAAACCGTTCCCAATTCACTTGCTAATATTTCTTTTGATTTTCTCATTTCTTCAAGGCTTGAAGCATTGATTACTTTTTTGAGTTGAGCAACCATAAACCAATTCGAAAATACGGAAAACTGAACTGCAAAATGACGAACTTCTTGGAGTGATAAATCCGCTTCTTTGAACCATCTGGTATATTTATTATTCGTAATAATTTCGTGGGTCATGAGTTCAGATTGGATTTGTTCTTTGAAACCATTATAATCATTTTGTGATCGTGTAACCATATTTTTCTCCTTTAAAAAAGGTTTTTTCGAATATAAATAACTTACTTCATCATATCAAGTAATACTAAGTCGCATTCAAACGCTAACTGCGTTGGCTTCGTCGTCGGCTCCTCAACGTACTCATTACGTACGTTTGCGTCGCCTTCTCCTTGCCGTCTTGTTATCATTTTGAATGCAACTTAGTATTACTCTTCATTATACTGTGTCTTTAGTGTTTCGATCACTGCTGGGTCAGCAAGCGTGGTGACATTGCCCAATGCTCGTCCTTCAGCAATATCACGGAGCAATCGCCGCATGATTTTTCCCGAACGTGTTTTTGGAACATCGGCTGAAAATATAATCCGCTCAGGGCAGGCGAATTTTCCAATTTTTGTTTCAATTAAATTCATAAGTTCTTTTTCTAATTTTGGTGTTGATTGTTGGCCTGATCGCAGACTCACGAATGCAATAAGGCTTTGGCCTTTAACCTCGTGGTGTGCTCCAATAACCGCGGATTCGGCCACAGCAGGATGTTCGATAAAAATACTTTCAAGCTCGGAGGTTCCAATACGATGTCCTGAAACATTGACGACATCATCGACTCGTCCAAGAATCCAATAATATCCATCAGTATCTTTTCGTGCTCCATCGCCAGGAAAATAAATTCCATTCCATTTTGACCAATATGTTTTTATATATCTGTCGGGATCTCCATAAATACCTCGAAGCATTCCAGGCCATGGATTTTTAATTACCAAGTAACCGGCATCCGTTTCTTTTCCATCATTGGTATAAATTGCTGGTTCAATACCAAAGAAGGGAAGGGTTGCGCTGCCTGGTTTTGTTGAAATTGCTCCAGGCAGAGGTGTGAGCATTATGCCACCGGTTTCGGTTTGCCACCATGTATCCACAATAGGACACTTTTCATTGCCAATTATTCTGTGATACCACATCCATGCTTCTGGATTAATTGGCTCTCCAACGGTTCCAAGAAGTCTCAATGATGAAAGATTATATTTTTTGGGCCATTCATCTCCCCATTTCATAAATGTTCGAATTGCTGTGGGAGCGGTATAAAAAATAGTTACTCCATAATCTTCAATGAGTTTCCAGAAACGACCTTCATCGGGAAACTGTGGGGTGCCTTCATACATCAAAACAGTTGCGCCATTGAGCAGAGGTCCATATACAAGATAGCTATGTCCCGTAACCCAACCAATATCTGCCGTACACCAAAATACATCGGTATCATGAAGGTCAAAAACATATTTTGAGGTGAGATATGCATACGTCATATAACCACCCGTTGTATGCATAATACCTTTTGGTTTTCCTGTTGTGCCACTGGTATAGAGTAAAAAGAGCATGTCTTCACTATCCATTACCTCTGCTTCATGTTCTGAAGAAACTTTGTGATACAGCTCATGATACCAATGATCTCTGTTTTTTTGTAGTGTACAGGGAAATACCGCATCCTCTTTTCGTTTAATAACAAGAACATTTTCAATTGTTGCTGAATCCTTAATAGCTTCATCGACGGTACTTTTTAGTGGCAGTACTTTGCCGCGGCGATAACCGCCATCGGCAGTAATGACGAGTTTTGCTTTGCAATCATCAATTCTATCTTTAATTGCATCAGCTGCAAAGCCAGCAAAAATGACTGAATGAACAGCCCCAATACGAGCACATGCTAAAACACAAATGGCGAGTTCAGGAATCATAGGAAGATATATAATGACTCGATCGCCCTTTTGTATTCCTAAATACTTCAGAACATGCGCGCATTTTTTTACCTCTTGCGTGAGTTGCCAGTAACTGAAAGATTTTTTATCTCCTGGCTCGCCTTCCCACAGAAGCGCTATTTTATTTTTTCTCGCTGTAGTAAGATGTCGATCAAGTGCATTATAGGCAATATTTGTTTTGCCACCTTCAAACCATTTGTAAAAGGGAGCTTCTTTGGTATTGAGAACGTTTTTCCATTTTTTAAACCAATGAAGTTCTTCGGCAACATTTCCCCAAAAGCTTTCATTATGCTCAATGCTTTCTTTATAGATTCGTTCATAGTCTTTTAAGGAAGAAATATGAGCATTTTTAGAAAATTCAGGTAATGGTTTAAAAAGGCGCGTTTCTTTAAGGACAGTATCGAATTCTTTAGTAGTGTTCATAGGATCCTCCTTTGGAAAAATTATGAAGTTACTATACTTAATGTAAGGGAAAGGTGTCTATTGAAAACGAAGAAAGAATCTACCAGTTCAGAAGGTGTGAAAAACTGAGATTTCTCGCAGACGCTCGAAATGACAGAAGACCGCACGTTGTCATTGCGAGCATGGTCCCTCACCTGTCATTGCGAGGAGGACACGTTTTCTTGTCCGACGAAGCAATCTCAAGCAGATTCGGGATAAACTCGCAATCGTGCATATGTAAGAAGAGATTGTTTCAAACCCTTCAGGTTTTCGCAATGACAGTCGCATTGGACATTTGAGTTTCCTATCCGCCTTCGCAGAGTACCACGGCATATGCCGTGGGTGAATGCGCGGGAGCTTTTGCGGATGTCGCCCCAGGACTTACAGGCGGATACCCTCCGTAGCCTTTGGCGAAGGAGGGTAATAAATGGTACCACGGCTTTAGCCGTGCGGCTCTATGGATAAGTCGGATATACGTGATATCTGCTGCCCATACCTGATTGGGTCGTACAATTGTTAACCCCCGAAGAAGATACGGAAAAATGGTGTGCTCCTGTCTCCGCTTGCTCGTATTCGGACCCGGACATATTCCCGCTATTCCTATGGTTCGCATCAATCTCTGTACTCGTTTTCGATTGACCGAGTATCCATATCCCTTCAAAAATATGACCATTTTCCGACTCCCGTAAAAGGGTGTCTTCGTATACTGGGCGTCCAGTAAATTTATTAACAATACATCTTCCGCTTCGATCCCTACCGCTCGATAATAAAACCGTGATCGGCACAGTCCCAAAAGCTCGCACTGCCGAGAAATGCTTATCTCCTTGTCCTTTGAAACTAATCCCATCTTTCCTCCGTACTTAAAATCCAAGCTTTTTTTTAAGCCAATCATTTTCCACCTCCACCTGTCCTATCTTCTCATACAGTTTCTCGATTAATTGTTTTTGTTCTTTTTCGTATCCTCTCGCATTACTCCCTTTCTCGAAAAGATGCGATACACTTTCCTTGACCTGCTTTTTCCATACTCCTATCTGAATCGGATGTACTCCGTATTCTGACGCTAACTCCGTTAGACTTCGGTCTTCTTTTAATGCTGCTAATACTACCTTTGCCTTAAATTCATTACCGTGATTCTTCTTCATCCCCATAACTAAACCTCCATTCTGACACCCTAGTTCAGGGGTCTCTTCTTGTCTAGTTTTCGGGGTCCACTATAGTCAACCGGAACGAATCGACTATGAGTACGAACGCAATGGAGTTGGTCACTTGTTTATGTTTTTAGAACCCATGAGTGGATTTCGCCACGTTGATGTTTTGACCTCTCATGATCGAAAAGATTGGGTATATGTGATGAAATCACTCATGGAAAAGTACTACAAAGAAGCTCAAAGAGTTACGTTTGTGTTAGATAATTTATCAACACACAACCCTAAATTTTTTTATGAATTTTTGAATCCGGAAGAAGCGAGATCTTTGTTAAACCGTATAGAGTTTAAATATACCCCCAAGCATGCGAGTTGGTTGAATATGGCTGAAATCGGATTTAGTGTATTAAGTAGAGAGTGCTTAGATAGGAGAATTCCTGATCGGGAGAGCTTAACTCACGAGATTACTCTGTGGGAGAAAGAGAAAAATAAAAAGCACCATAAGGTTACTTGGAGATTTACAACAAAGGATGCAAGAATTAACCTTAAAAAATTCTACCCATCAATTTAAACGTGGTGCTGTACTAGGTTCAATATTATTATAAAAAAGCTGATCATTGACCATGATTTGTACTTGTGGGCAAATGAAATCAAAATGCATTTTTGTTGTAGTATTATTCGCATTAGTAGGATCGGCACCTATACCGAGATGCATCCCTAATGATGCTTCATTTGAGGTAGCGCCCCAATTATATATGAGAGGAAAAGACGTTGTGCTTAATCCAATCCCCACTTCTACTATTGAAGTAAAGGCGTAATGACTAAATAGTATATCATTAAAAACCTTTTCAACATATGAATTTTCTGATTCAATAGAAATAATAGTTCCAGCTTGTATTGTTAATAATACAGAATCATCTTTCAACATTTTCCCCGCATATAATATATTTTCATACAAATCTTTTTCATCACGATTTATAGAACGAAATGGAAGAATACTCAAAGCTCCGCGGTTGCAGAGTAATGAGCCATTAATCTGATTCCCTCCATAATATAACTCTGCAGCTGGAGCAAATCGAATATCTCCTATCTCCAAAGGCCCTGATATTTCCATAATTGGACTGATATCTTCAACGGTTAATTTATAGAACACTTCTTGTTTCCCCGTAATAAATTTTAATGAATAGGGATTTTTCTTCATTTCAAGTTTTTCAAAAAATGAATCTGCAATTTTAAGGTGCTCAAAAGGAGAGTCTTTAAGCCATCGTTCTAAAGTTTCTGTTACCTGTACTTGTGTCAGATTATAACGAGGTAGTTCTAAAGTAGTAAGTGCAGCTGACGTATGATTTTTTTCTATATACCGAAAATTTGACTTGTCTTTTGGAAAGATTGTTTCCACCGTAAATTCAAAAATACACATAATACTATTTTTACGGTGATTTTTTTTCACCGTTTCATAGGCGTTATTACAGATACGAGCATTAATAACCATAGCATTCATTTCCCGAAATGCATCAATAATATCAGTACTAAAATAACCTGGATCATAAAAGAGAATAATTTGAATATTATGGGAATGTTTTATTTTACTTAAGTATTCATCAAAATAGTCTAATGCTCGTTTTTTCATAAGGGGCATTCTTTAAAATAATATTATACGTAATGAAAAGTCATAGTATATCTACTAACATTTGCTTTTTCGGTAACCCGAACAACTTTATGTAATGATTTTTCATGAGGGATAAATAAAACAGCTTCATTAAAACGAGGGAAAATCCTTTTTTTAAACCTTCCCCAATGATATATGGTAGCCCCACCAAATGATTTTTGCCAATTCTTTGTTAAAGACAAACTAATCACGAGTTTTGTGTGGTTATTTGATGGTCCAAAATCAGTATGATCTTCAAGAAAATTACCCGATACCATCTTAATAAATATACCACTGTTGAGTGGGCGCATTTTTGTTAGTGGTAATCCTGTTATATTTGATAACAATAGTACTGTTTCGTTCATTTGCATGTACTTACAAAGCAGATCTATTGATTTAATCTTATTCTTTGTTCTTTTATGAATACTAATAAATATTTTTTCCCTATCAGGTTTACCAAATTTAGTTAGGATAGTATCTCCTTCAAAAAATACACAGAAATCAGAAAACTTTGTTATTGATGCTTCCTTATAAATAGCTTCTGCAATATCATGGTCAAGAAAGTTTTTTACTTGAGCAAAGTCTGGTAAAGAAAACACACGCCTTTTATGAAGATTTATACTATTTGGAGAAGAAAAATGTAGCATAGGTTTAACTAAATATATTATTATTTATTTTTACAGACGTATTAGTACTCATAAAATCAACATGAATAAGTTCTTTATGAACATTTTTTTCATCAGGATCAGGATCGCCTCCAATAGCAACATGAACCCCAGGATGCCCTTCGTTACTTGAAGCGGGCCAATTATGAATAAACTGTTTAACTGCAAAGTTAAATGAAAAACCAACTTCAGTTATTCTATAATACAGCCTACTGTTAAGTATTGTAGTAATCTGCCGATGGAGACCACCTACACTAGTCCAATGATGTATAATTCCATTCTTGATCATCAGTGTAATAGGGTCATTAGGTATATGTTTACTTAATGTTGTTATTCTTTGAGCAAGATCATGCCCTCTTGGATGTAAGGGAGTTGCAAGAAGAGCACCATTAATAGTAAATGTGCCATTAATAGAACTTCCTGTGTAGGCTACTTCACCTCCCGGTAAAATACGGTGTTCTCCTTTACCCAGTGGGCCGTATAATTCAAATAATGGTATACGGTCATTTATTGTAAGTTCCCCCGTTGTTTTTATCGTAATGCTATATGGAACCGATTCTTGAAGATAACGAAATAATCTTTTAGCTGTAATAGATTGTCTCTGATAGTCTGAACGATCTATTACATGGTGAATGTAAAAAATTTGTTCAAGAGAAGGGGAAAAATCAATTATAGGTAATTCAACACGAGCAAAAGAATAATTATTGTTTGTTTCTAAAAGACTATGACCCTTGATAATTGAGGCATGTTTAAGAAAATAACACACAAATACAGCTGTTTTTTTTTGTTTTTTTAAGCAACAGAGAAGCTCCAAAACCTTTGAATAATCAAAGTCAATATTAAAAACTACAGTAGAATAGCGTGATGCGGAGCTTAATAAGGTATTTGTATGTTTTTCAGTAAGTTTAAAGTCGGTAAGAAAAACAAGCACTGCCTTATGAGGGCTAAATTGAGCTAATAGTGAATTGTAACCGGTCATGAATTAATCTCCTGAATATGAGACTGCAATACTCTTTTTGCTTGAGCATACATAACCACTACAAGAATAATTTGTAGGGATAAGTAACAACTCCACATAGAAATGGCTCCAAATTGTAGAAGTATCCCAAAACAATAACTGCCTATTAATAGAACACAAAATTGTAAAATTATCTCAGAAATTGAGACAAAAACTTCTGCTCCATTTAACTTTGCAATCGTTTCATAATTGAAAGCAGCTAACTCTAATATGCTGAATAATGCAAAAAGTATAAACCAGGAGACCATATTGAAATCTTTCGATGGACTTAATGAAAATGCTGCTAAAATTGACTGTACAAAGAAACAAAGTATAAGGTTACAAACGATAGATCCTCCAATACATAAAAGTGAACCTTTCTGAAAATGCTCTTTTGCTGTTCCTAATTCTTGCGCATTAAGAGCATTGGTAAACGATATTGCATTTGATCGTACAAAACCAAAGAGGATGATTCTATTCATGGTGATAACTTGAAGAGTAACGCTCGTAAAGGCTAGATAAACTATCCCCATTTGACCTACAAGATTTCTAAAAATGAGTAAGATCAGGATACTTATAAAAGCTTGTATTCCTGGCCAAAAAGTCATTATTACTGCTTTTTCTAAATATTTTTTGAACAAAATGAGAGAAAATACCAGCGCATTGCCTTTCATAAGGTTCCATAAAATATAGCCAACAAGGCATATTTCTGATAGTATAGTTCCTAATGCTGCACCTTGTATCTTTAAGCTTGGAACATTGATATACGTTAATCCATTGATCAATATCCATGTGCTACATATTTTTATTCCCGTAGATATGATCGAAAGGGTAATGATTATTTTTGTCTGACCAATCGTTGCTAGGTAAGCAAAATAAACAAAAATTACAGGCATCATAAGGATGGAATATTTTGCAATTTGTAAATATGAATCAAATCCTTGCCGAGCTTCATAACCAGATATACCGGTAAAGATGAGTGCGCTAATATAATGAGACAATCCGCTTATAGTCATAAAAGAAAATAACCCCAAAATGAAACCAATTAAGGTCATATGAAATAAATGAGTACTCAGTGAGGATACTGCATCACCTCCGAGTGATTCTTTTGTTCGAGCAAGTTCTTTACTAAAAAAAGAATGGCTGGGGACATTAATACCTAAGAGAAATGAGATCACCATTGAAATAACTAATCCTGATAGGCTTACTGCGCTAATAGCCTCAATTCCAAATGGTGAGATTAAATAGGTATCGATAAGATTAGAAAAATATTTGAGTATTCCGATAATGGACAGGGAAATACCCATGGTAAGCATCTTTTTCATGTTAATTTTTAAGCACCTTTAACCATTGAATGGTAACTATTGGGTAGGTATAAAAAGTTACACTAGGAGGAAGTTTATATGTTACTTCCCCCTAATAGAAAAAATACAATCCCAACAATGTAACAAAAAATTATTGCCAAATATCGTATCGAGCTGCCCCCATAGAACGAACACGTAAAGTATTCTTTTGTACTTTTTTGGTTGATTTTTTTCTGTTCTTTCCTTTTGTTTGTTTCATAGAAACTCCTTTCATGTATTAAAGTTAAAAAAGTTACACCTCAGCTTATATCTTTCAAAGATCTATCAGCGTTACGTTACCGCAGCAATACGTTTCAAATTCAGAGCCATCACTGTCCAAATTCTTTGCTCCCCATCATGCATCTGGATCACTCGGTGGCTGTGGTTTCTCTTTCCGCCATGCCTTCGGATTCTTCTCTTCATAGCTTATATGCGCCTTCTCATTCGATACCGCTTGCCGTGAAGGACTTACATCTGCTTTTATATGCGTACTATGTACCTATGCTCCAAAAACTAGGGACTTTCCATTCCTTTCTCACCCTTATTTCCAAAGACCTTCACAATTTCGCAACAGCCTCTTTAACGAAGTAATGCAAATGGCATGCCATTAATTATTCTATATGATTACTGATAGTTATGTGTTTTCAAGAAAAAAAATGTAATGAAAGAATTACATTTTGTCTTAATCGATATTCAAAAAAAACGGGTACTTGACAAAAAATGGATTGTTAAATTAGCTAAAACAAAGGATTCGATTATTACTCATGTCCATACATAGAAAAAAACTTCATCTCTTAATCGGCGGGAAAAAGGCTTTTAAAAAGATTTTCAAGAATATTAGAAAAGCCAAGAAATCAGTCTATATTAATGTCCATGTATGGCGAGATGATTTTATTGGCAATAAGATGGCAACGATGCTTCTTAGGGCTGCTGATAGAGGCGTCCAAGTCACTATTGTGAAAGATCAGCTTGGAGCAGTCGCTGAGTTTGGTGATAGAAATAACCAAAGTTTTTTTAATAAAAATATTTATAGGAAAAATCTGAAGTTGTATCTTTTGAGTATAGCTTCATTATATTTTTACAGCAAACGCTTTATCTTTCGTTCATATCCATTTCAAAAAGAAAATAAACTATACAAACGACTTTTAGAACATCCCAATATTAAACTCTTTACCGATCAGGAACTCAATGATCATTCTAAATTTTATATTTTTGATTTACAAAAACTCATTCTTGGAGGAATTAATATTGGAGATGAATATTATAAAACTTGGCATGATTATATGGTTATGCTTGATAATCCTGAACTCGTTCAACGTTTTATTAAGAGACTAAAAGGATTGGGTAGTAATGATAGATGTCCAATTGATTTTATAGTAGATACACAAACGAGTTCTCATATACGAGAAAAGTTTCTTGAACTCATACGAGGTGCTCGCGAAAAAATGAGTATAGAGATGTCGTATTTCACTGATTATGTTTTTGCGGATGAACTCATTCGCGCAAGTCAAAGAGGGATTAACGTTGAAATTATAATGCCGCTGAAAGCTGATGTCGTTGATAATCTCAATAAAACTATAATTAACTATTTATTTAAAAGAACGACCGAAAATCTCACCATTTATTTTTATCCAAAAATGATTCATGCAAAACTTATGTTTATTGATGATGAGATAACATTTCTTGGATCAGCGAATCTTACACAATATACAAGCGGCCGGATCTTAGAAGCTAATATTTTAGTGAATGATAGAGAAGCTCCATTTACGAAAAAGTTAAAAAAACAATTAGAAGAAGATAAACGCCACGCGTTTCTGATTTCCCGTGAACAAAAGATTCCCTGTAGCTCCTTGCGAGCATTGGCTGAATCCTCCTATATTGAACAAGACAGCAACTACCCTCATAAGTCACGATTAGTGTCAGTTATTTCAAGCCTTGAGCAAGGAATTCGGCGATTGTATTTTGAAGGATAACTTTTCTTTTGGAAATGTCCAAGCAGTAGTAACTGTCTAAAACGGCTGATCTAAAGATAAATATACTTTGACTGATTCTTCATTAAAATGATCGAGTTGTTTTGCTACATCGATTCTAAAGAGTGTTTCTCGTATTCCCATGAGATCAAAAAAAATCTGAAAGCTATAACCAGCATCAATACTAAAGTGTTGCACATCAAAGACCCCGGGAATATCGTTTGGTACTGTTAATGAGGGATCAAGGAATGCATTTCGTTCTTCGAGAACGATTTGGGTAACTCGCCCCGTATCTGAAAATAAGGCGCCTTTAATTTTGGTAAGACGAAACCAATTGTCTGCATTGAGATTGAGATTTAAGAGGAGGGGGTGTCTATATTCAAGACCGGCAATGAATTTATTTCTTCCTGTATATGATGCTTCTCCCGCTGGAATCCCGCGAATGTTCGAGATGCCTCCAAGTGAAAATTGCTTTTGCTCCGGTATATCATCTCGTGCAATTCCAAATTCGGCATGAAACCCTAAGGGACAAAAGGTGGGGACCGACATATGAACAGTAGTTAGTGCAAGTAATTTTACACAATTACCCTTACACTAACAGTAGCAATATCAAAGGTTTGACAAAGTAGCTATAAGTAGCTATATTAA
>JAHFAK010000055.1:0-8740 GCA_023250585.1 Deltaproteobacteria bacterium
TACCCTGCCAGGGCTTTACTTTGATAATACTCGACAAGGGCGGTAACAATTTCATCGAGGTTACCTTCCATAATTAAATCTAATTTGTGTAGCGTCAAATTGATACGATGATCGGTCATTCTGTTTTGAGGAAAATTGTACGTTCGAATACGTTCGCTGCGGTCGCCGGTACCGACCATTGATTTTCGTGCGGCGCTTTCAGCATCACGTTTTTTTTGTTCTTCTAATTCAAAAAGACGTGCCTTGAGGACCTTGAGGGCTTTTGCTCTATTTTTGTGTTGCGATTTTTCATCTTGCATCGCTACCACGAGACCTGTAGGGATGTGAGTAATACGCACGGCGGAATCTGTTGTGTTAACACTTTGGCCACCTGGACCGCTCGATCGGTACACATCGATTCGTAAATCTTTTTCTTCAATTTTGACATCAACATCCTCTGCTTCTGGTAATACGGCAACCGTAACCGCGGATGTATGAATACGGCCTTGTGCTTCGGTGAGCGGGATACGCTGAACGCGATGCACTCCTGCTTCGTGTTTTAATTTTGCATAGACATTTTTACCCGAGACGAGTGCAATGATTTCTTTATAGCCTCCAATTCCAATAGCATTTGAGCTGATAATTTCAACTCGCCATCCTTCATGTTCGGCAAATTTCGAATACATACGAAAAAGATCGCCGACAAATAGCGCTGCTTCATTGCCACCGGTGCCTGCACGAATTTCGAGGAAGGTATTTTTGCTATCAAAAGGATCTTTGGGAATAAGAAGTTTTTTCAATTCTGCTTCACAGCTGTGAACTTTTTCTTCTAATTCCTCGAATTCCATTGTAGCAAGCTCAAAGAGTTCGCCATTTTTTTCATTTTCAAGAAGAATTTTTGTGTCATCTCTTTGCTTCGTGAGATCTTTGTATTGTATGTATGTTTGCGCAATTTCTGAAAGTCGCGCATGTTCTTTTGATAACTCTTGTAAGCGTTGTGGATTTTTCGCTGTTTGAGGATCATTCAGCGTATCAGTAAGTTCATTGTATTTTTTTAAAATATCTTCTAATTGTTTTTGCATATGATTAGTGGCGAGCTAGAGAATTGATGGATCTATCTGTGCGCCAAGGCTTATTTCTTTTCTCAATACTGCACGAAGCGACTCGAGCGCTACTTCAAGTTGATCATCACTTGGTTCTTTAGTAGTAATTTTTTGAAGCAATAATCCTGGAAATATGAATAATTTTATCCACCATGTATCTTGAAATCGGCTTGAAAGCTTTATGAATTCATATGAAATTCCTGCAATCGGAAAAAGCAATGGGATTTTTAGAAAAATATAAAGTCCTTTTTTGAGATATATATTCATGCTGCCAAATTCAGGTAAAAAAGGATACACAAGGCTAAACGCAAGAATACTAAATAAAAGTACGGTAATGATAAATGAAGTTCCACAGCGTGGGTGAAGTGTTGTATATTTTTTTGCATTTTCAACAGTTAACTTTTCGCCGGCTTCATATGTAAAAATCGATTTATGCTCAGCTCCATGATATTCAAATACCCGACGAATATCTTTAAAAAAAGATATTCCCATAATATAGCTCACGAACATTACAACTTTGATCACCCCATCAACCAGATGAAATGAAATATTCTGAAGAGATATGTTTGTATTTCTGAATAATAGTTCTGTTATAAGATGAGGAGCTACAACAAAAAGCAAAATTCCTACAAAAAATGCTAAACTAATTGATCCACCAATCGCGGCCTTCTCAAGTTTGCCTTCATTGGGTGAATTGGTTTCAGCGCTACTCTGCGATGTTTTTTCATCTTCCATAGCCTTTTGTGCAGAAAAACTTAGAGCCTGAATTCCATTGATCATTGATTCAATGAGAACAATTACCCCGCGAAAAAATGGCCAGCGTAAAAAGGTAATTTTTTCTGCGACTGATTGCCATTTGTCGAGCTTGGTGTTGATTTCCTTATTCGCACGGCGAACGGCAATAGACATAGCACGCGGTGATCTCATCATCACGCCTTCAATAACGGCTTGTCCTCCCACATTCATTTTTGGACAATTTTTAGACTTTTGCTGTGTAGTGCTTTGCATAGCGTTTTTTGAAGCTTTCGATTCGTCCTTCAGTATCGAGGAATTTGTGTTTTCCACCAGTAAAGAATGGATGGCAATTGGAACAAATATCTATTTTAGTAAATTTTTTCGTAGACATTGTTTCAATTACATTTCCGCAAGCACATTGAATAGTAACCGCTTCGTATTTTGGATGAATATCTTTTTTCATAAATTTCTAGACCTCCATTTTCGTCTCGTGCTTAATCTCTGCGGATATAAACCATTACTCCCATCAAAAAGCAAGAAAAAATTCGAAGGTATAAATTTAAGGGATGAGGTGGGATGGAGTAGTCTGTTCTTTTTTATTTTCTATCGACGTCGCTTCCATAATACTATTAAGAACAGGAAAGCGCGATCGATAGAAAATAAAAAAGAACAGACTACTCCATCCCACCTCATCCTGAGAAAATTCAGAGTTTATTTGACAATCATGGATTTCTTGTTTAATTCTACAGCACTACCAAATTTAACCAGAAGGAGGCTTCATGGAGGAACGTCTTTCTCACGATGTTTTTTCAACTCGCTATTGTCGTACGATAGCCCGCATTCTCAAGACTTATCATTACGTTGGTATTATTCTGAGCTGCATTGTTTTTTCATTCGTGGCATTACTAGGCGCCCTTCTTTATAATCTTCCTTATATTCTTTTTTTTGCTTTGGGAATGCTTATTGGATTAGCATTTGGGCAACTCGTCGCTGTTGGCATGAAAATTACAGGAGAGCTCCTTTTATTTATGGCAAATACGCATGATTTTCTCCGTCAGGCCAATAACGGAGGTCTGATTTCAAAAAATGGAGAACGCTATATTCCTGAAAGTTTTGCTGAAAAAGTATTGAATTCATATTCTGGGCTCATTGAAAAATTTGAACAAGAAAAAGAATTCCGCCTTCATGAAAAAGATCGCATCATAGAAGAATGGAAAAAAGCAACCAAGCGTCGCGAAGAAATTCTTTCAGAAAAGGATAGAAAGATTGCGCAAATGCGATTGCAGAAGCATCTCGTACGCCCCACGTCTACTGCGTCTTAAGTATTGTTTGTTTCGTATCCCATAATCCTGTGCTCATATACCGTTCGCCAAGATCTGAGAATAGAGTAACAATCGAACAAGTTTTTTCACGCTGTGCAATTTTATAAGCTGCGCTGATGTATGCTCCTGATGATTGGCCTGCGAAAAGACCATGCAGCGCTAGTTTATGACAATACTCGTACGCATCCTCGCTTGATGTTTCTACCCATTCATCAATGAGTGATTCATCGAAAATTTTTGGTCTGATATCATCGGGATGTGATAAAGGCTTAAGCCCTTCGATGCCGGGAAATGTTTCAGGCAACACGGCTATTATTTTAATTTTTGGATTTATTTCTTTGAGTTTTCTTCCCACACCGGTAATCGTTCCGCCGGTGCCAACACCTGCGACAAAATGAGTAAGCTTGCCTTGTGTCTGACGAAGTATTTCTTCTGCTGTTGTCATATAATGAGCACGCCAGTTCCACTCGTTTGAATATTGATCACAGAAAAAATACTGAGATTTATTTTGTTCATACATTCGATGGCATGTTCGTAATGCTTCGTCATAACCAAGAAATGCATCGGTAAAATGCATTTCTGCGCCATGCGCGGCAATGCGGAGTTTTCGTTCACGACTCACATTTGTGGGCATAACGAGTTTCACGTTAAATCCCAGCGCGTTTCCAATCATTGCATACGCGATTCCTGCATTACCCGATGATGAGTCGAGAATAGTTGTATGTTTGGTAAGCACACCTCGTTGAATTGCATCAAGAAGCATATGCATGACAGGGCGATCTTTAATCGAACCTCCAGGATTGAACCACTCAACTTTCGCGAAAATATTTGCAGAGGGAAATTCTTTCTTAAAAAGATTAATTTCTATGAGAGGCGTATCTCCAACGAGTTTGAGAAGAGGATATTTATTAATGAGTTCTACAAAATTCTTCATAGTCAATATAGCCAGGAAATACTTTGCCTTCTCCACAATAAACGCAGGCAGGATTTTTTGCTAATTTAAATTCTTTAAAATACGTATCAAGAGCATCGTAGGTGATTAACCTGCCGATGAGTGGTTTTCCAATACTGATGATAATCTTTATTACTTCTACTGCTTGAAGTAATCCGATAATTCCTGGTAATACACCGAGTACTCCAGCATCAGCGCATGAAGGGGCCATTTCCGGTGGAGGTGGTTCAGGATACAGACATCGATAACATGGCCCTCCACGAGATGGATCAAAAACCGTTACTTGTCCTTCAAAGCGATACACGCTCCCATGAACGCATGGCTTTTTTAAACGTACACACGCATCGTTGATCAAATATCGGGTTGGGAAATTATCACTGCCATCAAGAATAATATCAAAACCTTGGAGAATACGTTCGATGTTGGTACTGGTCAGGCGTTCTTCAAATGGAACAATGTTGGTGTCGGGACTAAACGACTGAATCGTTTTCCTCGCGGATTCGATTTTTGAAACGCCGACCCGATCCGCAGTATGAAGAATTTGGCGTTGTAAATTGGATTCATCGACAACATCAAAATCAACAATACCTAATGTTCCTATTCCTGCGGCAGCAAGATAATAAGCGCTTGGTGAACCAAGTCCGCCAGCGCCAATGAGTAAAACTTTGCTTTGTAAAAGTTTCATCTGACCAGCTTCGCCTACTTCTGGAATAGATAGATGGCGAGAGAAACGAGCTTTTTGTTTTTCGGACAGTGTTATGGGTTCTTTTATTGGAAATCCTCTTTGTGCCCATGCCCCAAATCCGCCGCTCATAGATTCGCATGAAACGTAGCCCATTTGGGAAAGCGTTTCAGCTGCTAAAAGCGAACGAGTTCCGCCCGCGCAATGTAAAACTATATGCGTATTTTTGTCGGGAATAAGAGATTCAATTTTAAGTTCTAAATATCCTCGAGGAATATGCATCGCCCCAGGAATTTGGCCTTTTTTAAATTCTTCTGTTTCTCGCACATCGATGATGATACATTTTTTTTTCTCATCGATTCTTTTTTTTACTTCTTCAGGCGTAACTTCTTTTTGTGTTTTCTTCAGCTCGGCGAGTTTTTCTTGAAATGTTTGCGCCTTTCCTCCCGCAACAGCAGGAATTATGGAAAGAGTATCTCCATCTTTGAGTTGAGTTTTGATTCCCATAAGTGTCCGCACGTCGGTATCATTGATGTAAATATTAATAAAACGTCTGATATTCCCTTCTGCATCACAGATACGTGATTTAAATCCCGGATGATTTTTTTCAATAGTATCAAAGATGGATGCAATGGTGTACACATCGACTTTAAGCTCTGCTTCCCCATTGACCATTGGCCGCAGAGGTGTTGGGATTCGTATTATCACTGACATATTTACTCCTTTACTAGATATTTATTGTCATTGCGAGCGCAGCGAAGCAATGACAATAAATATCTACGTTTATTAATTCTCTACCATTACATCTATCTTTTGTGATTTCCCTTCTTTAACTATAAATGCTCCATGATTTTCTTTTTTTTTATATTTAATTGAAATAACCAAATATGCATATGTTGGAGGAAGCCATGGTTGTCCAAATTGATATTCTTCCGAACTTTCTAAATCGGTTTGAGAAAAATAAACATCATGATCAGGGTGTGAATGATAAAAACCAATGAGCTCTAAACCAAGAGATGTGATTCTTTTATGGGTTTCTTTTCGTTCATCGGCATTGATGACATACCGATCATTTTTTCTTTTTTCTTCTGCATTATTCATAGGAAATATTTGATAAACGATCCATTTCTTTTTTTCTTTCTTTCCAGCTAAAAGCCCACAACATTCATAAGGATATGTTGCCTCTCCATGTTGAGTAATTAACTCGAGTTGTTTTTGGGCTATAATTAACATCATAACCCTTTTAGTCGATTGATAACTTCTTTAGATCCTTTTAATTTGAGGCTAATCCCCTCTTCTTCATATTTTTCTTCAAGCACATGTGCATTTGTTTTGATGTAGTTAATCAGCTTGAATTGATTATAGGGAATACGTATTTCATGGTATATGAGGGTACGATCTAAGGTTTCATAAATGAAGTCTTTAAGCTGGGAAATCCCTTCTCCTTTTGCTGCTGCAATTGCGATTGATTGAGGATAGGTACGCTTGAGTGAATGTAATAGAAGAGAGCTTTCGAGAACATCGATTTTATTGAATACATATATCATTGGCTTTTCGTGCGCATTAAGCTCTTTGAGAACTTCACTCGTAACCTGCATCTGTTCTTCATACGCGGGATTACTGACATCAACTATTTCTAAAATAACATCAGCTGTAATAACTTCATCCAAAGTACTTTTAAAAGCCGCAATCAATTGATGCGGCAGTTTTCGAATAAATCCAACCGTATCGGTTATAATGATTTTTGGTTTATTTGGATATTCAAGAACTCTGGCTTTTGCATCAAGAGTCGCAAAAAGCTTATCTGCAATAAGGGTATCTGCGCCGGTAAGGGCTTTGAGGACGGTTGATTTTCCTGCATTCGTATACCCAACAATGGCAACTTTATGAAACTCAAGACGCTTTTGACGTTGAATCTGTCGCTCACTATCAATTGACTGTAGTTCTTTTTTTAAAAGAGCAATTTTGTCTTTTACAATTCTGCGATCGATTTCAATTTGCTTTTCTCCCACACCTCCGCGAAGGGCTGCGATTCCTCCTCTTTGACGTTCGAGGTGAGTCCAGAGTCGTTTCAGTCGAGGAAGAAGATAATGTAAATGGGCAATTTCAACTTGTGTTTTTGCAACTCGGCTTCGAGCGTTCTCTCTGAATATCTCAAGAATAACCTCGCTTCGATCAAGAACACGTCGCTCAAAAATTTTTTCGAGATTTTTACCTTGAGAGGGAGAAAGCTCATCATCGAATATTACATAATCAATTTCATGAGTAATCACTTCATTTCGAATTGTTTCAATATTGCCTTTTCCGATAAAAGTATCGGCATGAATATGTTCCAATTTTATAATTCGCGTTCTCGCAGCTTTAATTGAAAGTGTTTCGGCAAGGCGTGAAAGTTCGGCAAGATGATCTTCTACTTCTTCTTTTTTTCCTTTACCTATAATTGTTCCTACAAGATAGGCGGTAATCGCTTGAGTTGTTTGTACCTGGTGCACGTTGTATTATTTAGATTCTCGAGAAGTTATTTTGTGTGCTTTTGTAGACGTTGAATTTCTTTTATGCGACGAAGCTTGCCTTTTTCCCGCCGTATTTGATTCAGACCCAATTAAATGAGCCACGCCGTCCAAAATAATATCTTCTGCAAGTTTTCTCAGTGAATGAAGATCTTTCTCATATTTCTTTTTCAAGTTTTGAATTTCAGTTTCGTAATTTTTTGTGATGTCTTTGAATCTTTTTTCAAGTACTTTTTTGGAAGGGAGAGGAATATTTTTGAGCTTTTTTTCAATTTTCCCCGTAACTACTCCTCGGAGTTTACTAAAAGCATTCATTATTTCGTTTTGTTTGTCACTCATGCTACCTCCTAAATTACATGTGTAGAAGTTAAATATCTAAAAATCTTTATGAGCTCTATATTAGATACCTGAAACTATTAGTTTTGTAAAGGGAGAGCAAGTTTGAGGAATACAAGAGCCTCTTGAAAGTCAGACGGAAGTTCTGCTTTAAAAGTCTGATACTCATTACTTTGTGGATGGCGAAAGCTTAGGGAATGAGCATGAAGAGCAACACGGTTAATATAAGAAGAAAGTTTGGAATATTCAATTTTGCCATATCCATACGTTGTATCACAAATGATGGGCATGTGTTTGTAGTGAAGATGAACCCGAATTTGATGAGTTCTTCCGGTTGAAGGATTGACTTGGACCAAAAGAAAATTATTTGATCGTGAAAGAATCTTCCATTTCGTTATGGCGGGCCTTCCCTTTTTTGTGAGGACTGCCATCTTCTTCCGATCAGATGTTGAGCGGCCAATGTTCGTATCAATACTTCCTTCATTTTCTTTTGGATTTCCATAACAGATAGCAAGGTACTCTTTCTGTACTTCGTGATTTTTAAATTGGCGACTGAGAAATTCATGGGCTTTGTCGTTTTTTGCAACAACAAGCACACCCGATGTCTCTTTGTCCAGGCGATGCACAATTCCTGGACGAATGATTCCTCCAATGCTTGATAAATCTTTAATATGAAAAAGAAGAGCATTTACCAATGTGCCATCATAATTCCCCGCGCCAGGATGAACGACTATACCTGCTTGTTTATTTATAACAACGATGTCTTTATCTTCATAAATGATATCAAGTGGAAGATCTTGTGGTTCTGCTTCGAGTTTTTTTGGTTTGGGAAGAATAATCTCTATTGCGTCCCCAGGGCGTAATTTATAATGTGCTTTTATCTGATTGTTATTTATGAGTATATGACCATTGAGAATTAATTGTTGAATTTGATTTCGTGAAATATTAAGTTCTGAGGCAATAAAGGAATCTATTCTTTTTTCGGCACAGGTATCTTCTACAATAATTTTTTTAGAAAAGAACATCTCGATTTTATATTATTTCTTTTTCAAATACATGAGGTTTGAGAATTTTAGCCGATTTAAATTTCTTGAGTTCGAGTAAATCATTATCTCCTGTCA
>JAHFAK010000055.1:8840-14884 GCA_023250585.1 Deltaproteobacteria bacterium
ATTAAAAAACTTATCCAAATATTTGTGTCAAAGATAACTTTAATTTTTTTTTGCCCGGCCATACAGCTCTTGTCTAACGGTCTCAACTTCTCGATCGATGATATCAAGCGACAAGTCGTCTGTTTTGAATGCATTTAATAAAGAGGTGAGCTTAGTTTCAATAATATATTTTTCGAGCTCTTTTGTTAGCTTAATTTTCTCGCTACTTGGAAGCTGTCTAACAAGGTCAAATATTTGCCGGAAGGTTAATGATATATTATATGCCGATGTTTTCATATTTCTAATTACCTGAATTAATCTATATATAATCAAACAAAAACTATGTCAAAAATACTTAAACAGCGCTCACCACTTTTCACCAAATCTTTGACGTAACCCTCATTCCTATATTTCGAATAATAAGATCAACGATTGCTTTTTCATAATAGTTTGTGCTTGCAAGAATGCTTTTTTCAATCCGCGAGTTAAAGAGCTTTTCCCCGTCAGTGATTTCTTTTTCAAGAACTTCAAAGAAAGTATCTTCTTCTAACCCTTTTTTTATTTTCTCTTCATTATAAAGCATAATATCTGAAGCAATTGCACGCGCAAGCCTTTTTGTCGCTTCAGGTGAATCAATTAATGGCATACCTAATTCCCTTCGTTCAATTTAAAAATAGTACCGTAGATTGCTTTTTTTTTAAAGGAAAAATAATGCTCCTATAAAAAGTACATTTTATTATTATTTCAGACATTCTTGCGTTTTAGTACGATAATTTATAAAGTCAATGGGTTAAAATATTGGGCTATATAAGAAAGAGCGAGTCTTTCTAAAAACCACATTACTATATTGTAAATATGATTGTAGAAATCAGTGTAGAGGTCAATGAATAATCTTCACTAATTCTTTGCTTTACATCTTTGTTCTCGTATGTTAGGGATCACTCGATACATAAGTAAAGGAGTAAAGACACATGAGTGTAGAGCATGTACACAAAGAATCAGTAATTAAAAATTATCAAACACACGGACATGATACGGGATCTCCAGAGGTTCAAGTTGCGTTAATGACTGGCAGAATTAAATATTTAACCGAACACTTCAAAACACATGATAAAGATTTTCATTCTCGTCGAGGCCTTTTAAAATTGGTTGGAAACAGAAGAAGGCTCCTCAATTACCTTCGTACAAGCGATGTTGAACGTTATACAAAGCTTATCAAACGACTTGGTATCAGAAAGTAAATAGATTATCAGTAAACTGGATAGAAAAGGACTGTAGTATGGAAACACGTAAGGTATCGAGTGAATTTGGAGGAAGAAAATTCTCAATTGAAACAGGCATTGCAAATCAAGCTAATGGATCAGTTCTTGTTTCGTATGAAGATACAATAATTTTAGTGACCGCATGTGCTAACCGTCAGGCTAAAGACGCTATTGATTTTCTTCCTTTAACCGTTGATTATATTGAAAAGAGTTATTCCGCAGGTAAAATTCCTGGCGGATTTATGAAGAGGGAAGGAAAGCCATCTGATCGAGAAATTTTATCATCACGTTTAATAGATCGACCACTTCGACCTTTATTCCCGAATGATTATCATAATGAGACTCATGTGGTTGCAACTGTTCTTTCGTACGACCCGACTGCGGATCCCGATATTGTTGCCATCACGGGAGCATCAGCGGCGCTCATCATTTCCGATATTCCATATACAAAGCCTATTGCGGGAGTTCGCGTTGGGAAAATTGATGGAAATTTAGTTCTTAATCCTACACGACTTGAGCTAGAAAAAAGCACACTCAATATTACGATTGCAGGTACCAAAGATGCTCTTACAATGGTTGAAGGCGAATCGCGTTTTGAACCCGAAGCAGAAGTTCTTGAAGCTATTTTTTTTGGTCATGAGAAAATCAAAGAATTAATTAAACTTCAAGAAGAGCTTGCTCATGGTATTGGTAAAACCAAATGGGCTGTTGTAAAAAAAGAAATCGATTCGAATTTCTATAAGCAAGTACGCGATCTGGCATATAATCGACTGAAAGAAGCATTAACAGTTAAGAAGAAAAAGGATCGAGAACTCGCTGTTATAACTCTTTTTGAAGAGATTGTTACCCAAATAAATGACGGAGCTGGTGAAGATAAAAGTTTTACGGTTCAGCAAATTTATGGAAATTTAGAAAAAGAAATTATTCGCAGTGCTATCGTAAAAGAAAAAAAGAGAGTCGATGGACGTTCTTTGGATGAAATCCGGCCGATCTCTTGTCGCGTTCGATTGTTACCTCGAACGCATGGATCAGGACTTTTTAAACGGGGCGAAACAGAGGCTTTAGTTGTAACGACTCTTGGAACGAGTGAAGATGCACAACGAGTTGATAATATTACCGGAGAAGGCTCACGGAAATTTATGCTTCATTATAATTTTCCTCCTTTCTCAACGGGTGAAGCGCGTTTTTTACGTGGTCCAGGTAGAAGAGAAATAGGCCATGGTAACTTAGCAGAACGAGCCTTAGCTCAAGTTCTTCCTGATAGTGAAACGTTCCCTTATACCTTACGCATTGTATCTGATATTTGGGAAAGCAATGGATCTTCTTCTATGGCTACGGTCTGTGGTGGAAGTTTATCGCTCATGGATGCGGGAGTTCCCGTAAAATCTCATGTTGCTGGAATTGCCATGGGACTCATTAAAGAAGGCAATGATGTTTTTATTCTTACCGATATCTTAGGTGATGAAGATCATGTTGGAGATATGGATTTTAAAGTTGCAGGAACCTCTGCCGGTGTTACGGCGATTCAGATGGATATTAAGATTGAGGGTGTTACCAAGGCTATTGTTCAAGAAGCTCTCGAAAAGGCTCGTGTTGGGAGACTTCATATCTTAGATAGTATGACCAAGGCAATTGTTGAACCACATAAGACCATCTCTATTTATGCGCCGCAAATTAAGACTATTTTTATTTCTCCTGAAAGAATTAAAGATTTAATTGGGCCGGGAGGAAAAAATATAAAACGTATTATTGAAGAAACAAATACCAAAATAGATGTTGATGATACCGGTAAAGTTAATATTGCTTCTTATGATGTAGAATCAGGTAAAAAAGCCCTTGAAATGATTAACGAACTGACTGAAGAAGTTGTTGTTGGAAAAATCTACAACGGGAAAGTCGTTAAAATTATGGACTTTGGAGCTTTCGTCGAAATTCTTCCTAACGTACAAGGACTCGTTCATATCTCTAATTTAGATTTTAAACGAACTGAACGAGTAACTGATGTTGTACATGAAGGCGATGAAATCGCGGTTAAAGTCCTTGAAATAGACAGACAGGGCAGAATTAAACTCAGCCGTAAAGATGCCCTCAAAAGTTAATCCTCACCTCCTTAGGGGACCATGGATTTTTTAATCGGATATTATGAACATTTCGGTTATATCGGAATTTTTATTGTCCTTTTTCTCTGTGGTTTAGGTCTTCCCATACCAGAAGATATTACCCTCATCGCCGGGGGCTATCTGGTGTATGCAAAAACTTTAGGCCTCTATAAAACAGTAATTGTTTGTTTTATCGGTGTTCTTTCTGGTGATATAACAATTTATTCAATTGGACGACGCTGGGGATACATTCTTCTCGAGCATAGATTTTTCCGGCAATTTATTACCAAGGATCGTATCGCCGTTGTTGAACGTTACTTTAAAAAGTATGGGGGAAAGACAATATTCTTTGTGCGATTTCTACCCGGACTTAGAGCAACCACCTATTGGACTGCAGGATTATTTGATTATGGAATAGGTAAATTTTTATTATTCGATTGTTTAGCGGCGTTCATTAGCGTTCCAACTATTATATATCTTACCTATTATTTTGGCGGTGAAATCGATCAAACAATTGCATTTGTAAAAAAAGCAAAATATGGTGCATATATAGTTGTGGGGAGCATTGCCTTTTTCTTGATTGTTAAATGGCGTCTTGGTCAGAGAAAATCCAATGAGAGAGGAAATATTAGTGAAAATTCTGAAACCCAAAAATACTCCCGCTGATTTTGCCCACAACCTTCACACGTTATTAACAAGCCCAACGATGAGAGGGCAGGATTACTATGACTTTATGATACTCCTTCAGAAAAAAATTCAACCTGACATGGATCTGCTTGCAAATCTTTTGGGCACAAAAATGAGCTTAGGTGAATTAGAAGAAAGACTCGATATAAAGATTTATGAAGCCACAACGAAATATAAAAATATTATGCAGTCAGATCTTTCCTCTCTCGAAAATCAAAACGTTTTTGTAAATAACTATCGATCGGAATATTTCAAATACAAAGCTCATCTTTTCACAAGAAACGTTCGATTATTTTTGCGTTGTAAAGGATGCAAAAAAGAATTTGATTCAAATATTTCGGTAACAAACGAAGCATTTAATGAGATGGTTATAAAAGGCAGACAGCATCTATGTTCACACTGCCAATTCGAAAATGTAGTGAATAAATGTGATTATATAATTCAAGAGGAGAATTAATCACTCTCTTTTCCAATAACAAAAATTTTTGTATCTTTCGAAGCATTAATCGTATACTTACCTAATTCCTCGGAAATAATACATGCCTCTCCAGCTTGAAGAGCATATTTTTTACCTGTTGTAATAACCATAATTTCAATTGATCCTTGTGCGACAAAAAGATCATGATGACTGTCGAGAAGTGGAGTATCAATCTTTCCCGATTCATTACAGGTAATTTCGTAAATACTAAAAAACGGCCATAGTGCTTTATCATCAATATAACGCTTTAAAACAATCCCATTTTTTTCGAGTATAACTTCTGATTTTTTAATATATGCTTCTTGTGGCTTTGGTTCAAAGAGTAACCCATCGGCAATAATTTCTTCGATTTCATTATCATCCAAGAGTGGCTTTCTCGTTTGAGGACGTCCATCTTTCCATTCAAACGACGCAAAAAAATCTGCATAGCTATAGGTGTCGTTAGAAAGCTCCTGAATTTCTAGAATGAACCAATCGACTTCGGATCCGTGGTGATCATATACAGGAAGATAAATCCATGCTTCATTTTTTGTATGTTTATTTTTATGAGGAAGATTTTGTTTTGGATGAGATTGAAGCGACAACCCCATAATTGAATGAATCGTTCCTGTGGGAACAAGAATAATATGATCTTTTGTGTTTTCAAAGTTTACGGCATGAGTAAATGATATAAGCTGTGAACGAGTATCCTCTAGGTGTTTTAAGAGGTTATTAACTTCAGAAAGATTGTTTGTCTGAATAAACTGAGCCATAGGGAAGTCATTTTTATTAATATTCCATTTGATATACTGTTCTCTAAAATTTTCAAAAATGGATCGATTATTTCCGCATGGACCATTCTGGAGTAGAGAGAGCAATGCGCGGACAAGATCTCGTTCTTGTTTTATTAAATCAATGAAGTGTTGTTTTTGAAAATACACTGAATTAAAACCCACATGAGCTTTTTTAGGAAATCGAGTGGTGAGCACCTTAAAAAAATACGACCTTTCGGGAAAGAGCATTTGTACATCAGCGTTAAACCAATGTTCTTCACCCCATCCATAGCTTACACGATTTGGAATTGTGATTACCGGTTCTCGAAATAACATAGTTACACTTCATTATATATATTGACGAAAAATTTCAATGACCTTTTCCCTTGTTTTTTTTCAACAAATTATATATAGCTGCATGACAAATTGTTGATGACTAATCAAAATAAATGTACTGATAAAGTTTAGACATGAAATCAAACAAAACAATCAACCATATAATAATACGTATATCTCGATGAGCATTGTCATTTCATGATAGTATTAACCCTATAAACTTTTAATAAGAATAGTGTACCTCTATTATAGAAAGAATTAAACAGTTATACATTAGGAAAAGGTATGAAAAAAAGATATGCGCTGGTAACATCAACGTTAACGAAACTCTTTCTTGTCTCTCTTATTATTCTTTGTCTCTTTTCTGGAAAAGAACTATATGCTTTCAATCATTTAGAAACCACAAAGATTGTATCCGTTATCAACGGAGAAATCTATAGTACTATATTCC
>JAHFAK010000056.1 GCA_023250585.1 Deltaproteobacteria bacterium
TGAAAAACTTGCGACCGGCGAAATGAAAACGCCATTTTTAAAAGCAGGAGATATAGTGCGTATAGAAATGTTTGATAAAAATGGACAATCAATTTTTGGTAAGATTGAACAAACAGTAACAAAGTATACAGGGTAATGATTCACAGGTAGACATGCACACCTGCTATTCATTTGTGAATTATTATGATGAAAGGAAACAATATGATTACACTGTATGATTATTATCGCTCATCGGCGAGTTTTAGAGTTCGTATTGCACTGAACATAAAAAAGATTTCTTATGAAGTACAACACATTCATTTAGTAGAAGGGGAACAGCAAAAGAATACTTACAAAGAATTAAACCCATTAGGTCGTGTTCCAACTTTAGTTGATGGACAAACAACGCTGACGCAATCATTAGCTATTATTGATTACCTTGATAAAAAATATCCAACACCACGACTTATGAGTGAAAATCCAGCTGAACGTGCGCACATGTTATCTTTTGCGCTCACCATTGCTGCCGATATTCATCCATTAAATAATCTTGCTGCTCGAAAATATCTTACAGAACGATTAGGAGCAACTGAAAACGCTGGAAATCTTTGGTATGCTTACTGGATTCTTAATGGTTTTACTGCGCTCGAAAAAGTATTACAAAAATCAGCGGGAACGTTTTGTTTTGGGAGTATGCTGAGTATTGCTGATATTTGTCTCATCCCTCAGGTGTATAATGCACATCGTGTTGGTATTAATCTCTCAGAATTTCCAATAATTAATCGAATTAATAAGCATTGTCTTACGTTACCAGAATTCCAAAAAGCAACGCCCGAGGCAGTTATTGAAATATATAAGGAAAAGGGATGGAAAATATAAAATATCAGTATGGTTTTGGAAATACATTTGCATCAGAAGCAGAAAGTGGAGCGCTTCCCCTTAAACAAAATTCGCCTCAAAAAGTTCCCTTGGGTCTTTATGCAGAGCAATTGAGTGGAAGTGCATTCACTTCACTTCGAGCTCACAATAAAAGAAGCTGGCAATATAGATTACGTCCATCGGTTATGCATGCCGGTGATTTTAAGGAAATGGATTCAGGCCTGATACGATCTTCACATGCATCTGAATTGGCTCAAACTCCTCCGACGCAATTTCGTTGGAGTCCATTACCAATTCCTCCAAAATCAACTGATTTTATCCAAGGCCTCATAACCATTGCTGTAGCAGGGGATCAATCAATGCATACGGGCGGGGCTCTACACTTATATGCAATTAATGCTTCAATGAATGATACGTATTTCTATAATGCCGATGGTGAATTATGTATTGTTCCACAAGAAGGAGCATTATTGGTAAAAACCGAATTTGGATTAATTGAAATAAAACCACAAGAAATTGCGGTGATTCCTCGGGGAGTTCGTTTTCAGATTCAATTAAAAGAAAAATATGCTCGAGGCTATGTGTGTGAAAATTATGGGGCGCCTTTTCAATTGCCTGAACGAGGACCTATTGGAGCAAATGGGCTTGCCGAAGAGCGACATTTTCAAATTCCCCATGCATGGTATGAAAATAAAACAGGAGATTTTTTACTGGTTGCAAAATTTAATGGAAAATTATGGAAAACAAAAATTAAGCATTCACCACTTGATATCGTTGCGTGGCATGGAAATTATGTGCCCTATAAATACGATTTAACGCTGTTTAATCCAGTATGGTCAGTATATCTTGATCATCCCGATCCAAGTATTTTTACGGTTTTAACGTCATTAACTTCACAGCCGGGAGTTCCAAATATTGATTTTGTTATTTTTCCCGATCGTTGGATGGTAACTGAAAACAGTTTTCGCCCACCATATTTTCACCGGAATCTTATGAATGAATATATGGGATTGATTTATGGAAAATACGATTCAAAGGCTACGGGTTTTGTCCCAGGCGGTGGAAGTCTGCATAATTGTATGTCTGGCCATGGTCCTGATGCTACTACATACGAAAAGGCAATTGTAGAAGATTTAAAGCCGAATCGTTATAAAGATACCTTAACGTTTATGTTTGAAAGTCTGTATGTCTGGAATGTAACAGAATTTGGACAAAACAATGATATTCGTCAAAAAGATTATCTCGATTGCTGGAAAGGGCTCGAGTCATCATCACGTTTTGCCTAAGGACTCTTTAGAAAAACTCGTATTTCAGGGAACCTCTCAAAAAGGTCCAGATGCGAGGCGCACGCAAAGCCTTAACCGGAGCATACTCGGGTAGTATGTGAGGATTGTGGTTTTGCGTGCAACGATGCAGGTGGGCCTTTTTGAGAGGTTCCCTGATATAATGTATGCAACAAAACCTTTCACATATTGCGCGCTATATTCATGATTTAATTCCGTATGAGCCAGGAAAAACGGTATCAGAAATTCAAAGAACCTATGGCCTTTCGAATGTTATAAAGCTTGCGAGTAATGAAAATCCATTGGGACCAAGTCCACGAGTCATTGAAACACTCCAAAAAATCGATCCTCGTGTAATATCTGATTATCCGGAAGATCAAGCTCCGTCATTGCACGCAGCGATTGCAAAAATAAATAATATACAGCCTGATCAAATTACGCTTGGCGCTGGATCTTCGGAGATTTTTGATTTGATTATTCAAATTTTTTTGAGCTCTGGGGGTGAGCTTTTAGTGAGTGAACATGCATGGAGTTTATATCGAATTTTTTCTCAAGCTTTAGGGAAAAAAGTAGTCATCATTAAAGATAAAAATTACCATCATGATTTACCAAGTTTTTTAAAAGCTATTAATGATTCCACGAGGCTTATCATTATTCCGTCGCCTAATAATCCAACAGGTACGTGGATTTCCTATAATGAATTAGAATCATTTATTACAGATATCCCTCCTTATATAACTGTTGTTATTGATGAAGCATATCATGAGTATATGACTGATAAAAGATATCAGACCGTTACGGGCTTAATTAAAAAACATCCGAATCTTATAGTATCGAGAACATTCTCGAAAATGTATGCACTGGCTGGGTTACGTATTGGATATAGTATAGCGAGTGCTGAAGTTGCAGGTTTAATTAATAAATTTCGAAAATCGTTTACCGTCAGTTCGCTTGCGCTTTATGCAGCAGAAGTGGCGCTTTCAGATCATGAATATATTGAGAAAACAAAAAAAATAAATAGTGAAGGTATGAAACAATTACGTCAGGGGTTGCAGCAACTTGGAGTCTCGATCATAGGCGATGCCGGTAATTTTGTATGTGCAGAATTTTCGATGAAAGCAAAAAGAATTTCCGATGAATTACTGTTAGCTGGTTTTATTGTCCGTCCATTACTTCCATACAACATGGATCATCATTTACGAATTTCAATTGGAACCGAAGAACAAAATAGAGCTCTCCTTGAGAAGTTAGCGTCTTTGGAATGAAATTATCATACACCGAAGGATGGAAGAGCTGTTGTTGATTTGCCATACAATCGAAATTTAGATCATGCGTTTTGTGAGGTCAAAGTATGTAATTATTTTTTTCCAATATCATTGGGCGAATTATCAGAGAACACATTATCGTTTTTAATAATTACTTCACCAAGATTGTTAGTATCGCTATAAATACCGCCTCCGTCACTACTCGATAAGCCGTTAAGAGCATTATGAGTAATGGTATTATTCTCAATGACGATTATTCCCTTACTCCAGGTAAAAGTTCCCAAAGCGTAAGCGTAAATACCACCACCAAGAAGGTAATTACCATTGATACGATTATCTGAGATTATGTTATCAACAACATTCATGATTATTTGCTTATCTTTTCCGCCTCCACTTGGTGTATAAATGAACATCCCCGCACCTCGACCATCAGGATAAGAAGGATTGGCTAATCCATCTGTTTCAACAACATTATCAATAATACTATTGTTGGATATGTTATTTATGGCTGCAACATCCCGACGGGAATATCCTTCTCCATAAACCCCTGAACCTATACCTTCGCTTTTGTTGATTTTATTATGAGCCACCTGATTATGATTGATATTCAAATATCCTTTAGCATTAATTCCTGCACCGGCAGAAGAAAAAATACTCGTATCTAAAACGTTATTTTCGATTCGGTTATAACGAATATCAAGAGTACCAAAGGCATCGATCCCTCCTCCATTGGCTTCTATGATGTTGTTATGGATGAAAGATTTATTAGATATACTAACACCTTTGGGCGGGCTTACACAGCTCACTACACACGCTGCATAGTTTTCTGAATCTACACAGGAGTTTTTACATGTCTCTTCTGCTTGGCATTGTTCTGCCTCTTTTGTTGCTATTTTAGCAACATAGAGACCTGACTGACTATTATTGAGTATGGTACTATTAACAATAGATAACTGGCTATCAAGGCCAAGAAGTCGTGCATACACTCCATATCCTAATGAGTTATTTATTGTTCCGTGGGTATTCTTTATAGTGACTTGTTCAAGAGTAACATGTGCCTGTTTCGAATCGCAAGGGGCAGTATATATAGTAATGGTATTGGTGTCTGGAGCTCTACAATTGTCAAACTCTATATTCCTAATATATACTCTTTCGTTCAGTGTAGGTGTTGATAACTGGATGTTAATAATTTTATTTGAGGATCCTTCTTCTAGGTCATTGATTATCTTTGTTCCTTGTGTTCCAAACATTGTAAAGCTACCAAAAGATTTTTGATTCTGATTCCAAATTAGTAACTGTTCTTTGATCTTAAAAACGCCATCAAGCATAAGACATCGAAGAGAAGGATTATTCAGTATTTCTGTAATTGCTCCATTGATTGACTGTCCATTCTCTGGATTATAGTCTATTGCATGCACGAGAAGTGTATTCGATTCATTACATTCACAAGCTTCAAGTTCTTGGTCGGGGTTAAAATTATTTGGACAAATATCTTCTTCATTGTTTATACCATCGCCATCTCGATCAGGATCAGAGATATTGAGAATTCCATCGTTATCAAAATCGTTAGGATTATGAGATGAATCGGCACAAATAATGGGATCAGGTTGAGGAATATCAGGAGGATTGTTAGGAGGATTTGCACTACCATTACCTCCATCCTTGGTATCACTGCCTGGATCATCTTGTTGATCATTTTGTATATTATTACTATCGGTTGTAGGGGTTTTTACGACTTCTTCTTGGTTTACTTGAGATGAATTTTCATCCTGAAGAACTATTTCGGAGATTTCTTCTCCTACAATATTCGTATCTTCTGGACGATCCAGATCAGATGAAGGATTGAGTCTTGTGAACGTCGTAGAGTTACAACTCACTAAGACAAGCATCAGCAAATAAAGAAGAAATTTTTTTGTTGATATACTCTTCATCTTGCTCTTTCCTTATTGAGTTCATGCATACTTAATAACTATGCATTATAGATGCCAAGTTTATTCTTTTTCTTATATTATAACTATATGATTTTACTAATATAATCAATATAAAAGTTTCTAAGAGAAATTTTTACCCGCTCCAAACAATGGTACAATGAAAATTTTTCACTTTTCTATGATGAGATGAGATGATATGAAGAGTACTAGACAAATCTTGCTTTTTTTCCAAACATGGCGAGGATAGATTTGTTCAGAGAAGTAAGTAAAATCTTTTTATTATTTTTTGGCGAATAGGTATTGTTTTCCATTGTTTTATATATGTGATGAGCCATGATGAATGGAAAAAGAATTGCGCCGCGGCCAAGTGATACACGTCGATAGTGATGGAATGAAAGATAGTGGGGAATATCCTTAAAAAGATGTCGTACATAGCCCACAAATTTTTGTCGAGCCTGATGAATGTGCTCGTTGGTTAAATCATGAGTTCCATTTCTACTAATAGCTTGACCAAGATGAGGCTCATAGACTCTTCCTTCAGTAAAATCTTTTTCTATATCCTTTGCCATATTAACCATTTGAAGAATTTCTCCGAGGTGAGCACACACGTTGGTATGTTCTTTATTCATAATAATTTCATTATTGTAATGCCATTGAAAAAGTTCATCCAAAAATTCTCCAACACAGCCTGCGACGTTATAACAGTATTGTTGTAATTCAGCAGGAGTCGTAAGGCATCCGTGATTTTTTTCAAATACATTAATATTCCAACACATGCCTTCAGACATTGTAGTAATTAAGCGAATAATAGATGCTTGCGGTTGACGTGGCAGTGTAAAAAAAGCTTCTCGCACCAGATTGCTTTTTTCTATCAGCAGTAGGGATGCCTGATCTTCTGGACTCGGAGATGTTTGTGCTGGAGGTACAATGAGATTTCTTCCCCGTAAGTGACGAGGAACGCCTTGTAATAACATGACACGATCTTTATTAACTATATGATTCAAATCTTCGTACGTATCAAGAATACGACAATAAAGATAAGAAACCGTGCAAGGAAGAACCGTTTGTTTAGGAAGCAATGATATAAAAAGCGAAAAAGTTCGTGATACATAGGGAAGAATCGCTAAAGAAAATTCTTTAGGATTACTTATGTTTTGTAGTTTGGTAAGAGGCGGATTATTTCGTGCTACGGTGAAATTTTTATAAAGTAATTGTATTCTATCGAGTGGAGAAAATTTCATTGTGATGCTTGTGATAAATTACGGAGTTCCTCGGGAATTGCAAAACGAACTTCTTCGGTTATATCGGTATATTCTTCAATATCTGAAATACCTTGTTTTTTGAAAAACTCTACACTTTGTTCTACCAGATATTCGGGTGCAGATGCCCCAGCAGTGATAGCAAGGACTTTGACGTCTTTAAGCCACTCAGGGTCCATTTCATAAATACCGTCTACCAAATATGATTTTGCACCATGTGCAATTGATACTTCAGAGAGTCGTTTAGAATTGGAGGAGTTCTGACTTCCAATAACCAAGACCATATCAACTTTGTCTGCAAGATCTTTTACCGCTAACTGGCGATTAGTGGTTGCATAACAAATGTCTTCTTTTGGAGGAAATTTTATGGTTGGGAATTTTTTCTTTAATGCTTCAACAATTGGTTTGGTATCATCAATACTTAACGTTGTTTGTGTAATAACTGCTGTTTTTGTGTAGGTCGTTGCAAGCTTCTCCACATCTTCAACAGAGGATACTAACGTAATTTTATCTGGTGCTTCTCCCATTGTTCCAATAACTTCATCATGACCTGCATGACCTACAAGAAATATATGTCGACCTTCAAGCGCAAAGTGAATGGCTTCTCTATGTACTTTCGTAACAAGAGGGCAGGTTGCATCAATCGCTTTTAAACTTTTTTGTTTTGCCTTTTCATGGATTTCAGGAGCAATACCATGAGCGCTATAAATTACAATTGATTTATCAGGTACTTCATCTAATTCATCAACAAATATTGCGCCAAGCTTCTTGAGTTCTTCAACGACATGAAAGTTATGCACAATCTCTTTTCGTACATAAATTGGTGGACCAAAATATTGTAAACTTAATTTAACGACATCAATTGCCCGGTCTACACCCGCACAAAAACCACGAGGTTTAGCGAGAAGGATTTTTTTCGGAAGATAAGGTAAAGTATTCATAATATCTTGTATCTAAACGCAAATGGATAAGGGAGTCAAGCGAGGGTTTTATATAATATTTACTTCTGGTTCTAAATGAAGACCAAATGTTTTTTCTACTGATTTTTGTATAGCAATAATGAGCTCACGTAAATCTTGCGCATGTCCATTTCCATAATTTACCAGCACTAATGCATGGTTTTCTGAAACACCGATATTTCCAATTCTTTGGCCCTTAAAACCGCATTGTTCAATAAGCCATGCAGCTGAAACTTTTTCTTCTCGTTCAGAATGGACAAAAATTGGTAGCAATGGGTACGAATTTTTTAATGCACGAACTTTTTCTTTGGAAACAATGGGATTTTTAAAAAAGCTTCCCGCATTTGGAATTACTGCCGGATCAGGTAATTTACGTTGACGAATGTTAATGATTGCTTTGCGTAACGTCTGTAAAGTTATTTCGTTATATTTTTTTAATTCTTCTTTTACTCCCGTATAATCAGTAATGAGACGATGCTGTTTCGCCAGACGAAAGGTAACGTTGGTGATAATAATTTTGTTTGAAAGGGCTTCTTTAAATATACTCGTGCGATAAGCAAAATGACAATCATTCTTGTTATAAGTTATTGATTCTTTTTTATTGATATGAATGCCTTCAACTTTTTCTATGCTATCTTTAACTTCAATCCCATAAGCTCCTATGTTTTGAATGGGAGCAGCGCCTACATTACCAGGAATATATGAAAGATTTTCAATACCCCCATAATTGTGTTCAACTGCATAGGCTACAAAACTGTCCCAATTTTCTCCAGCTCCAACTCGGAGCCACACATAGGCATCATTTTCTTGTATTTTTTGAATTCCTCGAATAGCCGGTTGTAAAATAACTCCTTCGAAATCTTTGGTAAACACACAATTACTCCCACTTCCTAAAATAAAAAAAGGATGGGAGTATAAAGCCTTGTCTTCAAGATACATAAAGATTTCCTGTGTACTTGAGAAACTAATGAAATAGGCGGCTCGAGCATTCAATCGAAATGTATGTTTATCACGTAATGAAATATTTTTTTTAAGATTCAGGGTCATGAATGCGGCATTAGCATTTGATAGAATTCTTAATCAAGTTTTCTCTTTACATTTTTATATGTATCATTATGATCGCTCACCGTAACTATCCTTGCACTACACTCTTATGAAAAGAATTTTTTTTATATTTATAATTATTTTTGTATGCTTTCCTGCTTTTGCTAAAGCAGAAATAGGTATTTATCAGCAATTAGGAAAATCTATTTCACTGGATTTAGTATTTAATGATGAAAAAGGCAATCCCGTTACCTTACGACAATTGACAAATAACAGACCATCTATACTTACTTTTGTATACTATAAATGTCCTGGAATTTGTACCCCAGTATTACAAAGTATTGGCAAATTACTCGATCAACTCGAATCACCGTCTCTTCTTGAATCCACATCGCGTCTTACTGTTGGGAAAGATTATTCAGTCATTGCACTGAGTATAGATCCAACTGAAAATCATACTCTTGCAGCAAGTAAGAAGAAAAATTATTATGCGGCAATGGAAAAAAATATTTCAGATACCGGATGGCGTTTTTTAACAGGATCTGCGGAAAATATTAAAAAAATTACTGAAGCTACAGGATTTACCTATGAAAAAAGAGACGATGGAACATTCACTCATACCGCTACTTTGATAACTCTTACACGTGAGGGCAAAATTACTCGTTATATCTATGGAACGACTTATTTGCCTCTTGATGTGAGACTTGCACTGCTTGAGGCGTCACAAGGACGAGTTGGTCCAACTATTACTAAAGTCTTGCAGTATTGTTTTAGCTATGATCCTGCAGGAAGAAAGTATACGTTGAATATCTTAAGAGTAGCAGGAACAACATCAACTTTAGCTGCAGTAGGTTTTTTTGTTTTTTTGATATTTTATTCACGAAGAAGAAATAAAGAACGAGGTTAACACTCATGTCAACACACGCTTCACAAAGTTTTTTAGAAGAAAAAGGCAAATATCCTGGAATTTTTTCATGGATATTTTCTACCGACCATAAAAGGATCGGCATATTGTATTTAGTTTCTATGCTTTCATTTTTTGCTGTAGGGGTGATGCTTGGAATAATGATACGCCTTGAATTGATTGCTCCTGGACAGACAATCATGCCACCTCAGATGTATAATGCTATCTTCACGCTTCATGGGGTAATCATGATTTTTCTTTTTGTTATTCCAGGATTAGCAGCTCCCTTTGGAAATTTTTTCCTTCCTATTCTCATTGGTGCAAAAGATGTGGCATTCCCACGATTGAATCTTTTATCATGGTATTTATTTGTCGGCGGTGCTGCGATCGTTATTCTTTCTCTATTTACCGGTGGGGGCCCGCCTGATACGGGATGGACTTTTTATGTTCCCTACAGTTTACGAACTGGAACGAATGTTACGTTAGCAGTATTTGGGGCTTTTGTTTTAGGTTTTTCTTCAATATTAACCGGAGTTAATTTTGTATCAACTATTCATATGCTTCGTGCGCCGGGTATGAAACTTTCCCAAATGCCTTTATTTCCGTGGACACTCTATGCAACAGGTTGGGTACAAATTTTGGCAACACCTATATTATCAATTACACTATTGCTCATCATCCTTGAACGTGTTTTTGGTATTGGTCTTTTTGAAGCTTCAAAAGGAGGGGATCCTGTTCTTTATCAACATTTGTTTTGGATCTATTCACATCCAGCCGTATATATCATGATTCTTCCTGCAATGGGTGCGATTTCTGAAATGATTGCTACTTTTTCACAAAAACGAGTTTTTGGATATAAGGCTATGGTTGCTGCAACACTTTCAATCGCATTTGTTGGATACCTTGTATGGGGACATCACATGTTTGTGAGTGGACAAAGTGATATGGCAGTAATCATTTTTTCACTCTTAACATTTCTCGTTGCGATTCCTAGTGGAGTAAAAGTTTTTAATTGGGTTGCAACCCTCTATAAAGGGCGCATTAGCCTTGAGCCGCCGATGTTATTTTCTTTGTCATTTATTTTTCTCTTTTCGATTGGAGGATTATCAGGTCTTGTTCAAGGAGCCTTAGCAACGGATATTCACGTACACGATACGACCTTTGTTGTTGCACATTTTCATTATGTTATGTTTGGTGGCACCGGTTTTGCCTTCTTTGGAGCCCTACATTATTGGTTTCCAAAAATGTTTGGAAAAATGTACAATAAAAAAGTTGCAAGCGTTGCCTGGGCAATTATGTTTGTAGGCTTTAATGTTCTTTACTTTCCGATGTTTATTATGGGTATGAGGGGTATGCCACGACGCTATTACGACTATTTACCTGAATTTCAGCCACTGCATTTTCTTTCAACAGTTGGATCATGGATTCTTGTAACGGGAATTATTATTTTATTTACCAATTTAATTGTAGCATTACGACGAAATAACAGAGCTCCAGCAAATCCATGGAATGGTGCAACGCTCGAATGGAAAATTCCATCTCCGCCACCGCTTGAAAATTTTGATGAAGAACCAAAAATAACCGGTGGGCCTTACGAATTTACTCGGTAATAATTTTTAGATATATATGTCGGGTGAGGGTTTAAAAAGATCGTAAAATTTTCTTGAATTAGAAAACCATTTATGTTTTTCTACTCACCGTTTTAAAATAGATTACACAACATTATGCAAGAAACAACAGCGCTCATACATGATCATGCAATACCTGCACAAGGTGCAAAAATAGGAATGTGGCTTTTTCTGTTTACCGAACTTTTGCTTTTTGGAGGTATGTTTTTGCTGTATGCAGTATATCGCATGTTATATCCCACAGATTTTCATTATGCAGCAACTGATTTAAATGTTTTTGTAGGAACCATTAATACGATTATTCTTCTCACGAGCAGCTTGACCATGGCGCTTTCAATTGCGGCGCTTGAACGTGGCAATAAAAAATTATCGCTTGCAATGTTAGCAATAACTATCATATGTGGCTTAATTTTTATGGTGAATAAATATTTTGAATGGACTACAAAATTTCATCATGGAATATATCCAGGGTCAGAAGCGCTTGAAGCGAGAAGCCATGGAGAGAATCTCTTCTATGGCCTATACTTTGTTATGACCGGCTTACATGGCCTTCATGTGCTTATTGGGATGATTGTGCTTGCGGTACTTTTTGTTTTCATTATGAAAAATCCTCATGAAAAAATTGCACTCAGTTCTCATCAGCTCAAAGGTATCTTAGGGTCCCGCTTAAGTATTATGAACGCAAATAATAAGACCCTCTGGCAGAGTGATCTCATTGATAAAAACCTAAAAGAAATGCGTGTTGAATTACGATATGAAGATCATAAGAAAGATAAAATCAATCATCGTGATTTAATTAAATTAGAAAACGGGGGGCTTTACTGGCATTTAGTAGATATAATTTGGATTTTTTTATTTCCTTTATTTTATTTAATTACATAATTCATTGGATAATTGCATAGTATGGAAAAACAGAGCGTACATACATCGCCTAGTTATACTCTTTATATCTTTATTTGGCTCAGTTTACTTGTGGGTACAGGTTTGACTGTTGCTGTTGCTGGAGTAAATCTTCGTACTTTTGCTATCGTTGTTGCACTGCTCATTGCTACAGTCAAAACCACGCTCGTAATTTTTTACTTTATGCATCTCAAATACGAAGATCGACTTTTTAGAATTATGCTTATCTTTGCTATATCAACTCTTGCAGTTATTTTATCATTAACATTTGCAGATATTATATATCGGTAAGGAGTTTCACTCTATAATGGAAAATATAATCCAACAGGTTGATTCGATATTTCTTTTCATTATCGCAATCAGTGCAGGTCTTTTGCTTTTAATCACTTTATTGATGATCATCTTTATTTTTAAATATCATAAAAATAAGCATCCTCAAGCAATTGATACGCATGAACATCCTTTCTTAGAAATTACATGGACAGTTATTCCAACGATTCTTGTTCTCTGTATGTTTTATTACGGAATGATCGGATATAATAACATGCGAAATCCACCCAAAGATTCATTTGTCATTAAAGTTACGGGTAGACAATGGGAATGGGGATTTGAATATCCCAATACCAAAAAAACTAAAGAACTATATGTTCCTCAAAATAAACCAATAAAATTATTAATGACTTCACTCGATGTTATTCATAGTTTTTTTATTCCTGCATTTCGAGTAAAAATGGATCTCATGCCAGGAAGAGAAACATTTCTTTGGTTTAAAGCAGAGAAATTAGGGGACTATGATGTATTTTGCGCTGAATATTGTGGGTTACTCCATTCAAAAATGTTGTCGAAAGTTCATGTAATGGATGAACAAAAATTTAATAACTGGTATGTAACAAACGAAGAAGTAAAAAATGAAACAAATCATTAAGGCTTATCTAGACTTGGCAAAAATACGAATAACCACGCTTTCTACCGCTTCATGTATAACAGGCTATATTATTGGCGCAGGTGTAATCGATCGAGGAATTATTGCTCCAACGCTTGGTATTTTTTTACTTGCCTGTAGTGCCTGTACGCTTAATCACATTCAAGATCGGAATATAGATGCACGTATGAATCGTACACAGACTAGGCCTCTCCCTCTAGGTATTATAAGCTTACAGGCTGCATGGATCTACACTATAATTCTTTTTCTTGCCGGTTCATTTATTTTATATAGAGGAGCAAATGCTATAGCTTTGGCTTTAGGCTTAATTGCTTTAGTATGGTATAATGGAATTTATGCGGCCTTAAAAAGAGTAACCTCGCTTGCAGTTATTCCCGGTTCAATAATTGGCGCTATTCCTCCTCTTGTTGGCTGGGCAGCTACTGGTCAACCGCTCAGTGATCCTCGAATTATTATTTTTTCTTTTTTACTTTTTATCTGGCAAATTCCTCATTTTTGGTTACTCTTAATTAGGTATAAAAAAGATTATGAAGAATCAGGACTGCCTACATTAACACGTATATTTTCATTACCACAACTCGGACGTATTATTTTTATTTGGACCGTTGCTACCGCCCTCATAGGACTTCTTTTACCTTTATATAATGAAGTATATCATCCTCTTGTCTCTGGCTCATTAGTCATCATGGCAGTATGGCTCATTTTTACCTGTAGTAATTTACTTATTCCATCCCGTGTAACATTTGCTTTTAGAAATGCTTTTCGCAATATTAATATTTTTATACTCCTTGTAATGATTGTGCTGGTACTTGAACGCTTACTCTATTTTACTCCTGCCCATCAATTAACGGTTTTTTTAGAAAGATAATAATAGTATGATAAAGGAATGTGTAATGTTCTCTTTTTTAATTTCTATCGACGTCGCTTCCATAATACTATTAAGAATGGGGCAAGCGCGATCGATAGAAATTAAAAAAGAGAACATTACACATTCCTTACAGAGCTAATGAAGGTTACTATACTGAACGACATAAATAATTGCGCATACGCAACGACAGAACGAGCAGCCCGAGGCGCGACGAAATCGAGGAATGAGGCGTACACGATAGTACGCTGCAATTCCGAGATGAGGAGCAACGAAGGTATGCAAAGTTATGACGTTGCGTATAGAGAAAAATATGAATGATGTACTTTTACCATTTCCTGAGCATTTTCAACTTTTAAATTATTTAATGGTTATGGCTCTCTTAATTAATCTGCCGTATATGGG
>JAHFAK010000057.1:0-5144 GCA_023250585.1 Deltaproteobacteria bacterium
TCGGAGTGTACAATATTCTTTCCCATCAATATATACAGGAGCAGTTGGTGTTTCTTTAATGCCGGGGAGGCTGATTCCGATGTCTGAGTATTTGCTTTCCTCTGGGCCATTGACAACACAACCCATGACTGCAACTTTTAGTTTTTCAACCCCAGGATAAACTTTTTTCCATTCCTTAATTTTTTGAGCAATATGATCGGTGACTTCGCGATCGAGTTTTACGAAATAATCGCTGTCAGTTCGACCACATCCAGGACAACTTGTAACTATTGGTTTAAAAAAACGAAAATTCATGTTTTGTAGAAGCTGCGTACATACTTCAACTTCGCGTGCTCTTGAAATACCTGGTTCGGGAGTTAATGAAACACGAATCGTGTCGCCAATACCCTGTTGCAGAAGAATTGCAAGAGCTGCCGAGCTGGAGGCAATTCCTTTAATTCCATTTCCCGCCTCAGTTAATCCAAGATGCAGAATATAATCAGTTTTTTCTGCAAGCTTTTGATATGCGCTCACCATATCTTGAATGTCTGACATTTTTACGCTGACAATGATTTTTTCTTTTGGTAATCCAAGACGGATTGCATATTCAGTGCTATGTATAGCACTTTCAATCATGGCATCGATGAGTACTTCTTTGAAATCTTTAGGATTTTTGAGCTCTGCGTTGGTGTCCATCATTTTGGTGAGTAGATCTTGATCTAATGATCCCCAATTTACTCCAATACGTACTGGCTTATTATTTTTTATAGCAATTCGTATAATTGCCTCAAAATTATCATCGTGTTTTTTGCCTTTTCCGACATTTCCGGGATTTATCCGATATTTTGCCAGCGAGGCTGCGGCTTCAGGAGATTCAGAAAGTAATTTATGTCCATTATAATGGAAATCACCAATAATAGGAGTCTTATACCCCTTTTGTTCAAGTTTTTCTATAATTTGTGGAACTGCTTCTGCTGCAGCTGAATCGTTAACGGTAATTCGAACAAGCTCCGATCCTGCATCGGCAAGTTCAATGATTTGATTAACTGTTTCATCAACTCGAGCGGTTACGGTATTCGTCATTGACTGAACAACAATCGGATGATCGCTGCCAATGGGAACATCTCCAATATAACATGAAGGGGTCTTTCGACGTTTGATTTCAAACATGAGCAGATTCTATGTTAGAACTATCGGAGTTGTCAAATGTTCCACGTAGAACATTTTGTTTTTAGAACCCCTCTTCTTTGAGTTTGCGGCTTATGCGTTTTGCTTTGTTAGACATGAATCGATTGAGAAAAAGAAGACGTTCTTCAAGATACTCGAGCTTTTTTCGGAGAGAAAGCGCAGCAAATTGCTTCATTCGTTCAATATCAAATTCTTCTGTTTGTTTTCTTTGATTATTCATCTTTAAATTGTGTAAGCCTTTTGAGTGCACGAATATCCAGTAAATCTCGTTCCCGTCCGGCATGTTTTTTTAAAGCTATGAGATCAGGAATGCTTGCAATTCGTAAGATCAATTCTCGGTCTTTCATGATGACACTATTTGTATAGAGAATATCGAATTCAATAATCTGTTCAATCATAACAACATCGATATCTTCTATTGGATTATGGGGATTATATACCGAGAATACCTTCATTCCTTTTTCGTACATCCATTCTTTTCGTTTTTGTGGATCAGCAAATTCTTGAAGTTTCACGGGCATTCGTGGAAGCATCTTGAGCTTTTCTACTGCATGAATAAATTTTTGAATTTCATCGTTAGTCATCGCAATAACAATATCGAGATCACCGGTATGACGATCATATCCATGAAGATTTACCGCTATGCCTCCAATAATGACATATTTAAGGCCGAGTTCATTAAATGTTCGAAATATATTTTCGTAAAGCATAGAGTTAATAAATAATAAGTGATAGCTTCTGAGAAGTAAAGACGTTTAGTAGATGAATACTTAAAGAATGTTCCACGTGGAACATTTTATAGTTCTTCAGGTTCTCCAATGGGTTTTGGCTCATATTCTTTTGGTTCGTTTATTATCTCTGCATTTTCAGTTTGGATAGCAGGGTGCGCGTTTTGAATAGGTACATAGCCACGACCTTTGCCTAATCTATGATTCCAGTCTTTGATCGTATCTGAAGTTAATTCCCTGAGAGCATCTTCATTTGTATCGCATTCAAAGAGAGTTAGAAATTTGTTTTGTTTTTCTCCATTTTCATTGGTTGAAGGAAATGTTAGATTGATTTCTGGAGAGAAGCTATACTGACCATATTTTTGTAAACATTCAGGTATATCAATATTGTTTGCCCTACACATTGCTTCCACTAACGGATTGAGAACACCTTTATCAATACCAGGATGATCGAGAAAGAGTGAAACGTCATTAGCAGAAAGGATTTGGTTAAAGAATTCTTTTTGTTTATTTTTTGTTTTTTCTAATTGATCATCAATATTTTTTATATATTCATGAACCGATTCTGTTTCACCACCCTGATTAATAATATTTTTAATCCAAGTGTCGTTTTCTTTTTTCCAGTATTCTTTAAACCGTTTGGTATTAAGGATAAGTTCTAATGAAAGAGTATTGTCGGTATAGTTTTTACAGAGGCGCTTAAAAATGTCTCCGTATTTTTCTTTAAATGAGTTAATTTCCTGCTTAAGTCTTTCTTTAATTTCATCAGAAACGTAAATATCGTATAAATCTTCGGGAGTTTTGACAAGCAATTCCTCCCCTGTTTTTTTGTTTTTTATCAAAATAAAAATGTACTTATCCTGAAGGAGTACTTCCCCTTCTTCAGATTCAAATACTAAGCGAGCTTCTGTATGAGGAAGCCTGTTTAAATCTAGAAGTACTTGGTTATACGTTCTTTTATCAGTTTTACTTTTTGGATCATAGAGAGTATCTAAAATTTCCATTTTAAAGACTGCCTCAAGACGAAGATATTCCCATACAACCTGAAAATGGTTTGGATTAAGAATTAAGGGTATACGAATAGTATTTCCCGTAAACCCATTTTTATCATAAAGAATTTCGAGAGCTACCTTCTTAATAAAGTTTTCAATGGTCTTATCAATAGAAAATTGATGAGTTATATACACTGTTGTTGGGTTATAGAAAAACGGAAGTAGGAATACAGGATCATTTTCAGAATTTTTAATAATTCTATTCGCTATTTCTTCCGATGTTTCGCTTATGTGTATATCAGTTACAGCCTTTTTTATCTTATTACAGTCTCCTGCTTTTACTAGACCTATTTCTTTGGATTGATGAATATTTTTTAGCTTTATTGTAGATTTTTCATGGAGCTTTTCCATATTTTTCCATACATCATACGTAATATTTGGAAAGCCATCGTTTCTATTCTTAATAATCTGTACTAATTGTCTATATTTTTTAAGGTTCTCAGGCGTGCAAAATGTATCATATTCTTGAGATGCTATGCAAAAAGTTTCAGTTTTTTTCTGTAGGTTATTTTCGGCAGAGACTAACAAAGAGGATGATAAAACTATAGAGCTTATTAAAATTATTACGTTATTTGTTCTCATGATTACATAATCCTCTGTAAAATAAGGTTCTTGTGAAAAAATACTGCAAAAACGGTTCCATTTTTTTAAAGAATGTTCCACGTAGAACATTGGAGAGAAAGCCCTCATCGTTACTTTTGACATCATTTTATACTTGCAATTTTATAAAACTTGTGTACTATCATAAATGGGTTAAAAAATGAGACAAGCCGTTAAAAAGTTATTATTTTTAATTGGTTGTATACAAATTTCATTCGTTGCCGCTCAAGTAAACATCTCACCGACAATAGATACTTTTTCGTTTTCACCTGAAAATCTCATAAAATATAGAAAACTCGTATGGGACTATGAAAAGAAAAACAGTAAGATTACTTATGATAGCACTCGTATTGAAGAAATAGTAAAAAAATTGAATCCAAAACTCAAAATAGATCATGATCTATTTACTAAAAATGAAAGAACAAAATTCTATTTGATATCTGTTCCGAAGGTCATAGCTGAGTTATTTAAGAGTGATAGTATTAAATCACATAACTATCCTGCCGTTTTAACCGATGTGTATGTTCATCATAAAAGTATAAAAAGTAAAGAAAGCGACTATACTCAAGAAATGAAAATTGAAAAACCATTCGATGCTTATGGCTATGGTAAAGACATCATTTATGTGCCTTTACTTATTGATGAAAGAGATTTTGTTGATACGGAAGGAAAGATTAAAGAAAAGATAGAGGAAATTCCCTATACCAAAGCTCTTATTCAAACAGCTTGGGATTATATAAAACTCGAATCATGTTTTATGAATGAAGTATTTGACTTCGTTTTTGATAATAAAAAGAATATTACCTACTGGCAGGTTCTTAACACATTGGCAAAAGAAGATGATAGTGAAGCAAGTTTAGTTATGTATTCGAAAAAAGGGGAAGTGTTCATTAGAGACAGATACTTGATTAAAATAAAAGATAAAAAAACAGGAATAGAAACCGAGATTTCAAGTCCAGAAGAACTTGAAACTTTTAGATTGCAAAAGATACGGCAATATCAAGAAAAATTAGTTCAAGAACTTAACACTGCCTATGGTGATATTTTCCAAAGATTTTGTCAGAATGCTTCTTCGTTTACCCGAGAAAGCATTGATTCTATTGAGGGAGTTAAAGAACTTATCTCATCGTTATCTCAAAATAATTATAGCAATGCTTTAAAATATTTTGTATTTGAGATACAGATGCAAAAAATTATAGCCAGTGAATCTTCGGCATTTAACGACGATGATCATGAGGAGATAGAAGAATTTGAGTATTCATTTGAGTATACATTTGCTCCTAAGGTCATAGTATATATACCCTTTATTAATGAGCAAGGAATAATAGGACAAAAATGGTTTGAATTTTTCTCCTGTGAACCCAAGCAAGAGAATCTCGAAAAACTCACTAACGAGGATATGGCTGAAATTAATAACTTAAGTAATCAAAAAAAGTCAGAGTTTATTCATCTTCTCAAATATGAAAGCTCGGGAAAATCGAGAAGCTATACACCTCAATAATAGTTACATTTCCTATCAATATAAATGTTCTACGTGGAACATTTATCATTCTTCTGAAATGTCTAAGGACTTTGGTTGAGTTTCTGGAGCTATATC
>JAHFAK010000057.1:5244-13952 GCA_023250585.1 Deltaproteobacteria bacterium
TTCTAAAGAAAGAGGTCTATAATTTTCACAGAATCTCTTGTAGATAGCGCCGTATTTTGTATTAAATTCCGAAATTTGTGCCTCAAGTTTTTTTCGTATATCATCGGGTAGCTTATAATCATATAAATCTTCAGGCTTTTGAACGATCTTTTCTTCTCCAGTTTTTTTATTCTTTATCCAAATGTAGAGGTATTGATCTCGTATAAAAACTTCACCAGGTTTTGAAGAGAATACTAAACTGACTTCCCTTGTACCATCTTCGGCTAATGAATTAAGTACATTCCAAATAGGTTATTTTCTTTTTTTTATCAAAAAAGTGCTTGGTATCTAAAAATTCATTTTTAGCAAATGCTTCGAGCTTTATATAATCCCACGCAGTTGTTATGAGAGCTTCGGTAGTAGGAATTGTATCAGTATTTTTGCTCAATTCTTCTGTATCTATAAGCAAAGGAAAATGAATGATATCTTTAACAAAACCATTTTTATCAAATTGTTTTTCAATTTTGAATTCCTGTATAAAATTGCTTTCATTGTTAAGTGTACCTCTATGATTAACATAAACGTCGGTAAGAACTGCGGGGTAATTATGAGATTTAATAATTGGGCTTGTGAAAAGATCAGCTACTTTCTTTGGGATATAAGTGAAATACAATGTTGTTATGGCATCTTTTTTAAATGGTTTTAGGGTATATGTTTTTAGATCTGGATTTAGTCTATTTGTTATGTCTGCAATAAAATGGCTATTATAGTTGACCTTACTCTTCTTATGTTTAAAGTCCCATACTAAATTCCTATATTTTTTAATATTTTCTCTGGTGAAGAAATTTGGTTCAAACTCTGCATTTTTTACCGTATCTGCACGAGAGTATGAGGAGATGAACATAATTAAACTTATTGTAACTACTATGCTTTTTGAGATGTTTTTCATTTTTAACTCCGTACGTATATATATCTTCTTACTTAAATTGCAAGTATAATGCCATGTTTAATACTAATAATGTTCCACGTGGAACATTATTTAATCTTCGTGAAAAAATGAAGGTTTTTTCCTGAATTCTTTTTTTTCAGATTGAATTCTCTTGTGCGCAAGTATTTTTTCTTTTGCGCGCTTAGAGCGCTTTCGTTTCTGGCGGCGGATTTTTTCTATTGCTTTTTGACGGTCACTTTTTTCTTTAAGGATGAGTTCTTCTATTTTATCAATGAGTAAACGTTTTGCTAAAATGCGATTGAGCACCTGGCTTCGCTCTTGTTGCATTTTTACTTCAATGCCGGTTGGAATATGTTTCAAATAAACACAGGTTGATGTTTTGTTGACATTCTGTCCGCCTTTGCCACCTGAGCGAATGAATTTTTCAATGATGTCAGAATCTTTGACTCCGAGTCGTTCGGCTTTCTCTTCGATAATTTTTATTTTCTTCTCCATAATATTTCATCCTCGGGTAACCTTCATTCCTCTTTTTGTTCTTTAATGAGTACAACTTTTTCTATTGCTTTATCACTTGCCTCTTTAATCGTAATTTTTAAACCTTTATGCTGAAAGCTTTCTCCTTGGACAGGAATTCGTTTTAAAATATGGAGTATAAAACCCGCAAGTGTTTCATAATCTCCTTCTGGAATTTTAAATCCATGTTGTTCATTTAAATCTTCAATGGAAGCACGTGCATTGATAAGAAAAGTATCGAATCCGAGAGATTTTACTAATGATTCTTCTGCATCGTATTCGTCATCAATGTTACCGACAATTTCTTCAAGTATATCTTCAAGAGTAATAATTCCTATGCATCCTCCATATTCATCAACGACTGTATGCATACTGCTTCCCTCGTGTTGCATTTTTACGAGGAGTTTATCTATGGGGTGAGTTTCGGGGGCATAATTGATTTCGTGAACATATTTTTGAATATTTTTTTCTTCACGATTCACAAAAAGAAGTTCATGAATATTGAGCATTCCTACAATATTATCTATTCGTTCAGAATAAACGGGATACCGTGAGAATCCATTGACTTCAAGCTCTTTAATTGCATCGTCTATAGTTGCAGTTATCGAAATTGCTTTTACATCGATGAGCGGAATCATGACTTCTTTTGCGGATGTTTTGGTAAACGTGAGAATTCTCTCAATCATTTTTCTTTCTGATTGTTTCACGTCGCTTTTTGATGTATCTCTTCGAATAATGAGCGCCAGCTCTTCTTTGGTTAATAAAAATCTGTTTTCATATTCTTCCGCATGAAATACTTTAAGCATAGTTGAAGAAATACGTGAAAAAATTAGGGTAAAAGGTCTGAAGATTATTGAAAAAATCCACAGTGGAACTGCAAGAATGGGGAGCAAAATAGGAGCATTTTTTTTGAAATATATTTTAGGTATAATTTCTCCACATAATAATACAAAAGGGAAAATGATTATTAACGTGAGATACTCATATTCGGACCCAAAGTTGAGTATAATAAAAAGTGAAAAAAGTGTGGAAGCAGTAATTTCACATACATTTGTTCCGAAGAGCGTTGTTGCAAAAAGTTTTCCTGGATTTTTAATGAGTGAATAAACTATTTTTGCCCATTTTTTATTTTTATTTACTTCGTTTTTTAATCGAATTCGATCGTACGAAATAATTCCCAGCTCGCTACCTGAAAAAAATGCCTCAAGACAAATTGCGATACCAATTGATATGAGTAACGTTGTATTCATCATTATGTGTATCTCTCGGTTATTTCAGTTATTAGGGAAGTATACATATTCTTTTTTTATTTTCTATCGACGTCGCTTCCATAATACTATTAAGAACAGGAAAGCGCGATCGATAGAAAATAAAAAAAGAATATGTATACTTCCCTAAAACCGCGATCATCATTTTATTTTTTCCACGAGGAGTCTTTTAATTTTATTATTTTCTACTAAATCAACATAAATTTCGCCAAAAATTTCTTCGAGTAGATCTTCCATAGTGATGAGCCCAGCGAGTTTTCCATATTCATCTACCACAATAGCCATATGAAGTTTTTTTGTTTTTAATTCTCTGAATAAAACATCAGCTTTTTTATTAATGGGAATATAATAGGGTAGACGTATAATTTTTTGGAGTTCAAAAACAAAATCAATATCTTTAGTTTGTCTGCGAGTAATAGTTAAAAGATCTTTCGTAAGAAGAACTCCAATAATAACATCCGTATCTTTCTCATAAACAGGAATGCGAGAATAATAATTTATACGTACGGCTTCCATGAGCTTTTCTAGTGGCTCATCAATGGCAAGAGAAAATATATTTTCTCTTTTAGTCATAATGTCGGCGACTACTTTATCTCCCAATTTAAAAACATTATAAATAAGATCCTGTTCATCTTCTCCAATAATGCCTTCTTTCTTTGATGCTTCAATAAGCATTTTAAATTCGTCTTCCATGAGAGAGTTTTTTTCGTTCGGTTGAAAACTTAAGCTTGTAACAACAAAATAGGTGAATTTTGAAATGACTAACCGAATAGGAGTTAAAATTTTATTAATAACCGTAATTGTATCGCAGGCAATAATGGCAAAGTTGATATGAAATCGAGCCGCAAGTGTCTTTGGAGTTATTTCTCCAATAATAAGCAATAAGGGTGTGGTAATGAAAATTGAAATTGCGCTAATCATCCATAATGGCTTTGCATGGAATAGTTTATAAAAAATAGTTGCACTCAGTATAGAAATGAGAATGGTGCTCAAATCATTGCAGATAAGAATAGTGATAAGCACTTCTCGAGGCTCTTTTAGAAGTTCTTTAATAGCTTTATATTTTGGATGTTTATCTTTTTTTAATTTTTCTAGATCAAGTTTATTGATCGAAAATAGAGCGGTTTCCGTTGCTGAAAAAAATGCTGAGATAAAAAAAAGCGTTAAAATGAGTATCAGATGAGATAAAAGCGAAGGGTCCACTTATATGGTTATTTCCTTAAACTGTTTTCTTCTCTTTGTTTTTTTGAATTTTTTACGAATATTCTTGTGGACCTCAAGTTTTTCCTCAAAAACATATTGAAAAATTTCTTCCACGGTATCAGCAAAGATAATAGTTAATTTTTTACGATATTCAAGAGAAATTTCTTGTACATCGTTCTTATTTGCAAGAGGTAATATAACCGTAGAAAGTTTTGCTCTCATAGCTGCGAGCACTTTTTCCTTTATTCCTCCAACAGGCAATATCCTTCCACGCAGAGTAATTTCACCGGTCATTGCAATGTCTTTATTAATTTTTCTTCCCGTAATTGCTGATAAAAGAGATGTTGCCATTGTAATACCTGCTGATGGTCCATCTTTTGGAATTGCGCCAGCAGGAACGTGTGTATGAATATCAATCTTTTCGAAAATTTTTGAATCAATATTATAATTTTTCGCGCGAGCTTTTATATAGCTCAATGCCGCAAAGGCTGATTCTTTCATAACTTCTCCAAGTTGGCCCGTGAGCGTTAAGCCTCTTTTGCCTTCAGTCACTGATGTTTCAATATGAAGTATTTCTCCTCCATATTGTGTCCACGCAAGCCCAGTTGCAATTCCAACCTGATTTTCTTTTAATTTATCTTCTCCAACTGCTTTTTCTGCTCCTAAATATTTTTTAACTTCTCGAATATCAATTTTTTTCGGATACGTTTTACCTTGGGCTTTTAACCGTGCGGTTTTTCGAAAAACTGCCGCAATCTCTCGCTCAAAGTTTCTTAAACCGGCTTCTTTCGTATAATATTGTACAATATAAGAAAGAGCTTTTGGTGTTAGGCTCAATTCTTCATGTTCAAGACCATTTTCTTCGAGCTGCTTAGGAAGTAAAAATCTCAAGGCTATATTAATTTTTTCTTCAAGTGAATAACCTGAAAGATACATGATTTCCATTCTGTCTTTGAGAGCAGCAGGAATGGGGTCAACGAGATTTGCGGTTGCTATAAACATGACTTTTGATAAGTCGAATCCAATATTTAAATAGTGATCTCTGAATGAATTGTTTTGTTCTGGATCCAATACTTCGAGTAATGCGCTTGATGGATCACCTTTGAAATCTGAGCCGAGTTTATCTATTTCATCGAGCATGAATACCGGATTATTTGTCTTTGCAAGTTTAATTCCTTGAATGATACGTCCCGGCATTGATCCCACATAAGTTCGGCGATGGCCACGTATTTCAGCTTCGTCTTTAATTCCTCCGAGGGACATTCGTATAAAGCTTCGATTCATTGCTCGCGCAATTGATTTCCCGAGAGATGTTTTTCCAACTCCCGGAGGTCCAACAAAACAAAGAATTTGGCCTTTCATTTTTTTCTTTAATTTGCAGACGCTTAAATATTCAAGAATTCGTTCTTTTATTTTTTCCAAATTGTAGTGATCTTCATCGAGAATCTTTTTTGCTTTGTTAATAATAAGATTGTCATTGCTTGCATCTTTCCATGGTAGCTCAAGAATCCAATCAATATATGTTCGTGTCATTGAAGCTTCTGCGGAATCGGCATGCATTGATTCCAGCCTTTTCAATTGTTTCATGACTTCTTCTCGAGCCTCTTTTGAAAGCTTTGCATTTTGAGCGCGATTCTGTAATTCTTCCAGTTCTTCGGTTTTATCATCGCTATCACCGAGCTCGCTTTTAATAGCCTTCATTTGTTCGCGTAAAAAATATTCCTTTTGAGTCTTGGAAATGCCTTCTTTTGCTTGATTTTCAATGCGGACTTGCATTTCAAGAATTTCAAGCTCTCGATGGAGAAACTCTGATACTTTTGCTAAACGTGCAATGGGATTATTCATTTCAAGAAGCTCTTGTGCTTCATTAACTTTCAGCCGCAAATTTGATGCAATAAGATCCGAAAGTTTTGCTGGATCTTGTAGCTCTTCAATAAGTGCCATGATATCGGGTGAAAGCACTTTTCCATGAGCAATAATTTTCTCACAGGTAGTTTTAATATTTCTTAAAATAGCATCTGATTCAGCTGCAGGCCGTGGAGATATTTCATCCGAAATTCTTTTAACTTTGGTAAACACGGTATTTTGTCTTTTGAATACATCAGTTATTTGAGCTTTGGCTAATCCTTGCGTAAGGATTTTTACTCGACCATCCGGAAGCTTATGCATTCGCATGATAATGGCGATGCAGCCTGTTTTGTAAATACCGTCAGGAATTGGATCTTCGTCTTGCTCATTTTTTTGTGCAACAAGAAAAATGAGACGATCCTTTGCCAAGGCTTCATCAACAGCGGTTATGGAAGCTTCTCGACCTACAAAGAGAGGTAGTATCATGGATGGAAAAATGACAATATCTCTCATTGGCAAAAGAGGCATTACTTCAGGTAAACTTAATGGATCATTTTGAAAGTCAAACATACCTATTCTCCCTCAATTTGAATTTTTTTTGGACGACCTCTTCTATCTTCTATTTTTGGTAAAACTATAGTGAGGATTCCATCTTTAAGCGTTGCTGTAATTTGTCCGGTGTTTGCGCATGAAGGAAGCTCAACAACGCGATTGAATTTTCCGTACCCGCGTTCAATGCAATAGTAATTACATTTGTCTCTTTCATTCTTTTGTTTATTTTTTATTCCCTTGATCACGAGAGCATCTCGTAAAATAGAAAGTTCAATATCTTTTTTGAGAACACCAGGCATTTCAGCTTCTACGAGGATTGTCTCGCCTGCTTCAAAAACATCAACTGCGACAGGAAAATTAATATTGTCGTATACTTTTTGATTTTCTTTTTGTATCTCAAAAATATTTTTAAATGCTTTTCCAATTTCGTCATGAAATTGTACTAATTTCTCGATTGATTCCTTGGGAATTTTTGACATATTCCGATGCTCCATATTATGGTTAATCCTCTCCTTTTTTAATAATAACATGTTTTTTATTGCTATACAAATAAAAAGTGATGAAACGTAACAATGTCATTGTTTGCTCGCAATGACATATAGTTTAAAGCCCTCTTCCGTCTAGACATTACGAAGATGTTCATTTATAAGCTTACGTATGCAAAATACTTTCGACATTATTGTTATTGGCGCTGGCCATGCAGGAATTGAAGCTTCTCTTGCTGCTGCTCGTATGGGAATGTCTACGTTAAATATTACGTTAACCATTGATAAAATAGGTGCGATGTCATGTAACCCAGCCATTGGAGGATTAGCCAAAAGTCATTTGACCAAAGAGATTGATGCCCTTGGCGGTGAAATGGGAATTGCTACGGATGCCACCGCAATTCAGTATAAGATTCTCAATCGCAAAAAAGGCCCGGCGGTTCGAGCAACGCGAGCGCAAGTCGATCGTTTTGCGTATAATGACTTTATGAGACGTATATTTCTGAATGAAAAAAATCTGACCGTTTATCAAGGAGAAGCAAGTTCATTACTCATGAAAAAGGGTTCTGTAGCTGGAGTTACTACAGCCGCAGGAGACACTTTTCATTCTAAGGCAGTTATTATCACAACGGGCACATTTTTAAATGGGTTAATGCATACTGGAATGGAAGCTGTTTCTGGTGGACGAGTTGATGAACAAGAATCAAAATCGCTATCAGATTCAATTCGTGACTTTGGATTTGCAATGGGAAGATTAAAAACGGGCACTGTTCCCCGGCTTCATCGAGATTCAATTGATTATTCGAAGATGAGTCTTCAGCCTGGCGATGATGATTATCTTCCCTTTTCACATAAGACAAAGACAAGGCTTACGGAGCATGTTCCGTGTTATCTGACGTATACGAATAGTACAACTCATAAAATCATTGAAGATAATCTCGATCAATCACCTATGTATACGGGAAAAATTATCGGCATTGGCCCGCGCTACTGCCCTTCTATCGAAACCAAAATAGATAAATTTCGTGATAAAGAACGACACCAACTTTTTGTTGAACCTGAAGGATTAAATACTCCGTATATGTATATTAATGGTATGAGTACATCGTTGCCGAAAGATGCTCAGGAGTATATGGTTCATTCCGTTGAAGGATTGGAAAATGCACAAATACTTATATATGGATATGCAGTTGAATACGATTATATTCAACCAACTGAATTGTACGCGACGTTAGAAACAAAAAAAATTGGGAATCTGTATTTTGCCGGACAAATCAATGGAACTTCGGGTTACGAAGAAGCCGGCGCTCAAGGACTCATTGCTGGAATCAATGCTTGTCTTAAAATTAAGGAAGCAGAGCCATTAATTTTAGGAAGAGATGAAGCATATATGGGAGTTCTCGTAGATGATCTTGTCACCAAAGGCACGGAAGAGCCATATCGCATGTTTACCTCATGTGCTGAATATCGATTGCTTCTTCGCGAAAATAATGCAGACATTCGTTTAATGGAAAAAGGATTTAACCTTGGATTAATCAGCGAAGATGCATATCACAATCTTCAAAAGAAAATAGAAACAATCGAGGCACTTCGTCATGATTTAGAAAAGAAATTTATTAAGGCGCAGGACAAAGCTGTGAGTCTTTATTCATTTTTAAAGAGACCTGAAATTTCTTTTGCTGATCTGAAGCAATACTATCCAACTCTTGAAAACATTTCCGATGATACGCTTAAAGAAGTAGAAACAGCAGCAAAATACGATGGGTACATTACCCGTCAAGAAGATGAAGTGAAAAAACTAAAAAGCCAAGAAAATATAAAAATTCCCGACACATTTTCGTATCAAGATATTCCGGGTCTCACTAAGGAATCACAAGAAAAGCTTGAAAAAATTCGTCCCAAAACCCTCGG
>JAHFAK010000058.1:0-6550 GCA_023250585.1 Deltaproteobacteria bacterium
TTGCGACTTCCACATCCACTTTCACTGCATCCTCCGCAGCTACCTTTTTTTTTGCGAATTAAGCGATAGAGCATGAAAGCGGTGATTCCGAATATAACGATGAAATAAAGAATATCTTTTAAACTCATATATTACACTCCTAATCCAATCAGTTGTCCTCCTTGATACACAATGAAAGACATAATCCATGCAAGGGTGAGCTCATATCCTGTGGCAAGCCAAAACCATTTCCATGAACCAAATTCCTGGCGAAGCGCAATTGCAACAACAACACAGGGCATGTAGATAAGAACAAATACCATAAATGCATAAGCTGAAAGGGGACTAAATTTAGTTTTAATAACTGAACGCAAGCCCGATGTCGATTCGGTGACTTCGGTTGAAAGACTCGTAATACCAAATGAAGAAATAATGTTATGAGTCGCACCTTGAAGAGCTTCAAGAAAAGATGTTCCTATTCCCTTTACATCGTCAATGAATGTAGGGCGTATTTCTTTTTTGGGCAATTCCCCAGCATAAATTTCACCCATTGAACCAACAATAATTTCTTTTGCTACAATGCCGGTAATCAGAGAGGATGCTGCTTCCCAGGTTCCAAAGCCAAGCGGTTTGAGTACCGGAGCAATCACCTGTCCAGTCATGCCAAGCAGGGAATCTTTTTTATTTTGAACACCCCAGGGAAGATTGAGCATAAACCAAACGATGATAGAAACAGCAAAAATATAGGTACCTGCTTTGACTAAAAAGTGTTTCCCTTTTTCCCAGGTATGAATACATAAACTTTTCCATGAAGGTAAACGATAGGGAGGAAGTTCCATAATAAAAAGAGGTGCTTTGCCCTTGAAGAGAAGATGCTTAAATATAATTCCCATAAGAACTGCAAGCGCGATGCCGAGTACGTACAGTGACCACAACACCGTGCCCGAGCTTCTGACAAAAAATACTCCGACAAAAAGGACATACACTGGAAGGCGTGCACCACAGGACATCAATGGCAAGAGGAGAGAGGTAAGAATGCGATCTCGCGTGCTTTCGAGTGTTCGTGTTGCATAAACTCCAGGAACATTACATCCAAAACCTAAGAGCATAGGAATGAATGATTTTCCATGTAACCCTAGCGCGTGCATTGCTCGATCCATAATAAACGCTGCTCGAGCCATATACCCGCTTGCTTCTAAAAAAGTAATAAAAAACATCATGGCAAAAATAACTGGGACAAAGACAAGAACAAATCCGACTCCTGCAATAATGCCATCGGTAATTAACGAGATTGTCCAATCTGGAGCTGCAATGGCGGTGAAAAGCGTTTCAGCCCATCGTTTAAATGGTCCGGTGGTAACACCATCGATCCAGTCTACAAATGGAGTGGAAAGATCAAACGTAAGCTTGAAGACAATCCACATGGCAAATAAAAAAATAGGAATTCCGAGATATTTGTTCAGTACAATTTTATCGATGGTTGCTGTAATTTCCTGTCGTTCCATTTCAGGTTCTTTGAGTACTTCACGCGTTATACCTGATGCTTGAGCGTAACGGGCTTCGGTCAACATTGATTCAATATCTTCATCATGCGCTTTTTTTAAATGCGTAATAAATGGATCGACAATTTCTCTACTCGATGGCAGTTTACTCTCTGCGAGAACATGGCGATCATTTTCCATCAACTTATAGACAAGCCAGCGAAGATTATATTTTTGAACAACATGTGCATAATCTTGTTTAAGTAATTCCGCAATATTCTGTACAGCATTTTCGATATCAACCGAATAGGTAAGTGTTTTTGGGAGAAATGCCGAGGATTCTCGTGTAACTGAGATGACTGCATCAAATAATTCAGCAAGCCCAGTGTTTTTTGTGGAAACCGTGGGAATAACCTGGATTCCCAACATTTCAGTCATTGCGGGGGTATCAATAATATAGCCTTTTTTGAGTGCTTCATCATGAATATTGAGAGCCATGATAATCGGCACGCCCAACTCCATAAGTTGAATGGTGAGGTAGAGATTGCGTTCTAAATTTGTTGCATCAACAACATCAATAATGACATCGGGTTTTTCATGAATAAGAAAATTCCGTGCAATGATCTCTTCTTCGCTGTAGGGACTTAAACTATAGGTGCCGGGAAGGTCGACAAGTTCGATCTTTCTTCCCTTATGCGTAAGATGAACGACTTTCTTCTCAACCGTAACACCTGCCCAATTACCGACCTGCATACGGGTTCCAGCAATGGAATTAATCAGGGTTGATTTTCCGGAATTAGGATTTCCTGCAACCGCTACTTTTAATGCATTTTCATTCATCTAAAGAACCTCAACTGCAATTTCTCGAGCTTCACTTTTACGAAGTGAAAGGTTGTATTTTTTCACCTTAATTTCAAGGGGATCCCCTAAAGGAGCAATCTTGATTACGGTTACTTTTTCTCCCACGAGTATTCCCATATCCATGAGCCGTCGTTTTAAAGGTCCGACTGAGCCAATCTTTTTTATAATTCCATGTTGGCCGGGCTTTAATAGCGCTAAATTCATATTTGTTTCTCTTTTTAGAATTTTCGTTTCGGATGGGCGGCATTTTTTGCAAAGGCCAAATATTTCTAATCGGTGATCAGTTGGTAAAAATCCAAATTGTTTACACAGCTCATCTTGAAGGCGTTCAATTTCAGGGTCCATTGCTTCAATATACATTCCGCAACTGGTGCAAATGAGATGATCATGATGATCGCGGCCGTATTCATGTTCATATCTGAGTACTTTATCACCAAAGTCTACTTCACGTGCGAGGCCTGCTTCATACAAGAGTTTCAAAGTACGAAAGATGGTTGCAAGCCCAACGGAAGGGTCTTCTTTTTTCACAAGCTCATAGAGTTCTTCCGCGCTGACATGTTCTTCTGTGTTCAGAAAAACTTTTAGAATCAATTCACGCTGGCTGGTGAGTTTTAAATTTTCTTCACGTAAATAACGTTCGAGTATGATAAGCTCTTCTTGCATAATCTTAATTGAAAATGATTTTCAATATCATGATATAGTGACCATTCAATAATTTGTCAAAGAAAATTATTGATATTGGCTCAGTTAATGGGGTGAGTCAGGGGGAGTAGGCATGTTCCAAAAAAGTATTTCTATCGACGTCGCTTCCATAATACTATTAAGAACGGGGTAAGCGCGCTCGATAGGAATACTTTTTTGAACATGCCTACTCCCTAAATAACTGAGGCATTACAGTTATTGTGATGAAATCCTTCCATTTTGTTGCCTTTCTGGAAATGCATATAGTCGATTATTTTTAAAATCTTGTATAATCAGTGAGTTATGAGTTGGCACGAATCTTGCTTTTATGAACCTGTGAATTCTTAATTTTATTTTTATAGGAGGTTTCGTATGAAGCAGATGTTCTTTTGTTTTCTGATTGTTCTTATCATTGGCTGTGGAGGAAAAGATGAGGAAAAAGTTTCGGTAGATGCACAAGGAGTTGGAAGTATAAATCTTAATTTTAAAAAGCTGGCACATGAAGTAACAAAAACAGTTATTACCGTCAGTGGAGATGATTTTAAGGATCTCGTGTATGAGTTTTCTGATTTTGAGAATAATGTAATGCTCTACAATATTCCAGCCGGAGAAAACCGAAAAATTGCAGTAGATGCATTTGATGATCAAGGCGCTTTGCTGTCTAGCGGCGATGCGGAAGATATTGCGATTATAGCAGGCCAAATTACTCTAGTCGAAATTGTATTATCGCCGATTAATGAAGCAACAGAAGGCGGAAATGTTTCGCTCACAATTATAACAAATACTCCACCTGAAATTTTGAGTTTGACGGCAAATCCCAATCCTGTTTTTGTTTCCGAAACCGTTTCTTTTAATCTGAGCTTTCTTGATGCAGATGAAGATCCTGTAACAATTTTGTGGGAAGCAGATAAAGGAACATTTGATAATGCTACAGTTGCTAACCCTGTGTGGACTGCGCCAAACCAAGCAGGGGATGTAGATATTACGCTCACTCTTGCTGATGGAACAAGCCAAACTAATTATAGTTTAATTATGAACGTTAAAACAGACCCAAATAAATTACCGGTAGTTATTAATGAAATTTTAGCAGATCCAGCGGATGATATAAAAGGCGATGCAAATAACGATGGGGTAAGAAGTTCAACTCAAGATGAATTTATTGAAATTGTTAATAGCGGAGAAAACGCTGTGAATCTTTCAGGATTTAAAATTTCTGATACCGATAGTGTTCGACATGTTTTTCCAGAGAATACGATTCTTGAATCACATCAAGCTCTTGTTATATTTGGAGGAGGAACGCCTCATATTGACGACGTTTTTACTCAGGTTGCTTCTACCGGAACATTGAGCTTAGGTAATGGAGGAGAAACAATTTCCTTATTAGATACTCAAGGAGCACTCATTGATAAACATGTGTACGGAGCAGAAGCAGGAGATAATCAATCATTAACCAGATTTCCTGATCTGACTGGTGAGTTTGTCAAGCATAGCAGCGCAAATCCTGGTGCATTATTTTCTCCAGGTAAAATGGTCGATATGAATAATTTCTAATAATTATGAATAGTTATGTGAAATAATGTACGAAATTTCTTGCGCCTCGTTCTCTTACTTCTCTCATCTTGACTTTTAGGAGCATATAGATTAACCTCAACGTTCTAGTATACTTTATTAGCGCGGACCTAACGGGAGGCTCTACATGGAATTTAAAGTTGGAGATAAGGCGGTTTACCCTGCACATGGTGTCGGTGAAATTGTCGGTGTTGAAGTTAAAGAAATTGCAGGCAATCGCATTTCATTTTATATATTAAAAATTCTCGATAGCGATTTAACGGTTCTCATTCCTATAAACAATATTAATTCAGTAGGATTGCGAGAAATTATCAAGAAGGATGAAGTAAGAAAGATTTATACTATTCTTGGAAAGAAAACTTCTTCCATTGATGTCCAAACATGGAACAGGCGTTATCGAGAGTACTTACGAAAAATTAGAACGGGCAGTCCATTTGAAATAGCAGAAGTTCTTCGAGACTTATATAATCTTAAAAGCGATAAAATCCTTTCCTTCGGTGAAAAAAGAATGCTCGATACTGCAGAGAGTTTGTTAATTAAGGAAATTTCGCTTGCTAAAAAAATTTCAGAAGACAAAGTAAAAAAAGAAGTCGCAAAATTCTTTAAAAAGCCGGTAAAACAACTTGATCAACTTGCTGAGCTTGATCATCATGATGAAGAAATTGTAGAAGAGCCAGAAGATGAGGAAGAAAGCAAAAAAGGAAATGGCCGTGCTCTTCAGGCTAAATCTGCATCCGCAAAATCCAAACAAAGTAAGCCAGCAAAAAGTTCTTTAAAAAAAAAACTAAGCGTAGTTTAACTCTATGAATGGTGCTGTGATTATTCCCTGTGCAGGTAGTGGAAAACGATTTGGAAATACAACTAAAAAACAATATGTCCACATTGACCAGCACCCACTTTTTTATTATACACTTTTGCCGTTTCTGAGCATTGTGGAATTACATGAAATTATTTTAGTCGTTCCTGAAGAAGATATTTCTTGCGTGAGAGAATCCATTCAAAAACTTTTGAACAATGAAAAAAGAATCCGTATTATTGCCGGAGGGAAAGAACGACAAGATTCAGTTTTTAATGGGTTATCCGCCATTCAAAATGCATCATTTGTTCTTGTCCACGATGGCGTCCGTCCAATGGTTACCAAAAAATTAATACAAGAATGTATTGATGCAACGAAAAAATATGGAACATGTGTTCCGGGCATTCCGCTGAAAGATACGTTAAAAGAAGTTACAGACACAATAGTGATTAAAACAGTTGATCGCAGGCGGTATATTTTAACTCAGACTCCACAAGGATTTTCATATTCGTTGCTCATGAACTGCTATAAGAATGCGCAAGAATCGAAAAAGCTTTTTACCGATGATGCATCCCTTGTTGAAAGTTTTGGTCATAAGGTATATGTAATTCCTGGAGACGAGATGAATATTAAAATCACCACTCAATCGGATATAAAATTAATTGAGTATTTACGGAGTCAATGTGTTTAGAATAGGCATAGGCTATGATATTCATCGATTATCTTCCGGACGTGATTTGCTTCTTGGCGGAATAAAAATTCCTTATGATAAAGGTTGCCTCGGTCATTCCGACGGAGATGCTCTTATTCATGCAATCGTAGATGCTCTGCTTGGCGCTCTTGCGCTTGGTGATATAGGAACCCACTTTCCTGATACTGAAGCGAAATACAAAAATATAGAGAGCAGTATTCTTTTAAAAGATGTTTTTGAAAATATTAGCACGCGTGGGTGGAAAATTTCTAATATTGATACGAATATTATTTTGGAAGCTCCAAAGCTGGGGAAGTATAAAGAAGAAATAAAAAATAATCTTTCAAAAATTTTAGCAATAGACAGTAACAGCATCAGCATTAAAGCCAAAACGAACGAAGGTATGGATGCTTCAGGACATGGGGAATGTATCATTGCTCAGGCGGTTGTGTTGCTACAAAAGAATTGTTAAGATTGTGCTGATGTTAGGAG
>JAHFAK010000058.1:6650-13866 GCA_023250585.1 Deltaproteobacteria bacterium
GTGAAAGATCAAGTTCTTTTAGGTGTTACCGGTTCGGGAAAAACTTTTACCATGGCTTGTGTCATCGAGAAATTGGGAAGACCAGCGCTCATTATTGCTCATAATAAGACACTTGCTGCACAGATTTATGGAGAACTTAAGGATCTTTTTCCCGAAAATCGTGTTGAGTATTTTGTGAGCTACTATGATTATTATCAGCCAGAGGCCTATATTCCTCATACCGATACCTATATTGAAAAAGATTCAGCCATAAATGAAGACATCGAACGCCTTCGTCATAGCGCGACCCGATCATTGTATGAACGAAATGATACGGTTGTTATCGCGAGTGTCTCTTGTATTTATGGTTTGGGTTCACCAGACTATTATGAAAAATTAGCGATAAAAATTATTGTCAATAATGAAGTAGATCAAAAAGAATTGTTACGACATTTTGTCGATATACAGTATGTGAGAAATGATATTGATTTTACCCAAGGGACGTTTCGATTACGTGGAAATGTTTTGGATGTGTGGGCGCCTTATGAAGAAAAAAACGCATATAGAATCGAATTTGAATTTGATACCATTAAAAAAATTTCTGAAATTGATACGTTAACAGGTGATGTTGTTGCCAGTAAAGATGAAGTTACCATTTTTCCTGCAAGCCACTATTCAACACCAAAAGAAGAGCTCCGTCGGGCAATAAATCTGATCAGGCAAGAATTACAAGAAAGAATTTCCTATTTTAAGACAAGGAATTTACCGTTAGAAGCTGAGCGTATTGAACAAAGGACATTATTTGATTTGGAGATGATAGAAGAAATTGGGTTCTGTAAAGGTATTGAAAATTATTCGCGATATTTAACAGGTCGGAGAGCGGGCGAGCCCCCGCCATGCTTACTCGATTATTTTCCAAAAGACTATATTATGTTCATTGATGAATCGCATGTGACTGTTCCTCAGGTTAGAGGCATGTATGAAGGAGACCGTTCACGAAAGGATACGCTGGTTAAATATGGATTTCGGCTTCCATCTGCTATGGATAATCGTCCGTTAAGTTTTCAAGAATTTTTGCAATTACAAAATCAAACTATTTTTGTCTCGGCAACGCCTGGAAATTACGAAATAGAAAAATCACAGAGTAGTATTGCGGAACAAATCATTCGTCCCACAGGTCTTATTGATCCTAAAGTAGAGGTTCGCAGCCTACAAGGTCAAATTGATGATCTCTATTTTGAATTAAAAAATCTTGTGGAGAAAAAGCAGCGTGCGCTTGTGACTGCTCTTACAAAAAAACAATCGGAGAAACTTGCTGAGTATTTAGAAGAAATGGGCCTGAAAGTAAAATACCTTCATTCAGATATCGATATTATTGAGCGGACAAAAATAATAAAAGATTTGCGGTTGGGAGTTTTTGATGTGTTAGTCGGTGTGAATTTATTGCGTGAAGGGCTTGATATTCCTGAAGTCTCGCTTGTTGCAATTTTAGATGCTGATAAAGAAGGATTTTTGCGTTCCAAAACATCTCTTATTCAAACAAGTGGACGTGCTGCTAGACATGTTGAAGGACGAGTAATCATGTATGCTGATACAATGACTCATTCAATACAATCTGCAATTGCTGAGATGGAACGGCGGCAGAAAATACAACAAGAATACAATATAAAAAATAATATTACGCCAGAATCAGTAAAAAAATCCTTAAGCACCATTTTAGATTCCATTTATGAACGTGACTATCTTACCGTTCATGTTGAAGCTAAGAATAAAAAATCATTTGAATCTGAAACCATTCGTGACAAGTATCTTGCCAAACTTGAGAAAGATATGAAAAAAGCAGCGAAAACGCTCAATTTCGAACTCGCTACCAAACTCCGCGATGAAATAAAGCGCATTAAGGCAGACGTGTTGTTTTGATTTTTTTGTAATCATACTAATTCGCTTGCCAGAATAATTTTATAAAAATAATGTGTATTGAGTAAATCTTTCGTAGGAGGAGATTTTGTTATTAAGACTTTTTGAATTGATCGCGCGTACTTTTTTTCGAGTAAAACTTCTTTTTGTTTTGTTTCATCAATTACCTGTGTACCAATAGAAGTTTTTGTGTATTTTATTTCGCACAGTGAGAGTACTTTGTCGGCTCGATTAAAAACAAGATCAATTTGTATTCCTTGATTACGCGATGAACGAGATTCAAAGTAAGGGCCAACAGAATAGTCTATACCAGAAAATCCTAGGAGCATACTTATCTTTTTTGCATGATCGATACAGAGATATTCAAAAGAACGACCAAGGTATGAATAAAATGCATTTGATTGAGTTATGCGATAGAATATATCACTTTGACCGCTTTCAATTTTATTTTTGTTTGGTTTTATAAAAGCAAAATAAAATCGAAGATAGGAATCTTGTAAACAATATTTTTTGAGTTTTGTGTCTTCATCTTTATCAAGAGGTTTGTACGAACGTATGAACCCCGATGATTCCAGATTAAACAGAAATGTCGATAATCCGCCACCCAAAGGAATATTCGTGTGTTCGGCTATCTCTTTTCTTGTCAATCCGTATGGGTACTCGGCTAGTATTTCGATAATTTTTTGGTATTCCTCATTTTTCCCAAAGTGCGACAGAAATATTCGTTTATATTCTTCTATAAAGTAGCCATTTTCAGAGAATGCTAATTCTTGTAACGCTTGATAGAGCGAAGAATACTTACTCACGAGCTCAAGATATTTGGGAATTCCACCGACAAGCATATATGATTCTAATAGCTCATCATGAAGAAAGCGCGGGAGCATTTTCTGTGCCTCATTCAAGGTAAATGGTTTTACGTGGATTACCTGATCGGTTCTTCCATAAAGAGCTTTTCCTCTAATGACATTTTTAATCATAAACGAAGCAATGGATCCACAAAGAATGAGAGAGATTTTCCCTGCTCGTGATAGATACTGATCCCATACCATTTTTAAATCAGAAATAATCTCTTGCCTATAATTTGCCATCCATTGAAATTCATCAAAAATGATAACATAGTTTTTATTGCGTATAATAGGAATCAGTAGCTTAAATGCTTCATGCCAAGAACTCATTGGTTCACATGGCGTTTCAATTGCTTTTACCTGATAGGTTAGTTGAGATATAAAGTTAACGAGTTGTTTTGATTTACTCTGATTTTCTAAACCTTCAAAATACAGTGTTGGCACATCGTTATAAGCTTGACGCAGGAGCTCGCTTTTTCCTACGCGCCTTCTTCCATAAATAACCGTAATTGTTGAGGTATTATCGTTTAATCGTTCCCGAAGAGTCTTAAATTCCTTTTCTCGACCAACAAATGTTTCCATGTTTTTTTCCTATTCTATGTTTAAAAATTGATTATAGGAAAAAATATAGCATTAATTATTTCCTATAATCAATATAAAATACCTAGATAGGCAGAAATAATTAAAATTCGTTCTTAGGCATTGCGCATTATCTCTAAGAGGTCTTTAATCACCCAGCACCCGATCCATATCAATTTCAATGCGAAGGACGTCGGTTTCATTGTATTTTGTATTTGGATGTTGATATAAGTGATTGTCGAGACTAAAAAGTTTTGTGCCATCTTTTTCGTAGATTTCAGCGTAACGATACTGCTCAATGTTTGAATATGTGCCGACGAGTTTGTCATCTACATAGATACGATAGATGAATTGTTCTCCCTTAAAGTCAGGATCTGAATCATCTCGTTCGACAATGACAAAATGATTATTATGACCAGTCCAAAATTCTTCGATTCCTAAGGATTTGAATTCTTGTTTAGGATGAGAATCTTTTTTAGAGTTTCTTCTAATCACATCGCCTTCTTTTGATAAAAGTAAATAATCATCATAGTCAGAATAGAATCTGCTTTTCCCATAATATTTTTCGTGAGACTCACCATTCACAAATTGAATATAATAAATCATACCCAGAGCCGAATTAAGGAGAAAATTCGTTCCTTTTACGTAATAAACTCCATTCCTATCAGTCTTTACATAGGGACCAATGGGATCTACATGAAGACTAAAAATTTCATCCGAAGGTGGATCAAAAAATACACTTTTCTTATTCGAAAGTAAGGAGTAAAAATCAAAAGAGAGCCTTTCTTCTGAACGATCAGCCTTAGGCTTGTTATAAGCATAGATGTCACCTCTACGAGGAATATCTTTTTCATTAGAACCGATGAATCCACCTTTCAAAGCAATTTCATAGTTTGAAACTACGATCGGTGGGGGTGAATTTTTATCCAGTTTAACCAGAGAAACAGTGCTTTTAAAAAGATCCCGTTCAAGTCTTGCACGATTTACTGGTTTCTCAACGAAATAGGGTGTTTTTTCAAATAATCGCCCAGGAATTCCCTCGTTACCAAGCCAGATTCTCGAGAGCTTTAACTCTTCAAGATTCAGATGGAGTTGAAGTTTAGTGATGAGATCAATGTCGAGATTTGTTGAATCTACGAGTAAGCTCAATTCTTTAAGATGAGAAAAATTTTCAATAATAGAATTGACTTGGCTTTCTTTTAAAACAGGATCAAGAGGAACATAGCGAAGACCTACAACATGGCCATTTTCAATAGTGATAAAATGATGAGCAGAGAAACAATAGCCACTATTGTAAAACCCTCTTATAATATTCACATCATCTGTACCAATAACTCGTTGTATTATTGATAACAACGGAAGTAACGGTTGTGCTATGACCTGATTAGTAATCATTAAAAATGGTACTATTTTTTCACCAACACTTCTTCTAATATGAAACTTCAAGTCAAATAGAGAAAAATTTTCCAGATCTTTGTAGATCAGTTTTAAAGTCTTAGTTTCTTTTTCTGGAAGTATATCACCAGGAACTTCATAATAGACTCCTGATCTTACAAACATTGTAATAGGCATTTTTTTAAGAGCATTATCTAATACTTGCTCGTAGCGTACTTTTTTGCGTTCACGAATAAGCGCATTAACCTGATTTTGAGCACTAACCCCACGTCTTCTGATTTTGTTATGCCATAAATCTTGGAGTGTTGAAATGCCCTTAGGTGGGGCTTCCAAAGAAATCAAGCCATGAGCTATTTGCATATCAACTGTAGTTGTTCCACCATTTTCTCCAAGCAATGCCTTTTTTCGTGAAATATTTACTGGATCCATAATACCAATTGCTTCGTCGTTATGTGCATTATTGAGCCCAACGTTAAAACAATTATACGATAGATTATTACTCCAGCGTGATCCATGGAGTGTTTCATGCATTCCGCGAAGTGCAACCGCAAAGCTATCGGGATAACGCTTTTGTAAATATACACTGTCGTGGAATATTTGTTCACTCAATGAATATAATTCAAAATCAGGATTCGTAAGTTCCTGTTTATTTTCATCAAGATACGTAATAAGATTTCTCGCTGCTTGCCTGTCTTCTTCCGAACCTTTTTCGTATATTTCTTCAAGAATAAAAATAAGCTCGCTATTTCCTCGAAGCATTTGAGGAGAAGTAGTGCGTTCTATTTGTACAAAACGAGCTTCGGTATGATACGGGATCTTAAATCCGGTTATTTTGGTGAGTAATTCAATCTTTGTTCGTTGTTTTATCTGAATTTCTTTAATACTCGAAGGATTGTTAATATCATTTTCGAGTGCATATAAAAAAACATTATTGGTCGTACGACTTATCGTTTCTGGTTTTAAGAGAGTGATATAAAATTCCTCAGAAATATTTTTGAATCGCGCAAGAAGTACAATAATATTTTCATCAAAATCAATAAGCGACCACCTACGAACTTTTGTTGAATTTTCGTTTTCAAGGATATTTTCGAGAAGACGACGAAGGACTTCAATTAAATTATAACCTACGTCGTATACTTCTTTTTGGAGTTCTCGATCGAGAAGATAGGGAACTTTTTTGAGGACTTCATCAATCGTTAGAATCAAATCAGCAGTGCCATTGATTAATTCTTGTTTTGAAACGGTACGATCTGTTCGTACGGTAAAATCTAAAGAATCGGGCGAAAACAACTTGCCGTTAAATATCTCTTTGCACAAATTATTCGCTTCTAAGCCGGATGTATGCGTAAATAGAAGGATAAAGCTTATGAGAAATAAGTGTAGTTTCATTATACGGTAATAAATATGCAAAATTAATGCCAAAAATATATTTAAAAATGGATTTCAAATCAAATAGTTATGAACTAGGGAATAATGGATATGCCGAGAATTGGGGCATCGGTGCATAGGCGAATTATATTTATAGAAAATCATTTATAGTAAGTATTTTATAAAAATATCCTGATTTTTGCAGTTCCCGAGAAGGGGATTGAAAGGTAATAAGAATTTTTTGGTGAGAATAAGGTGTGACAGAACTCCCGCCCGATCGGGTATATGCATATCAAAATTACTTTACGACCCAATATTTTCAATTACTTCTATATCTTCTTTGTCTAGCATGAAGTTAAAGCTTTCGAGATCTTCTTGCATATGAATTGAGTTTGTTGTTCCTGTTAATGGAATCATTCCGATTGTCATTGAAAAATTAAAAATAATTTGAGGGATCGTTTTTCGATATTTCAGTACAATTTTTTTTATTGGCTCACTTGAAATTTCGCGTATATTTGCGGTTAAGAGTGAAAAACCCTGATAGTATATTTTGTTTTGATTACAAAAATTTCGTACGTCAAAATCCCATTTATTGCGCGCAAAGCATCTATTCTGAACAAAGGTTGGTTTAATTTTTACCCTCTTCATTAATTCTTGAAGATGAAAGATGCTTACATTGGAAATTCCTAGAAATTTGATTTGACCTTTCTCGTAAAGATTTTCCATAGAGGTCCATGTTTCAAGATCTTCATCAGTAATCCCGTTGTAATAATCATAAGGTCCATGCAAAACATATGAATCACAATAATCTATTTTAAGGTGCTCGAGAGAACTTTGAAACGATTGCTGTACTTGAGTGGAAAAATCTGCCTGTTCATCATATGGTTTTCTATGATCCTGTCCATTCGCATAGGTAAATTTTGTTTGAATAAAGAGTTCTTCTCTTTTTAATCCTCTTGCACAAGCATGTGTAATTGTTTTACCAACGGCCTCCTCAAAATAATGTTTACGCTGATTCGCTGTATCAATCGCTCTAAATCCGGTTTCGAGTGCATGTTGTGTAAGATCTAGCGTTTTATCTTCTTTCCACGCAGTTCCATAAAAAAATCGCGGGACTAATCGTTGGCTGATCG
>JAHFAK010000059.1:0-6863 GCA_023250585.1 Deltaproteobacteria bacterium
GATTATTTTTTGAAAGCGTTTGGATAGAGGTTGTTTTTTTATTGATATGAACAGATGAATTACAGAGCTTCTTTTGTAATGCTACCACGAATGCTGCACACGACCCAGAACCACATGAATAGGTATGACCCGCACCACGTTCCCAAAAATCAACACTCAGTTCATTTCGAGATTTTATCTGAACAAATTCGACATTAATTTTTTCTGAAAAAAGAGGGTGATTTTCAATAAGAGGACCATATGTTTCTATATCTACTGTTTCATCAACAAAGATAACACAATGGGGGTTGCCAAGGGAGACAAAATTACACATAAACGTCCTATCAAGAATAGTAAGGGGATAATCTTTCATTGAATTTTGTATCATATATTTGGATATTTCTTGAGGTTTAAATGATGGTTGTTCCATATCAAGTATGGACTGGATCATACATTTCTTTTTTTCAAGAATCGTAAGCTCACGAAGTCCTGTTGCCGTCTTAATTCCAATTTTTTTTGAAAGCTTAATTCCTAAATAATTGAGGAGAGCGGGGTAACTTATGAGTGCATTACCGCACATAGCTGATTCTTGACCATTAGGATTATAAAAACGAAAATAATAGGGTTTTTTTATGCTGTAGGTTACTAATCCATCAGCTCCAATTGATGATCGTCGATGGCAAAATTTTTTTGCTAAAGAAGAAAATGATACATTGAATTTCTTTTCAATAAAAATGAAGTCATTCTGGTTTGCTTGGCATTTATAGAAAATCATGAGTTCTTAGTTTCAAAGATCTGTTTGCCGCGTAGAACTTCAATACATAATAAAGCCATTCCGATCACAATTACGCTGTCCGCAATATTAAAAGCCGGCCACCACATGAGATAGATATTGACCTGAATAAAATCGACTACGTACCCATAAAAAATACGATCAAAGATATTACCTATTGCTCCGCCAATAATGAGTGAATAGGCTATAGTCATGATGCGTTCGGTTGCATCTATTTTCCAAAGCATATAGAGAAGAAAAGCCATAACTCCCAAGGGAATCAAAATAAGTATTGGTAATCGTAAAAGCGTAGGCAGATTATTAAAGAGCCCAAATGTAATACCCGTATTTTCTAAATATACAAAGTGTAAAATATTCTCGAGCGCGATAAATATTTCATTATTTTTTATATGTGTGACCACTAAATATTTACTTATTTGGTCCAATAATGCCGAAAAAATAATGATCGTGAGTGAAAGTGTCATTTTAATTTTTGTATTTCGTTCCATATATATCTTTCTTATTTAGGTGTTTCATTAATAATTTTAGCCAGAAGTTGATTGAGAAATTGTACGGTTATTTTTCCCTTAATTTGTTTCCCATTAAGATAGAGAGTGGGAGTTCCTTGAACGCCTATTGTGCTACCTTGTGCAATATCTTTTTCAATCGTGCTCTTAAATTTATTACTTGCCATACATGTTTTGAAATTATCCATATTTAAATTCAATTGATGTGCATAGTTTTCAAACTCATGAAGCGATAACTCTCCCTGAAAAAGCTTTGCATGATATTCCCAAAACTTTCCTTGCTCTTGGGCGCAGAGTGATGCATGTGAAGCAGGATAAGCTTTTTCGTGATAAGATAAAGGAAAGTGTTTAAAGATAAATTGAATTGTATCTCTGTATTGAGGAAGAACCATTTTTATGGGAATAAAAGAAGCTCGACATGCGGGACATTCATAATCTGCAAATTCAACTAACGTAACTTTGGCCTGTTTGTTACCCCACACAGGGCTGTTCTGTATGTCTATGGAAACAGGATTTTGATTTTCGTAATATTCAATATATTTTTGATACATGAGCGCCATATTTTCATCTAAAAGATGTGCCTTTTTTATTGAAGGAGCGGCAAGACACGCAATGATAATAAGCAAGCCCGTAAGTTTTGTATGAAATAAATAAGCGAGATTGCCGTTTTCTCGTGATTGTAACAATTCACGAGTTATCCGATAACTTTCTTTAATACTACTTATTATACCGGTATTCAGGGATTTCTTGAGCAAAATAAAAAGAACAAGATTTACGCAGTAATCAGCCACACATAAAATACAGAGGGTTTTAATAACAAATACACTAATGAATGCTAAATATACTGAAGAGAGCAATGCAAGTGATACAAGAATAAAAGCAAACGTTGTTTGGAGCCAAAGATATAGAGTATTATAGAGAATTCCCGTGAGTATCAAAAAGATAAGCAGTCCGTACAGTGCCATTCCAAAAGCTGCATTTGGTATTCCAAACGTATGTGAATAACTGCTTGCACTTGCGGCATCACAATCAATAAAGCTTGAAATCGAACAAAAACTTGGGGTTTCACGAATGCCATACTGTATCTCAATAGTATGACTGAGCATGTACCAGGAAATACCAAATCCAATGAGAGCAAAAATAAAAGCACTCACTAAGTACTTCTTTTTTATTGGGGTTTCTACCATAGTAGAATATTCTATAAAAAAAGTATCGTTTTCGTCTATATTTTTTTAGCAAGATTGATTATTTGTTAATTAATTTTTCTCCAAAGTAAGTACACATTTTTTATGGTCAACTGAATATTTAAAATGCTTGAGAAAATTAAGTCCTAATAAAGCTTCAACATTCCGCTCAGGTCGAATACAGACTATGTCAATATTTGTTACAGCACACTCTGAGGAATAAACTAAGAGTTTCTGAGTTCTTATACGGTATCCTGCTTCTGTCCCTGCTGGGCTACTTACAAGTGCATGGCCTAAGAACTCACTACAATGAGGAGTGTAACCAAGATTTTCCATAATGCGCGGATCAACCATAGTCGTACTTGCACCAGTGTCTACTAAAAAATCTAGAATGACTTGTTTAGTGGTTCTGTAGATAATTCCAGGGATGATAATATAGTCATATTTTTGGGGAGAGAAAGGAATGTTAACCATGTTCAACGACTCTCATCATTCCTCGTGCGCCAATAGCTTCTCCGAGATTACCCGTATATCTAATTATATAAGCGTCATATTCAAAAAGATCACATCGACTAAGTAAAACATCAAGTTGAGCATCATGGTCCAGTACCTCACCAGATTCTAGATGGGTAGGATCATCAGGTGAACATAATGGATCGATTATAACGACGTGCTCATTTGGATAATATAATTTAATTTCGTTCCACGTTCTTTTCATTTTAATAGAAAAATACCACATATTTATTAAAGAGTCTATCTTCTCACTAAAGTATTCTATCCGCCTTCGCAGAGTACCATGGCTTTAGCCGTGGGGCTCCATCCTAATTCATTGAGGAACATAACCTGGCGAGAATAAAATATTTGGATACACTTCACTATGAAGTACCAAAGAAGGGGACGAGAAAGAAGCTCTTGTCAGTGATTGATTTTTTCCTGCCTCACTGCCGTACGTTACTTTATTAATAACGGTTTCGTTGGATAGAATAAAAATGCTCGACCCGCTATTTGAAAGAGACAAAGATTTATTGCTGACGAAGGTCTTCGTATTGTTTAATTTTTCTATAGGTGTACCACCACTAAAAAGAACTATAAAACTTTTTGCAGGTATTATCTGGCCGGTTTCCCATTCATGCTTAATCGTTGTTTCTTTACCAACGGCTATTTTAATACGAGAAAGATCTATTGCATGATTTTGCGTATTATAAATTTCAATAAATTCATCTTCGCTGCTACTTCTTATGCCATCTTGATTCGCATCTCCATCATTCCCATCAGGTGGATCAGCAAGTATTTCATTAATAATAAGATCATTTTCATTGATTATGCTTTCTGTATCGGCTTCTTGAATTTCTTCTGATGGATCTTGAAGATCTTGAATTGTTTCAACTTCAGGAGTATTTCCCGAAGGAGCAGTTTTAAATGATCCAAAATACGGCATTACTCCAATTAAATTATTATCAATAATATCGCTTATCAAAATGAGATACGTTTTCGAATGCTCAAGCTCTTTTGTAGGGCTAAAAGTCAGGATATTCTTTTGAATCTCAATGCTTCCTTTAATAGGCGGCGAACACCACGTTTTTGTATCGCCAGCATTAATTTCTTCAAGTATATCTTTAATTTTTGAATGTAATTCTTTTAAATAAATGCTATTTTCTATTTCTGTTCTTAAATAATACAGATTTTCAAGTTCACTCATAGCTACCTCTGAATTTTCTATACTACACAGAGCAAATGAATATGAAGTAATTGATGGGGTATACAGATCGTTTGTGAACGTAACCTGAATTGCATCCGTAGTATGTGCATAAATAGTAGAAAAATTTTTCTCGCTTGTATCCATTGGTTCAGTATTCACTACCCGAGTTTGTTTATTCATCGTTTCTTGAAAAACGTCGGTTATGTCATGTTCTCCACAATTAATGAATAGTAAAAGTAGTGTCATAAAAAAGTTGATTTTAATTTTCATATAAAATCCTCAACCTTTCTTCGAGCTCTAATAATCTTATTTTTTCTGCATCATTTTTTTCTTCATTACTTTGTAATGCTTGTATTTGAAAATGAAGAGAGGTAATTTGATTGAGTTTTTGTAATTTAAATTCATAGAGATTAAAAATATCTTTCAAAATTTTTGGTTCGGCATCATTATAGAGAAGGCCTTTAAAATCCCATGAAATCGAGCCTCCAAAAGAAACTCTATTGTTGTTATCAAGATCGGTGTTAATCCCACTTCCGTTAGTTCCAATGCTCACAGTATCCTGACGATTCTTGTCAGCATCAAGTTTAATTTCAGGTAAAAGAAAACTACGGCGGGATTTTTTTAATAACTCAAAATCTTTTTGTATGAGTGAATTAACAAACATTGTTCCTCGATTTTTTATTTCTTCAAAAGATGCTTCATTTCCAAAAGTCACGCTTTGGAAAATAAAGATTAATAAACTACTTATAATAAGCTGATAATAATTCATGATATTTATTTTTGAGACTCAGTAACTCTCGTTTATGGTTGATTTCTTCTCCATCTAAATTCCACAAAGCATAAATACTTCCGCTATAAAACGTATCGTTTTTTACTCCATCTATTTTTTTGGTACTGCTATATTGGTAAGCTGCCGCTATATTTACCTCGGGAATATAAGGGTAGTAACGTAATGACTTTAATAACTCATCAATCATCATGATTGGTTTTTCAAACTTTTTGTCTTTAAATCGCTGATTCGGGATATAGTTGCTTGAAAAAATAATTTTATTATCCTTAATACTCAATGTGTATGCTTCATGCTCTTTTTCTCTTGTCGAAGGATTAAATGGCTCTTGTTTCTCCTCAATCAAATTAAAGTCTCGATCAAAAATAAATTGTTGTACGTTTGTATAAAAAATGATTGTTTGAGAACGGGTATTAAAACGTATATCAACAATATCTTGATTAAGTAACTCATCACTTCGGAATTGCATCCAAGGACTATACAGATTATTTTTTATAAAGATTTTTTTTCCATCGATGACAATAAAAGTATTGATACTCGAAAAATAATGAGCTTCTTGAGGATTTTCTAAAGAAAGATTATCGGTAATATCAATTGGAGCGGGCAGGGCATAGAGATATGAGGAAACGATACCTATAAGTAAGCTTAGAAAAAAACGCATAGAAATGAGTATAAGCAATTTCTATGCCATATCTTCATCCCATTGAGATTCTTATGATATATGGTATTTTATAAGAATACCCGTTTAAAAAAAGTATTGAGTTGATACAAATTGTATTAAGAAACGAGCATATCCATGACTGAATTCACGAGCACTCTCAAAGATGCTGATTTACTTAATTATGTGAATAACCACTAAAAATACCTACATATTAGAGAATGTACATTTCTAAAGTAATAGACAAAAATTATAGATATTCATATAATCATCATATGGAAGATCCATTAATAAAACGGTTTCTCGATTTAATCACTCCGGAAATCACCCATATACATGAGATATATCTTTTTGGTTCACGATCTCGCAATGATTTTTCTCCAGATTCGGATTATGATATTTTAATTGTAGTACATAAAAAAGATCACGCTATGATCAGTAAATTATATGATGCAGTCATGGATATTTTACTTGAGACCGGAAAATTAGTTTCATTAAAAATATATCCTCTGGCCGAATTCAACCGTTTAAAATCAATTCCCACTCCGTTTATGAGTAACATTTTAAAAGAAGGTAAAAAAATTGGAATCAACCATTAAAAAATTGATAGAAGGGTATATTCAGAAAGCCATGCAGAAGATGGCTGTTGCAGAAAAATTGTATAATTCCAAAGATTATGAAGATGCTGTTTCGCGAGCCTATTATGCTGCTTATCATGCTACTCAAGCACTGCTTTTAACTGAAGGGGAACAAGCCAAAACTCATAAAGGCGCAGTTACGCTTTTTGGATTATTCTTTGTTAAGACCGGTAAATTCAAAAAGAATATAGGAAAATATCTTGCTAACCTTAAAGACGATAGGGAAAGTGGAGATTATGAAGTCTTTTCGTATATTGATGAAGAAACAGCAAAAATAGCAATGAATGAGGCTAAAGAGTTTCTTAAGGAAGCACAACTCTATTTAAAAACTTTTATTGTAGAAAAATAAAAGGCCAACCACCATTACCGTAAAGATAGTGTACTTTAACCCACTTTTGTGTAGGTGGGAATAGTGTTACTACCGTAGGCTTCCTACGCTATGGTAGGCGTGCACAAGAATAGCAAGTAACCATCCCCTAACTGTTTGCATCGGCAAAAGTACAAGAAACCCTCACTTGTAGGGCAGAAGGCCTATCCTATAAATGCGTAAAAGATTTTTAAATGAACCTCTCTACTCTTTAAATTATAAGATAGTCATTGAACGAATGTAAAGACTAAA
>JAHFAK010000059.1:6963-13731 GCA_023250585.1 Deltaproteobacteria bacterium
GGAGGTTCTTATGCGTTATTGTCCGCAATGTAGCAGTGAATATGAAAATACTATTCAAAAATGCAGTGATTGTAATGTAGATCTTGTACCGTACAATAAAGTTGAAAAAGATAGAGATACCGAAAATTATGTCGAGGTATATGTAACGAACCAAAAAATGGAGATGGATTTAATACGTGATTTGTTAGAAAAAAATAATATTCATTGTACTGTTCGCGATTTACATATGTCTTCCTTGCCTATGAACATTGGTGAAATGGCTGAAATTCGTATAGAAGTTGCACAGCATGATGAAGGAAAAGCAAAAGAGCTTATTCAAGAGATGATATCGTCAGGTTTTATTTCTGATACTGGTGAATTTATAGATGAAGATTAGGAGGAATTTTTTATGGTTGAAATCAATGATCTCAATGAATATCTTGCCCAATTTATTTCAAAATTAATCGATAAAACAAATTTAAAGACAAAAATTGATTCTATTGATCAACGCCTTTTGCGTGTGGAAGAACAATTAAAAACTATGGCTCAGGTGAAAACCCATCCGAGGGATGAGCATCGGCGTGATACCTATCGACATCGAGATAAATCAAAACACTTTGAGTCTAAACCTGCAGAGAAGCCAAATTTTATGTATGATTTACATGGAAACAAAGTTCCGCTGAAAGAAACGATGAATGTAAAAAAATATACATACGATGGGGCAAAACAGGGAAGATGTAAAGTATGGGGTTGCGATGAACGTGCGTTTGATAAAGGCTACTGTTCAAAACATCGTGATAAATATTACCCAAAAGAAACAGGCATACAAGAAACAACTATTCCGCTTGAGGCCCATGAAGAAAAAAAACCGGAGCCATCATCTTCGGGAAAAGGTGTGAGAAAAAAAAATCATCGACGAAAAGATGCGAATTAAAATTTTCTTCATCTTTTCTTTCATATGTTCCTGTATTTGTAATAATCAAAAGAGCGATTTCCCAAACGATTTACAGAAGAGGATAGAGGCTATGCAAAAAGAACGTGGAAAAGAATATAAGCCGCGTACACGACATATCAATGCTGATGGTAGCGCGAAATATACGAATCGCTTATTTCTCGAGACGAGCCCGTACCTTTTACAACATGCCCATAATCCCGTGAATTGGTATCCCTGGGGAGAAGAAGCATTTGAAACAGCAAAAAAACTTAATCGTCCCATTTTTTTGAGTATCGGATATTCTACCTGTCATTGGTGTCATGTCATGGAAGAAGAATCTTTTGAGGATACGGAAATAGCCGAGTATCTCAATAAAAATTATGTTGCTATTAAAGTTGATCGAGAAGAGCGACCAGATATTGATGCAATTTATATGACTGCCGTTCAGCTCATCACCGGGCAGGGTGGATGGCCCATGTCCATGTGGCTAACTTCTGATAAAAAACCTTTTTATGCGGCGACATATTTGCCTCCACGTGATGGTGATAGAGGAGCGCGTATTGGCTTTTTGAGTATTTTGAAATTACTCAAGGAACGCTACGAGACAAAAAAAGAAGAGATTACTTCGACATCACATGAAATTGTAAGTTATCTGCAATCATATTTAAAACCAGATGTCAGTGATGTGCTGCCAACGTATGAAATTATCGACAAGGCAATTACAACATATAAAAAACGTTATGATCCAACTAATGGTGGTGTTGGAACTGCACCCAAATTTCCAAGTAGTCTTCCCATAAGGCTTCTTTTACGCTTTGTCCACAAGACTCACGATCAAGAAGTTCTCAACATGGCTACTCATACATTGCTCAAAATGAGTCAGGGCGGCATGTACGATCATGTTGCGGGAGGATTTCATCGATATTCGGTTGATGAAAAATGGATTGTTCCTCATTTTGAAAAAATGCTCTACGATAATGCGCTTCTCGCTAAAGCATACATCGAAGCATTTCAGGTTACCGGCAATTCCGAATTCAAACGAGTAGCCGAAGAAATACTTCACTATTTAGATCGTGATATGACGAGTTCTCATGGTGGGCTATATTCTGCAACAGATGCGGATAGTCTAACTTCCGATGGACATCGAGAAGAGGGGTATTATTTTACCTGGACTATCGATGAATTAGAAAAAAATTTAGGAAAAGAAAAAGCTTCTCGTATCATTGCTATCTTCGGTGTAACTCGTGAAGGTAATTTTGAAGGAAGAAATATTCTGCATACACCAAAACCAATTGATGAAAATATGCGAGCACTCATTAATGAATCTCGTGAAGTATTATATCAAGAACGTAATAAACGATCGCTTCCTTTACGTGATGAAAAAATACTCGCCGCATGGAATGGACTTGCAATCAGTGCTTATGCAAAAGCAGCATTTGTATTCAATAATGATTTTTATCTTGAAAAGGCAAAAAAATGCGCACAATTTGTTCTCGATACACTCTATGCAAACGGCAGACTTTTTCGCAGCTATAAAGATGGAAAAACAAAGCATAATGCCTATCTCGAAGATTATGCATTTCTGATTGAAGGATTCCTCGATCTGTATGAGGCAAGTGGAAATAGTATCTGGTTACAAAAAGCGCTTGAGTTCGATACGATTCTTCTGAACCATTATGAAGATAGAATACATGGCGGTTTTTTTATGACGAGCTCTGATCACGAAGCCTTACTTGTGCGCGAGAAACCGCATTACGATGGCGCAGAACCATCAGGCAATTCAGTTCAGGCGCTTAATCTTTTACGTTTATATGAATATACCACAAATTTTGATTATCGAAAACGAGCGGAAAAAACACTACAAGCTTTTACGAAGACCCTGCATTCGCAACCATTAGCTCTTTCGGAAATGCTTCTCGCTGTCGATTTTTATATAGATAAACCAAAAGAAATTATTATTGTTACCCCAGAGAATAAAAAAGACGAGGCCGAAGGATTTTTACAAGAGCTCAGAAAGACGTATATTCCAAATTCGATTCTTATTGTTGTATCAGAAGGTAAAGACTTAAACGATGTCGCAACTCATATTCCTTTGGTGCGAGGTAAAATTGCGCAAGATAATAAAGTTACGGCATATGTTTGTGAATCTGGAGTATGTAAGTTACCAACAAATGATCGTGTGGTTTTCTCTAAACAGTTGTTGGAATATGGTAATGGCTTAGTTAATGGAGGGAGTTAGTGAGTAGGTATGTTCCAAAAAAGTATTTCTATCGACGTCGCTTCCATATAACCGAGGTATTACGGAATATTGATTTTTATAAAGGAAACAAGTACTATTTTCTGATATATTTAAAAGGAGATTTATATGGATGGACGAACACTACGCATTGCTATAAATAAACTGAAGCCAAAAGCTGCTCTTTGTATCGATCACAATAAATCAGTCAAAGAAGCAATTTTTCTCATGAAAAAAGAAAATCAAACATGCGTATGTATCGTGGAACATGAAAAATTGGTTGGTATTCTGACTGAGCGTGATGTCTTAACGAAAATCGTAGGCCATAAGCGAGATATTATAAAAACTAAGCTGAGCGAAGTGATGACACTGAATCCTGAATATTTGCTTATTGATGATGAAGTCGCATTTGCACTCAATAGAATGCATGTAGGAGGATTTCGACATATTCCTTTAGTCAATGACGAAGGTATCCCCGAAGGAATTTTATCAGTTCAGAATATTGCTGAATACCTCGTTAAAAATCTTGAAACAGGAAAAATATAGGAGACAGCGTTATGAGTGATATTGATTTAAAAGAATTTGAAGCAGAAGAGCTTGAACAGCTTGAAGAAAATTTACTTGAAGATGAAGAAATTACACTCACCAAAGCAAGTTTACAGATACCTATAAAAAACTTAGGACTTAAAAAAGCTGTAGGCGTTCAGTCAAATGTTTCTGTACAAAAATGTATAGACACAATGCTTGCCCGACACTTTGGCGCGCTACTTGTCGTCGAAAAAGAAAAATGTGTCGGAATTTTTACTGAAGGTGATGTGCTTAGAAAAATTGCGGGAGAAGTAATTAATTTTGATACGACACCGGTCAGTGATTATATGACGACTAATGCTGTCACATTGCGCATGGAAGATACAATAGAATCAGCGCTCAAAACAATGGTAAAAGGAAATTATCACCATCTATGCATTGTTGATACTAACGATAAGCCATTAGCCGTTGTTTCTATTCGAGATATTATACGTTTTATTATAGACTTTTTCCCACAAAGTATATTAAATTTACCACCGCACCCAATAAGGGTAGGGACAAAGCATGCAGATGGGGGTTAGGATTAAAATCAAAATCGTCTTTGTCATTGCGAGCGAAGCGAAGCAATCTCATAAAGAAAGAAAAGATTGCTTCGCTTCGCTCGCAATGACAACAAAGCTATAAATTTATTAGTTAGAGGGATTTTAGATGAAAAAAACAATTGAGTTACTCAAAAGCGCCACAGTTCGGTTTGCTGGAGATTCCGGAGATGGAATGCAACTGGTTGGTGAAGAAATGGCAAACACTTCAGCTTTGATAGGAAATGATATCAGTGTTTTACCTGATTTTCCTGCTGAAATTCGAGCGCCTGCTGGAACATTGCCCGGTGTCAGCGGCTATCAATTGCATTTTAGCAGTACTGACATTCATACTGCCGGCGAGGAGTACGATGCGCTTGTTGCTATGAATGCAGCTGCGTTAAAGATGAATATAGCTAATTTAAAGCCTAATGGAATTCTTATTGTTAATGCAGAAGGATTTAGTGATCGTAATTTAAAACTTGCTCACTATGAAAAGAATCCACTCGAAAATGGATCTCTTGATAAATTTCAGCTTTTTTCCGTTGATATGAAAACGCTCACGAAGAAAGCTTTGGAAGAACTCAATTTAGGGCCGCGAGTTGTTGATCGTTGTAAAAACTTTTTTGCGTTGGGGATGATTTTCTGGCTCTATAATCGTCCGAGCGATCACGCAATCCAATTTATTAAAAGTAAATTTAAGAATAAAGAAGAACTCATTGAAGCAAATATTCGCGTTTTAAAAGCAGGATATGCATATTGTTTGGCAACAGAGCAATTCGCAACTTCATATGAAGTAAAGCCTGCGGATCTTCCTAAAGGAAAATACCGTAATATTTCTGGTAATTCGGCTGTTGCGCTTGGATTAATTGCGGCATCAGAAAAATCAGGGTTGCCACTTTATTTAGGAAGTTATCCAATTACGCCGGCGAGTGATATTCTTCATGAACTTTCTAAATATAAACATTTTGGTGTAAAAACATTTCAAGCAGAAGATGAAATTGCTGCAATTTGCTCCGTCATCGGAGCTGCATATGCTGGAGCATTAGCCGTAACAACGACAAGTGGTCCTGGATTAGCCTTAAAGACAGAAGCTCTTGGGTTGGCAATTTCTGCTGAAATTCCTATTGTTATTTGTGACATTCAGCGTGGAGGTCCAAGTACAGGTCTTCCAACAAAAACGGAACAAGCAGATTTATTAATGGCAGTATATGGCAGAAATAGCGAAGCTCCATTGCCGGTGCTCGCAGCTTCAAGGCCTTCTGATTGCTTTGAAACAGCATATGAAGCATGCAGAATTGCAATTCAATATATGACACCGGTCATTTTACTGTCCGATGGATATCTTGCAAATGGAGCGGAACCATGGATGATTCCAAATTTTGCTGATCTTTCTCCGATTCCTGTCGCATTTACTACTGATCCGCATAATTTTATGCCGTTTAAACGAAATGAAAAGACTCTTGCCCGTCCTTGGGTAGTTCCTGGAACACCAGGGCTTGAACATAGAATCGGAGGGCTTGAAAAAGAAGCGGAAACAGGGAATGTAAGTTATGATCCAGAAAATCATAATTACATGGTTCATATTCGTGCGGAAAAAGTAGAACGAGTAGCTGACCTGATTCCTAAAACAGTAATTGATGGGCATGATTCTGGAGATCTTTTGGTCATTGGATGGGGAAGCACATTTGGTTCTATTAAAACAGCAGTTGAAGCGAAACAAAAAGAAGGTAAATCAGTATCTCGCATCCATTTACGTTATATTAATCCATTACCAAAAGATTTAGGTGATATTATAAAAAGATTTAAGAAAGTTTTAGTTCCAGAAATTAATATGGGGCAGCTCATTAAAATACTTCGAGGAAAATATTTGCTTCCTATAGAAGGATTTAATCGAGTGAAGGGATTGCCATTATTTGCTTCTGAACTTGAAGAAAAAATTGATGAACTTTTAGAGAAAACAGAGTTATGAAAGGTGTATTAATGAAAACAAATACCGTTACACAAGAAAAGCCAGTAATGCCTTTAACAAAAAAAGATTTTGAGTCAGACCAAGAAGTACGATGGTGTCCGGGATGTGGGGATTACTCCATTCTAGCACAAATGCAACGGACACTGCCGAATCTCGGTATTCCACGAGAAAAATATGTGTTTGTTTCAGGTATTGGATGCTCCAGTCGATTTCCTTATTATATGAATACATATGGTTTTCATACCATTCATGGCCGCGCACCAGCTGTGGCAACCGGTATTAAAGTTGTTAATCCTGAGCTCTCGGTTTGGGTGATTACCGGTGATGGTGATGGATTAAGTATTGGGGGTAATCATTTGATTCATCTTTTGCGCCGTAATCTCGATATAAAAATAATTTTATTTAATAACCGAATTTATGGTCTAACAAAAGGCCAGTATTCTCCAACATCAGAATTTGGGAAAGTTACTAAATCAACGCCCTATGGGTCGGTTGATCATCCATTTAATCCAATCAGTGTTGCACTCGGAGCTGGAGCTAC
>JAHFAK010000150.1 GCA_023250585.1 Deltaproteobacteria bacterium
CGCTCTCATGGTACTATCACGAATGCTCTTCACCAAGGAAATACAGTCCTCAATTATCCTAAAAAAAGATCTTTCAACTACGGACCTTGATGAAGGTGAAGACACTGAGTAATGGAGCAGTATAAGTGTAGGTATGTTCCCAAAAAATATTTCTATCGACGTCGCTTCCATAATACTATTAGGAACAGGAAAGCGCGCTCGATAGAAATATTTTTTGGGAACATACCTACACTTATTAACTGATGAATTAGGCTGCTGAGCAATAATTTTCTTTACCATTAATTATTTTATGCTATTGAGGCTTTATGCGCCTGTAGCTCAATTGGATAGAGTACCGGATTCCGATTCCGTTGGTTGCGTGTTCGAGCCACGCCAGGCGCACGTACCAGCTTAGTTAATGGGAAAAATGAAGATGGATCCCGTGGTCAAGCCACGGGATGACAAACGGGAAACACTCTCAAATTGTCATCCCGCGGCTTGACCGCGGGATCCAGTTCCATAGAAAAATTACTTAATCACTCCCATTTACTGAGGAGGTAGTACAGGCGCACAAAAATATGCGTATATACTATTTTCTATTCACCGGTTTTAATTGTGGCTACTTCAGCGGCTACAACGATATTTTTTAGTAAAACATTTTTAGAGCTTGCATTGAAGTCATCTTTGCCTGTTGGATGGCCAATAATGAACGAGAGATTTTTTTCTTCTACATCGTCTGCAAAGGAGTATTCAAGAACCTTCTGAGCATCCGATTTGTTGTTTATATTTAATTCAAGTTTATTTCCGTCAATTTTAATGAGTATCGTATTCCATTGTCGCGGTTCCAAAATAGCAGAGCCATTAAGAATATCATAGGTATCTATTTCTTCATTTGCTTCATGTTGTTCAAATTTTACGAATCCTTTCATCTTATTTTGTGTATCGATAAAAGTTCTGAATGAGAGTGTTTCATCAACCCTGTTGCCCTCCACATTTTTTGATTCTCGGTGCAATACAAAAGTGAAATTAGTTTCTTTTAAAAATTTTACACTCACCCCAAAATAAAGAGGTGCTTTACTCGGAAGTGCAAGAATCTTAGAGAGAGATATTGTAATACCGAGCGATAGAGCGTTTGGTCCAAAGGCAAGTACATGTTCTTCGGGTTGAAATTCCTCAGTAGTCCATTCTTCTGGCGGATAAATAAAAATATCTTGTGGCTGGCATGATGATGCTCGCGCGCAGTTTTTGTAATAGTACCTACAATCAAGAGTTGCATTGCGATTTGGATATTCATCGTGTATATCTTGTAAAGTAGCCGTGCATGTTTTTTTGTTATAGCTCATCTCATCAAGCGGGAAGTGAAGAAGTAGATTATCGCATACTTCCTGTTTAGCTATATTTGGGCAGTCATCACAGAGATCGCCTTTCCCATCTTTATCACTATCAGTTTGATTTTCATTTAAAAGAGTAGGGCAGTTATCACACTCATTGCCGATGTGATCATTGTCTTCATCTGTTTGTGTGGTATTTGCAACTTCTTTACAGTTATCACATATATCGCCAACGCCATCGCCATCGGCGTCTTTTTGATCATTATTAGTAATCTCTTTGCAATTATCGCATGCATCGCCAATTGAATCTTGATCAATATCTTTTTGGTCAGCATTTTTTTCGGTTGGGCAATTGTCGCATGCATTTCCTTTGCCATCGTTATCATCATCAGTTTGAGATTCATTGGCAATGGTGAGGCAATTATCGCATGCATCTCCGATTCCATCTTTGTCTTGATCACTTTGATTAGCATTTGCCGCGAGTGGACAATTGTCGTGGAGATCATCTCTCCCATCGTCATCACGATCGGTATCTTTAGAAATAATAGCAAATGAAGAAAGTACAATAGCGACAAAAAGAATAATCAAACCACCACCCAGCGCATATTTACGCTTCGTGGTCAGTTGTTTTAAGTACGTAATCAATAAGTTTATTTTGTTCATTGGGTGAAAGCTCTAACTGTATTCCCATTCCCGTATCATGGAGGATTCCTTTAAATTGTCCATTATTATAGATATGGAGAACTTTCGCGTTACAGCTGATTTCTCCAATCTCATCTAAACTGAATTTAATAGGAATTGTTACTCCTTTTTCCGGGAAATGAGATGTTTTGATAAAAATTCCTTCTGGCCCTAAATTGTGAATCTCACCGGTATGCCAGGTTCCATTTACTTTAAAAGAGATTGGTACATTAACGAGAATTCGTTTATATTTTCTGCGTTCATTCTTTTTATCAAAGAGAAGTTGGCGAGCAAAATAGATGATATTTTCAAATGGCGTGCAGGTATAAATAAAGGCATTGATCTTAAGTTCTTTAGCCAATGAAATTTCTTCAGTACGTTTAAACATAGATGAGAACATAATAATTTTAGCGTCCCTCGATTGTTCACGAATGCTTCGTGCAATTTCAAAACCTGGAACTAATGGAATATGCGCATCAATACAATAGAGATCGAAGTTCTCTTTGTTGATTAAGTCCTGCGCTTCTTTTCCATCATGTGCCATCATTACTTGAAATCCCAACTCCATTAAAATATCCCCAAGCACCATTCGAGTGTATTTCTTATCATCTACGATAAGAATTTTTTGTTTTATTTTCATATGCAATCCCCCTCTATATTTAAGTATATCATAAAAAGGGATTTAATGCAACAGATCTAGGTGTGAAATAAAAATAGGTCTTTACAAATGAATAAAGATATGATACGATGTATTATATATTGGTGATAAAATTGTAGCCAACGGGGGGTAAAATGCTAGTTAAAATGGAAGGTTACAAAAAACATACCTTTGCAGGGTATTTAGTGGTCTATGCAGGAATTCTTTTAGCAGCAATTCTTGTGTTTCTTTCATTTGGTTTTGTCATTTCAGTTCATGACACCGAAAAGGAAACACAAAATCACACTTCTCTTCTTCATTCGAAAAGCTATTGAAGATTCTGTATGTCCCACTTATTACACAGATGCCCTGAATTATTGTCACATATCTCATCTACTCCAAGACATATTTTTTATAACCCATTATAATTATTATATTTATTTTTAAGCAATTTTTTTTAATTTTTGGTATGTATTTTGCTATACTTAGTTTACAGATATATGAAAACAATCCTCAGCCTTATTATTTCTTTAATTATAGCCACCAATGTGTACGCTTTTGAGGTAAGAAAAAAGATTGGATTAGATGTGGCAGCGAGCACTCTTGTGCCTATCTCAATGGGAGTTATGGTTGAATATAAAGTCAATAAATACGTACAACTTGGCTTTGATGTTGGATATATGCCTTCACCGTATGTCGATCTTATCAATAGCGTTA
>JAHFAK010000060.1 GCA_023250585.1 Deltaproteobacteria bacterium
TTTATTGATCTTTTAGCATAATATTTGGTATATTTTTTGGTATGCAAAGCTTACTCAAAACCCAACTTAACCCTCTCGTTATAAATTATATTCAAAAAATTACTAAATTTTGTGATTTTTGGGAATTTTCAAAAGACCTAAAAAAAGATTTCTATTCATCCTTAAAAAAGACTGTAATTATTACTTCCGCAGGTGCTTCAACGAGAATAGAAGGTGCTCGTTTAACCGATAAGGAGATAGAAGATCGCCTTGAAAATTTGAAAATCCAAAAGTTCAAAGATCGCGATGAAGCAGAAGTTGTTGGTTATATAGATTGTATGAATTACATATTTGATAATTTCAAAGATTTAACGATTTCAGAGTACACTATTAGATCACTGCATAGTCTCATGTGTACATATTTATCAAATGACATAGTACCTCCAGATCAAAGAGGAGCTTATAAGAATATTACTAATACCGTTGTTAGGATAGATCATAGTACTGGCTTGCAGGAAATTATATTTCAAACAACACCTCCAGGTCCCCAAACTGATGTTCAAATGAAACAACTCATTGACGATTACAATAATTATATTAAAGATCCTCATTATAATAGTCTTATTGTTATTGCAGCTTTTATTGTCAAATTTTTAGCTATTCATCCTTTTAGAGATGGAAATGGCAGAATTTCAAGACTTTTAACTAATGTATGTTTATTAAGACAAGGTTATGAATTTTGCATGTATTCTTCTCATGAGAAGGTTATCGAGGATAACAAAGATAATTATTATGTCTCTCTTAGACAAACTCAATCAACTTTCACAACATCTTTTGATTTAAATCCTTGGTTAATTTTCTTTTTAAAAACATTAGAAATTCAAACTGACCAATTAAAAAATAAATTAATCCCCAAAAAAAAACTTGGAACTACAACAAAATACGAAGCTAAAATAATAGAACTAATTCAAGAACATCAACCGGTAACAATTGGATTTTTAGAACGAACACTCAACATTAAAAGAGTCACATTAAAGACCATTCTACGAAGGTTAAAAGCGGCTGGTATAATTGAAATGGAAGGAGAAAAAAAAGGAAGTAGTTATAAAATCTCTGGTGTCGTGTATGTTCAAATTTAGAATTTCCCTAGTGGTATTGAACCGGCGAGTGATTTAATGTCTTCGTCTGTAAATTGAAGGCCTGCGCCGAAAAAGTAATTATGGAAGTACTCTCGTGGAGTACTTTCGGGTTCAAAAACTAAATCGTCGACACCTCCAGAAAGCCAGAGATGCTTGAAGAGAGTATATGTTGCATATGTTCGCAAGTGAGGGAAATTGCCCCGTGAAAAATCAAACGCTTCAAAGGAAAGTTCGAGATCGTCTCCAAATAAATAGTAATCAGCTCCCATACCTCCTTCTGAACGTACAAGTCCAAATCGAACATTTAAGTCATAAAGACGTTTTGCAAATTGGACTGATAACGTAAATTGGTCGTCTCGAGTAATTGTTTTTGATTTGATGGGCGTTCCATCATCGATTGTTAATGTTGTTTCAGTTACAAGTGTATCTCCTACTGGTTCATCAACAAATTCAAACAAAAAATATTTATCCGGACGTGGTTGAAATTTTAATCCAACAATACTTTGGACATCTTTTGAGTCATATAAAAATTCCCCTCTATATGAAATTGATGTTTGCATTTTATTAAACGTATCCATAAATGAATTGAGGCCATCCATTGTTTTGTCGAGTTTTTCTGCAATGTCAGGTTCATTGATAAGTTTTCCAACCGTGCCTTTGCCGTCTTCGACTTTTTTAATGATATTTTCAACCGAGGTGAGAGATGTGTGGAGTGATTCAGTTGCTTGTCGAATATCTGAATCACTTTTTGCCATAAGATCACGAATGCTATTTGAAACAATTTTTAAGTTATCGATAATGTCTTTAACATTCGAAAGATTTTGATCAGAGATTTTTACAAGATCCGCCGAAAATTGCTGTAAATGCTCGGCAATTTTATCAATACGAACATTGCTTGTTCCAACGAGTTGTTGAATAGCAAGCGCTGTTTCGCGCATTGTTTTGGTGATTTCTTCTACGTTTGCAACCGACCGTTCAATCGCTCCACCTGAAGCATTTTCAGCCATTATTCCAACAAGTCTTTCGGTGAGAGTTTCAATATTATCTGCAATACGCTGGAGTTTAGGAAAAACTTCAGAAACTTGCCCTAATTGATTGAAGAGGCGGTCGAGTGCGGATGTGGAAATTGAGTTTGGAATAAATCCTCCATCGGGAATTCGTTTTGCTTTATTTTTTCCTAAGTCAATTTCAACTAATTTCTCCCCAAGAATTCCTTTGTCGATAATCTTTACAATTGAGTCATCATAAATTTCTATGTCGGAATCAAGACCTCGAATGGTTACAAGCGCAATGCCTTTAACGAGTTGTATTTCGGATACATAACCGACTCTAATGCCAGAAATTAAAACAGGCGTTTTGGTAACGAGTCCAGAAGCATTATCAAAATATATTTTGTAGCTATACCCCTCACTACCCAGAAATGGACGATTGTTTACCCTAAATGACATATACACAATAAGAAGTATACCAACGAGTGCTGTAATACCTACTTTTAGTTCAGTCCCCATTTTTAACATATTCTTTCTCTTTATAGCGCCATTCGCATTGGTCCGTGACAGGTTCCTTCTAAAAACTGTCGAACAATTGGGTTTGTGTTTGCTGTAAATTCCTCTTTATTTCCTTCAAGGATGATTTTTCCTTCGTAGAGTAATGCTATTTTGTCAGCAATTTTAAATGTAGAAGAAATATCGTGGCTGATTAAAATTGTGGTGATATTTAATTCTTTTTGAGTCTTTTGGATAAGTTCGCCGATGGCATCGGTCATGACCGGATCAAGGCCTGTAGTTGGTTCATCATAGAGAATAATTTCCGGATCAAGAACAATCGCACGCGCAAGCCCGACACGCTTACGCATACCTCCTGAAAGTTCGTGAACCTTTTTATTTTCAACGTTTGGCAATCCAACAAGCTCCAATTTTGTTTTTACAATTTCTCTAATCTGCGGTTCTGTCAAAGACGTATGTTCCCGCAGGGGAAAACTTACATTTTCATATACATTAAAAAAATCAAACAGCGCAGAATCTTGAAAAAGATATCCAAAACGCGCGCGTATCTTTTTTAGTCCTTTATCATGCAGCTTTGTTATATCCGTGCCTTCAACAAGTACGCTGCCGGAATCAGGGCGCAAGAGACCAATGAAATGTTTCAGCAGCACTGACTTTCCTTCACCACTGCGGCCGATTATAACAGTAGTTTCATGTTTTTTACAAATTAAATTTAATCCATCGAGTACTTTTTGTTTTCCAAATGATTTGGAAAGATTTTTAATTTCAAGCATGGTTGTATAAAAGCACCGTTAAAAAATAATCAGAAATTAATATTGATACAAATGAAATAACTACAGCCTGAGTTGTCGCGAGTCCTACTCCTCGGGTCCCATTTGTTGTAAAATAACCTTTGTAACAACAAATCGCGCTTGCAATAAATCCAAAAAAGAACGCTTTAATCAAGCCACTCATAATATCATCAGGGCGTACATACCATTCGATGTTAGTGATAAATGCTCCTTTGTTAATATCAAGTAATCCGACGCCGACAAAATAGCCGCCAAGCATTCCAACCATGTCAAAGATACCTGTCATAAGGGGAAACATGCAGATGCTTGCAATTACACGGGGAACAACAAGATAATTTATAGGTTCAACACGTAAAGCAACGAGTGCATCGATTTGTTGAGTAACACGCATGGTTCCTATTTGGGCTGCCATTGCTGACCCTGCTCGGCCTGTAATCATCAATGCCGTCAGAACAGGAGCAAGCTCTCGACCAAGTGCTATAGCGACAACTGAGCCTGTAATTGTTTCGGCGTTAAATTTAAAAAAAGCCTGACCCGTTTGAAAAACAAAAACCATTCCCGTAAATGCGCCTGATAAGAGAATAATAAAAAGAGAATTGACTCCAATAAATTCCATTTGCTCAAGGATTAATTTGAATCGAAAGGGAGGTTTAATGCCATAGCGAATAATATCTCCGATAAAAATAAAAACTTCTCCAAGTGCATGAAAGAGTCGAGGAAGAATAGTTCCTAAGTAATATGCTGGAAATAGAAGTGTTTTTTTCATTCGTATACTCTGTTAATATCCCTTGAAAGAGAAGTTAAAATCTCATAGGGAATAAGTCCACTTCTTTTTGCAATTTCGTATACCGATACTTCCGAATGCCTATTATTTCCGATTAGTAGAACTGAGTCATGTACTTCTGCATTTTTAATGTCGGTAAGGTCAATCATGAACATGTCCATGCAGATGTCACCAACAATAGGCACGAGTGTGTCTTTAATAACAACATATCCATTTTTACCATACGATTTGAAATATCCATCTGCATAGCCAACGGGAACAACTCCAATAATTGAATCTCGTTTGGTTGTGAAATTTCGATTATAACTTATCGATTGGCCTTTTGGGATTTTTTTTATAGAAACAATTTTAGATAAAAACGAAAGCGCTGGTTTGAGGTCAAAAGAAGAATCAGCTACGGGTAAATAACCATATAAACTAAGACCTGTTCTCACCATGGTTTGATGTGCGTTAGTATGAAAAAATGTGCCGCCGCTATTTGCTATATGATAGTGTTCAAATGTAAGTCCTTGATTTAAAATGTATTTTTTTGCTTTTTCGAAGTCATTGATTTGGATTCTTGTCGCTTCGTTATTATATTCCGCTAAATGAGACATAAGACTGACTTTTTCAATATTTTTTTTCTCTTTAATTTTTTCAATATACGGAACAACTTCATCAAAATGCAAACCAAGCCGATTCATCCCGGTATTAATTTTTAAATGTGCCCGCACGTTTTTTTTGAATGAAGGATTGAGAATATAGTCTACTATTCGTTTATCATAAATCGTGAAATCGAGATTGTATTTTTCAATGAGAGAAAAGTCTTCCTCTTGTATGGCACCCATAATTAAAATGTGGCACGTAACATTATGTCTTCGCAAGTAAAGCGCTTCTTCAGTTGAATTAACCCCAATAAAAGAAACTTTTTGCTTAACCAAAAATGTGCCGATATCGACAAGGCCATGCCCATAGGCATTATCTTTTACAATCGGCATAATTGTGACATGTGGCCCGATGACATTTTGTATTATCTTTAGGTTATGCTCCAGATTCCCCCAATGGATTTTAAGTACGTTAAAACTATTTTTGATAATCCTTTCCATAAGGTGGGTGAATATACTAAAACGTGCCCGGCAACTCCAGGTAAAAATTGCGACCGAAACGTGCCCGGCAACTTTCGGTCGAAAAACTGACCAAAAGGTACATGCATATTTTCCTAAATAGCCCTTGACTCTAATTCACCCGTTCTTTATTACTGAAACGTAAATTATCACACAACCATGTGGAGGAAATTATGGCACGAGGAGTGAATCGAGTGATTATTCTCGGTAGATTAGGTACTGATCCCGAAGTTAAGTATACCCAAGGCGGAACAGCAGTGACGCGATTCAATGTAGCTACCAATGAATCATGGCTCAATAAAGAAGGCCAGAAAGAAGAAAAAACGGAATGGCATCGCATTGTTGTATGGGGAAAGCAGGCTGAAAACTGTGGACAATATCTTGCGAAAGGTCGTCAAGTATATGTTGAAGGACGACTTCAAACTTCGAACTGGGAAGATAAAGATGGAAATAAACGTTACACTACTGAAATAATTGCACAGACAGTCCAATTTATTGATAGCAGAGCAGAAGGGTCAGCAGCAAAAGAGTATAATGCTTCTGCAATGCCAGCCGATGAGGGGCATTCCTCTCAAAATGAATCTGTATCATCTTCATCTGACGTAGATGACATCCCATTCTAAAATAAATCAGGCGGCCAAGATTATCCAAAATCATGGCATAGTTTGTTATCCCACGGAAACGCTTTATGCTCTCGGAGTTCTTTTTGATTCAGAGAAAGCGTTGAAAAAAATTTACACTATTAAACAGCGAGATCCTAAAAAACCAATTTCATTGTTAGTGTCTTCGGTTGAGATGCTTGAAGATATTGCAGAAGGAATCAACGATACTGCACAAATGCTGATTAATGAATTTTGGCCGGGGCCATTAACGCTTGTTTTTAAAATATCCTCAAAAATTTCAAAAAATATTAGAACTCTTTTGACTGCAGGCACTAATACTATTGGCGTACGAATTTCTTCATGCGCTATTGCACATGAACTCGTAAAAGAAGTTGGAAAGCCAATCACAACGACGAGTGCGAATATATCAGGAAAGAAAAGTTCTACCGATCTTTCTGTAATAAGAAAAACGCTTGAGCTTGATTATTATCTTGCCGCTGAAAAAGATTTTCTCAAAATTCCTTCAACAGTGATTGATGTAACGCAAGTAAATCCAAAAATTATTCGGGAAGGGGCAGTTACAACGGAAGCTCTCAAAGCTTTTCTGTAAGGAGTTTATTGGGAGCTTACGTCTTTTTTGTCACTCCGTTTTTAACTTCACCTTTTCAGACAAAAAATCAATAAAAGAAATTCCTTTACAGAAAGAATTTTCAAAAGAACTCTGATTTATGATAGTGAGAACTGATTTAGGAAAAACTTTAGGAAACCAAATAAAATCTGAAATTGATGCTTTGCCGCTTTTTACTTCAATAAAAGTCTTATTTTTTGATAGTGGATTTACTATTAAATCGATTTCATTTGTGTCAGATTTCCAATAATATTGATTATCTGGAGCATCGTCTCCTATTATTGACTGCCTTCTCCACATTTCTGAAGCTACTAACCATTCAAATAGATGCCCTTTTTCCGTAGAAGATATTTTTTTCAAATCATCCAAGGCCCTGAGTGAGTGTGGATGAAATGCAGTTACAAATAGTAGATTTATAAAATTAAATTTTGATGCTTTTCTTGGAATTGGAACCAATTGATTAGTCTCTAAAGGGAAACTTTGCGCTAAACAATTTAAATCTTTTAACAATTCTATATATCCACTGGCAATAGTATTATTAGCAAGACCAGCATCTTCTGCAATCGCATGAGAGCTACAAGGAAGGCCAGATCTTTTAAATAATGAATTAATGACCCATTTTAAAGAACTAAGTGTCCTTCCCTGAGCAGTTGTTTCCCCAAAAACCCAATCTTTTGTTAGCGAAATTATATATTCTGGAATATAATTATTTTCATATAGAGCATTAATTGCTATGGGTGATCCACCCGTTAATAAGTAAAAATATAATAAATCATCTTTTCTTATTTTATGCTCTACTTTTTTAACAAATTCTTTAAAGGAAATATGAGTGAAGCGATATGTACTCCTGGATATTTTTCCTTTTCTCCCTGGTAACCGTTCAGTGCCTCTTCTTAAATCTAATGATTTTGAACCAGTTGTAATAATAAGTGTATTATTAATCTGCCCTTCATCTGCTAGTATTTTTAAAGCTTTTTCCCAATATAAAATGCTCGTTATTTCATCAATAAAAATAAAATTAACTTTATTTTTTTTAGAAAATAATGGCAATAGATCTCTTATCGCTTGGATTAAGCTTTTAAAATCTTCTAATTCTTCCCCATTAAGATAAAATGCTGAGCCAGCTCCAAATTTGAGTAAAGTATTTTTAAGTCGACTTTCAAGCCACGTGCTTTTACCAAGTTGTCTTGCGCCTCTAATTATTATTATACCAGGCTCAATTGGTAATTCATTTAACCCAAAGTCATATTCGAAAATGAAACTTTGTTTAGATAATTCTTCTAGTTTTGGAAATAATCCTTGTTTATCAAAATTACCATTGATGAAACAAATATTTTTATCTTGAACGTTCATATAGTTCACATTATGAACGTTCAGAACGTTCATGTCAATTATTTTCTTTTATGAAAAGTAACAACTCAGTAATACCTCACGGTAGATCAAAAAGCATATGGGAAAGCCCTCATTGGACCTTTAACTTTAAAAGGTTACTGGCTATTATGATTTGTGAGTATCTCGTTATCTATCTGCCTTTGCAGAGTGCCACGGCTGTAGCTGTGGGGCTCCATTCGATTCTAGAAAAACAAATTATTGTTAAAATAATTAAGATTGGCATACGACAAAATTCAGAAGTTTATGAAGAAATGCTTCGGAGAATTCCTTTCAGTCTATCCTAAGATCTTCTTTCCTCGATAGCCCTGGAATATTTGAGCAATATTCATTCGTTTTTTGTTAGGCAATTGCGCTTCTTTGATTAATATAGGATGATTCCCTGTCGTGACAACAACTCCTGCAGCAAGTTCTAAAAGAATAGTCCCTGATTTTTTTTCTTTTGAATTTTCTTCTCCAAGTACTTCCGAGGCAAAAATCTTTAATGCTCTTCCATCAAGTAATGTATAGGCTCCGGGCCATGGATAGAGACCACGAATGAGGTTATGTATTTTTTCTGCACTTTGACTCCAATCAATTTTTCCCAATTCTTTTTTTAAAAGAGGTGCAAATGTTGCTTCGCTACTATTTTGCGGTTTTGGAGTAATTGTCCCACGTTCCAAACCATTCAAAGTTTCAATAAGGCATTCAGCACTTAATGATGCAAGCCGTATTGCTAATGTTTCGGCGTTATCATGTGGAAAAATTTCAAGTTTTTTTTGAAAGAGAATATTTCCGGTATCCATCCCCTCATCCATAAACATTATTGTCGTGCCCGTTTCTTTGTCTCCATTAATCAAGGTCCAATTAATGGGTGCAGCGCCACGGTATTTGGGTAAAAGAGAAGGATGGATATTGATACATGCTTTTTTAGGAATGTGTAAAATAGTTTTAGGTAAAAATAAACCATATGCACAAGTGATTATGTAGTCTGGACAAAGTTTTTTTATTGCATGTACCGTTGATTCATCTTTCAGATTTCCAGGCATATACAGTGGAAGATTTTTTTCTTTTGCAAATACTTCTACGGGAGATGGTTCTATTTCTAGCCCTCTTCCTTGCGGTTTTGCAGGACGTGTGTACACAATAATTTCATGGGAAGTTTTTTCAATAAGAAGTTTGAGCGATGGAAGGCTGAAATCTGGAGTACCCATGAAAATTATTCGAGTCATGAGCGGTTACCCCTTCTTCATTAATTCTTTTTTGTACAGACGTACTTTGAGTTTGCTAATTCTATTCAAAAGAGTGATTCCATTTAAATGATCGAGTTCATGCTGAAATGCTATGGCCGGCAAACCTTGAAGCTTCATTCGTTGGATTTTGTTATTGGTATCGAGAAACTCAACAGTAATTTTTTCAAAACGTGGAACTTCTTCACAGAAATTAGGAAGACTTAAACAGCCTTCGCGGCTCATTACTTCATTTGTTCCTTCGATGATTTTTGGATTTGCAAAGGTTAAATATTCTTTGTTCTCAGAATTTGTTTTCCGATCTTCTGCCAAGCTGATAACGCCGATTTGCAAACCTACATTCACTTGATTTGCCGCGAGTCCCACTCCTGGAGCCGCATTCATGGTTTCGATCATATCTTGCGCAAGTTTCTTAAGCCGCTCATCAAATTTTTCTATAGGTTTTGTTGGCTTTAAGAGAATTTCTTCTGGGTATGTAACAATGTCTAGTATCGCCATAATCCAGGCTTTCTAGCGTATTTAAAGGGTGAAATCAAATTTAATAAGTAATGCCTCGGAAGGTGTGAAAGAATCAGATTTCTCACTTCGTTCGAAATGACAACGTACGGTCTTCTGTCATTTCGAGCGTGGTCCCTCACCTGTCATTGCGAGGAGGACACGTTTTCTTGTCCGACGAAGCAATCTCAAGCAGGTTCGGGATAAACTCCGCAATCCTGCATATGTAAGAAAAGATTGCTTCAAACCCTTCAGGTTTTCGCAATGACAGTCGAATGGGACATTTCAGTTTCCTATCGCTCTTTTTCAGAAAATGGAGCTCTCTCTTCATTTCTTCATACCTACTCCCTAACTTCCCCATTAACCAAGCTGTTACTTTAATAAGTAGCTAGTGAATAGGAAGAAATAATATTTTTTCTCTGATCACCGACCACTTCTCACTTGTATAAAGTCGAATGATTACATATCTTAGAAACCATGAAAGTAATTATGCTTGGTACAGGAACTTCCGTCGGAGTTCCGATGATCGGATGTGTATGTAATGTATGCAAATCCACGAATCCAAAAAATAAGCGTTTTCGTTCGTCAGTTTATATAGAACTAAATCAACATCTTTTTATTATTGATACTACCCCTGATTTTCGCTTGCAGTGCTTACAGAACAATATATCAAATGTAGATGCTGTGTTGTACACTCATACTCATACCGATCATATCAACGGAATAGATGAATTACGCGTTATGAATATTCTCCATAAAAAAGCTATTCCTATATATGCAACGAAAGAAACGCTTTTGGAAATTAGAAAACGATTTGATTATATTTTTGCGCCTAATCCCAAGAGTTGGGTTCCACAGCTCATTGAGCATGAACTTAAAGAAGAGAATAACATTTTGGGCGAAAAAATTTTGGCGATTGATGTAGAACATGCACAAGATATTATTACTGCTTTTCGCATGAGAGACTTTGCGTATATAACTGATGCAAGTGGAATACCTGCTCGCTCTATTCCTTTACTTAAAAATCTTGAGGTGTTAATTATAAATTCTCTTGCTGAAAAACCTCATGCAAAACATTTTTCATTACAGCAGGCGCTTGATGCTATAGATATGTTAAAGCCACAACGAGCTTATCTTACTCATTTGAGTCATCAATTTGATTTTGATGAATTGTCGAAACGTTTACCGAATAATATTTTCGTTAGTTATGACGGGTTACATATCGAAGTAGATTGAACTTTGTTAAACTAATTTGATACTATTTTCAGATGGCACTTGGACGAAAATTTGAAGTCAGAGAATTAAGATCCCGCGCAAATACTTTTATTGTTATTGTCTCAATTTTCTTTTTTATTCTCCTTGCTCGATTATGGTATTTACAGATTTGGAAGGGCAATCACTATCGGCATTTCTCCGAAGAAAATCGAATTGTAAAAATATGGCGACCTGCGCCTCGTGGATTTGTTTTTGATAGGAACAAAAAAGTCATTATGAATAGCCGTCCATCTTTTGATTTAATTATCACGAGAGCATATACGAAAAATCTTCGCGAAACTCTTCAATATCTGCAAACCTCTTTAAATCTTGATTTTGAAGAGGAGGATATTGACCGTGAAATAACACGCATGCAGCAGATGAATCTGTATCGCCAATATACTTTCTTGCGTGATTTACCGTGGGAGAATTTAGCCTTTATTGAGACAAATAAATTTCGTGATATCTTAAGCGGCGTAGACATCGATCATGTGAAGCCACTGCGTAATTATGTGTATGGCCCCGTAGGAGCGCATTTTTTTGGGTATCTTGGCGAAATAGATGAGAGAAAATTGCAGGCCATTAAAGCAAACGATACTGAAAATCCTTATAAACTGGGAGATTATATTGGAATCTTTGGCGGCGAAAAGAAATTTGAACGACATCTCCGAGGAATTGACGGTATTGATCCCGCCGAAGTAGATGCCCGAGGAAGAATACGTAAAGAATCTGTAAATAAAAAAATTTCATTCGCTCACCTCGCTCGTCGGCCCATTGGTGGAAATAGTATAACTATGACTATTGATATTGATCTACAAAAAGTCGCCTACGATTCATTTAAAGAAGGCGAGTCTGGAAGTATTGTCGCTGTTGATCCTCGTAATGGCGAGCTGTTAGCGATGGTCAATTACCCTTCATTTAATCCCGAAATATTTGCAAAAAGAGTATCAAATAAACAGTGGCGTGTATTAAATAATGATCCAGCTCTTCCCCTTATGGATCGTGCTCTTCGTGGGCAATATCCTCCTGGCTCAACTTTTAAGCTCATCCTTGCAGTGGCAGGATTAGAAGAAGGAAAAATAGATACTGACACGACGGTCAGATGTAATGGTACTTTTCGTTTAGGAAGAAGAGTGTATCGCTGCCATAAAAAAGAAGGTCATGGTATAGTAAATATTCATGATGCTATTATGAAATCATGCGATGTTTTTTTCTTTCAACTCGGATTAAAATTAGGAATTGATAAGATTGCTGATTATGCAAAGCTCTTTGGTTTAGGGGAGCCAACAGGTATTGTTATGAATAATGAAAAGAGTGGACTTATTCCAACGAGTAAATGGAAATTAGAAGCGAAGCATGAGCCATGGCAAGCAGGTGAAACATTGTCTTCAGCAATAGGGCAAGGATTTGATTTAGCTACGCCATTACAATTAGCTTATATGGTTGCTACTATAGCAAACAGAGGGGTTCTCTATGCTCCTCGGCTTTTAAAATCTATTGAAGCTCCTTCATATCAATTAATTAAAACGTTTCCTGCTCAGGGCGCACAAAAAAGAAAAATTTCAATTTCACCGAGAACATGGAACATTATTCACAATGCTATGCGAGATGTTGCTAACAATCCCAATGGAACTGCCTATTGGTTTTCTCGCTCACAAATCACTACAATTGCAGGTAAAACAGGCACATCTCAAGTTGTTGGTATGAAGCCAGGCGAGAGACGTCAGCAATCTGAGCGACGTTTTCAAGATCATGCCTTGTATGTTGCATTTGCGCCTTTTGAAAATCCTGAGATAGCTGTTGCCGTTGTGGTTGAGCATGGAGGACATGGCTCGAGTATCGCGGCTCCGAAAGCTCGAGCTGTCATTGAGGCCTATATAGAAAAACAAAAAAAAGAAAAACAATATATGCAAGAAGGGCAAGAAGTATATTATGTTAAGTAAACGATCGGTTGGCAATATTGATTGGCCGTTATTTATTCTTACTCTATTATTAATTCTTGTAGGACTTATGAATTTGTACAGCGCGATTTATAGAGCTGAAGCGAAAGCATTATCCCCCATAATTATAACTCAACTCATGTGGGTTGGGGTAGGATTTGGCGTGTTAGTAATTTCGACTCTTTTAAATTACAATTATTTAGAAAAAATTGCGTGGCCAATGTATATCATAACTGTTTTTATGCTTGCATATGTTTTGGTTGGTGGGCCTCTTATTTATGGAGCTCGTCGTTGGATCTCAATTGGGGGATTTAGCATGCAGCCATCCGAAATAGCAAAGCTGTCCGTTATTGTTATTTTGGCAAAATATTTTAGTAAAAATGATAGCCCATTGGGGTATACATTCAAAACTATTATTAAACCATCTTTGCTTGCTTTTATCCCGATTATTCTTATTCTCAAAGAACCAGACTTAGGAACAGCCTTGTTACTTCTCATGATTTTTGGAGGCATGTTGGTATATGTAGGATTGCGCTTACGCACCATTGGGCAAATTGTTTTGGGAATCACGCTGTCGACTCCACTGGCATGGTATTTTGTTCTTAAAGAATATCAAAAAGACAGAATTCGCGTCTTTATGGATCCTGCTAAAGATAGGCTCGGCGATGCTTGGCATATTACTCAATCGATCATAGCAATTGGATCGGGAAAATTTTTTGGAAAAGGATTTTTATCCGGCACACAATCAAAACTCGAATTCGTGCCAAAACAGCATACGGACTTTATCTTTTCTGTGTTTGCCGAAGAATGGGGAT
>JAHFAK010000061.1:0-2425 GCA_023250585.1 Deltaproteobacteria bacterium
CTTCATTATAATTTCATGATATTCGGCCCAACGAAACTCTTCTACTTGAGTAAGAGGAATAAAGAGCTTTTTCTCATCAAGTACTTTGAAGAGAATAAAAAGATTTTTAAGCTCAGTTTTATCCATGCATATTTAGTATATTTTTATAGTAAAGAGCAGTCAAACTTATCACATACCTACACCCTTATATTCGTAATGAGAAGGTGTGAAGAAATGAAGAGAGGGCTTTATTTTCTGAGAAAGAGCGATAGGAAACTGAAATGTCCAAATGGACTGTCATTGCGAAAACCTGAAGGGTTTGAAGCAATCTTTTCTTACATATGCAGGATTGTGGAGTTTATCCCGAACCTGCTTGAGATTGCTTCGTCGGACAAGAAAACGTGTCCTCCTCGCAATGACAACGTGCGGTCTTCTGTCATTGCGAACGAAGTGAGAAATCTCAGTTTTTTACACCTTCTGAGGGATTATCTTATCGCTGCAATATTGACGGTATACATTCCTCATGATATAGAGCCCGCATGCCACAAGCGGAAGGAAAAGTATTTACATTTGAGGCGCAAGAAAAAATCCGAGCTGATTTTTTGGAAACGTTTCCCTATGCTGGAGCAGATCAGTTAATTAAGTATGAAACGACAGAATTTACTTCTGTCTGTCCCTTTTCGGGACTTCCTGATTTTGCAAAAATTATCATTGAATATTGTCCGGATAAAAGATGCGTTGAACTTAAATCTCTGAAATATTATTTGATTTCATTTCGCACTATAGGAATTTATCAGGAGGATCTTACCAATCGCCTTTTTCACGATTTGAAAAAAATTATTCAACCAAAGAAATTAAAAATTACTACAATCTACAATACTCGAGGAGGTATTGATTCAACGTGTGTGATGGGGGAATTCTAGTTCTCCTCTTCTCCATAACCAGAGCATGTGCATTCAGCAGCGTTTGGATTTTCTGTACAATAAGGATCCCAGCATAGCGACCAATCTGAAATTTCTTTGAAACATACTGTCTCGCGGCTACAAGTTTTATCTGCTTCGATACATTCTATAACAGTAGTAGCTTCTTTCTCACATCCTGCGTTGTTAGTAAGGTCATCATCACATTCGCAACCGGCTTGGCAGTCTTTTTCTTCGCAACTCTCACATGCTGCTACACAACGGCTGAGCAAAGTCCCTGAACCATTTCCCGGATTGTCCTCATTACAATTCAGTAGAGTGAATAATAGAATAAAAATACTTGCAAGAAATAGTGTCAACTGTACAATTTTTTTCATCATTTTTCTCCTATCTAAGTAATTCTTCAAACTGAATTCGATCTTTCATTTTCTCATCTCGATACTTAATAATAAGCGGCGTATTAAAATACAGCTCTTCGTCGAATCCATGTTTCATTTTCGTTTTACGTGATCCTTGTATTACCACAGCTCCCTCCGGAATTTCAAGTGGCCTCGCTTCTTGCGTACGATAGATTTTATTTTTTACTAAGTCATAAACAGGGGTGCTTGCCGTAATAATAGTGCCGGCGCCAATAATAGCATTTTTTCTGACAATAACTCCTTCAAATATTCCAACAAGGCCGCCTAGAAGTACATTATCTTCAATGATAACAGGAATGGAATTTACTGGTTCAAGAACTCCTCCAATTTGAGCGGCGGCACTTATATGAACATTCTTGCCAACTTGTGCTCCAGAACCAACAAGCGCATGTGAGTCGATCATCGTATCGTCATCCACGTAAGCGCCAACATTCACATACGCAGGCGGCATAAAAATGGTATTCTTGCCAATGTAACTGCCTCGACGAATGGATGTTCCACCAGGAACAATACGGATATTTTTTTTAATGCAATCAAGTTTTTGAAGAGGAAGGGTATCTTTATCTGCGAAAAGAAAACCTGGCTGTGAATAATCAATAATTTTTCCCTGTTTAAAGAGTAAAAGAATTCCCTGTTTGACCCATGAATTGGCTGTCCATATTCCATTAGCGCATGAAGCCGTTCTATATTTTCCGGATTCAAGGCCGGACAAAAGCTCTTCAAATGCATTGTTAATTACAGACTTTGATGTGATTTTTTCTTGGTGTATTTCTTCTATTGTTTTTTGCAATTTCAATGGCATTCATTACTCCATGATCATAAATTTACAGTAACTAGTAATCCTTCAGTAGGGAGTAGGAATGTTCTCACAAAGTATTTCTATCGATCGCGCTTTCCTGTTCTTAATAGTATTATGGAAGCGACGTCGATAGAAATACTTTGTGAGAACATTCCTACTCCCTAACTCATCTATTAACTGAGCTGGCATAGTAACTAAAACCTTTTCGTTATACAAGTCTGAAGAATTCGCTGGAATTTTTGCGTTAATTTTACTAGGGTAGAGAACAGTATGATTACACTTAAAGATGTTGATTATATTGCTGCTCT
>JAHFAK010000061.1:2525-6718 GCA_023250585.1 Deltaproteobacteria bacterium
ATAGTAACTAAAACCTTTTCGTTATACAAGTCTGAAGAATTCGCTGGAATTTTTGCGTTAATTTTACTAGGGTAGAGAACAGTATGATTACACTTAAAGATGTTGATTATATTGCTGCTCTTGCACGGATCCGAATTGATGAGAAAAAAAAGACCACATTTGTAGAGCAGTTTAATACTATTCTTAACTATATTGAAAAATTAAATGAAGTTGATACGTCAAAAGTTGTACCGATGACAGATACGGATATTTCTGTTCCGATATTGAAAAAAGATACTGTTTGTGACGGTCTTTCCCATCAAGATTTACAGAATCTCACGGAACATTTTAACGATGCAGGATTTTTCGAGGTTCCAAAAATAATATAAATATGGATAGTAACTATAAATCAATTTCTGATCTTCATACATTACTTGTTGAGAAAAAAATATCTTCTGTTGAACTTACGCGCTATTTTCTTGATCGAATAAAAAAATACGATGCTTCCATTAATTCTTTTATTACCATTAGCGAAGAAGAAGCTCTGCGTTTAGCTCAAAAAGCAGATGAGAGGCTTGCTAAAAATAATCATGTGACTGCGCTTACGGGAATTCCTATTGCATTAAAAGATTTAATCATAACAAAAGGAATAAGAACAACATGCGCTTCGAGAATACTTTCGAGCTTTATTCCTCCGTATAATGCAACAGTTACCGAGCAACTTATTACAAGCGGGGCAGTTATTTTAGGTAAGCTTAATATGGATGAGTTTGCAATGGGTTCATCGAGTGAAAATTCATTTTTTGGTCCAGTAAAAAATCCATGGAATGTAGAACGATCGCCAGGCGGTTCATCAGGAGGATCCGCAGCTGCAGTGAGCGCAGGGCTTGTTAGTGCAGCGCTTGGTTCTGATACCGGGGGATCGATTCGATTACCCTCAGCTTTTTGTGGAGTTACCGGCCTCAAACCAACATACGGACGTGTTTCACGCTTTGGCCTCGTCGCTTTTGCATCAAGCCTTGATCAGCTCGGTCCTATTGGCAGAAGCGCGTATGATTGCGCAATCATACTTGAAGCCATTGCAGGTTTTGATTCTCATGATTCAACATCGAGTGATACACCACTTCCTCCGTATTCACAGTATCTCAATGATAGTATCAATGGTAGTAATATTACTATTGGTATACCGAAAGAATATACTCATCAAAAAGGGCTGCATAACGAAATCGCAACTGCTTTAGAAAATACGAAGAATTTTTTTATGAAAAGAGGAGTAAAAATTAAAACGATATCTCTCCCGTATACTGATTATGCGGTCAGTACGTATTACATTCTTGCCACAGCTGAGGCGAGCACCAATCTCGCACGATACGATGGCATTCGCTATGGATTACGAGAAGAAGGAAAAGATTTACTTGATGTCTATCTCAATTCAAGAACGCGGGGTTTTGGAGATGAAGTGAAACGACGAATTATGTTAGGAACCTATGTCTTGAGCTCTGGCTACTATGATGCCTATTATGGAAAAGCATGTAAGGTGCGACGATTAATAACCGAAGATTTTCGTCGCGTTTTTGCCGAATGCGATGTGATACTTTCTCCTACTTCACCAACACCTGCTTTTAAAATCGGAGAACATTCTCATGACCCTCTTGCAATGTATTTGACTGATATCTACACCATCTCAGCCAATCTTGCCGGCATTCCCGCAATTTCATTTCCGGTTGGCTTTACGAAAAATAATTTACCTATGGGCATGCAATTAATGGCAAAAAAATTTAACGAAACACAATTATTACAGCTTGTTCATTGTTATCAAAAAGAAACCGATTGGCACACAAGGATACCCGAAACATGTACGAAGTAGTAATTGGGCTTGAAGTCCATGCGCAATTAAAAACGAAATCAAAGCTTTTCTGTTCATGTTCCACGTCATTTGGACAAAATGCTAACTCGAATGTTTGTTCTATATGTTTAGGTTTGCCTGGTGTTCTGCCTGTTTTAAATGAACAAGCATTGGAGTATGCCTTGAAGGCCGCAGTTGCCACTCACTGTGAAGTCGCATCTAAGAATGTATTTGAGCGAAAAAATTATTTCTATCCGGATTTGCCAAAGGCATATCAAATTTCTCAATACCAGGAACCTCTTGCAGAAGATGGGCATATCATTATTTCAGAAGACAAAAAGATTCGGATTAAAAGAATTCATATGGAAGAAGATGCGGGAAAACTTATTCATTCTCATGATGGGCATAATGGGGCAGCAAGCTTTATAGATTTCAATCGTGCGGCGATTCCGTTAATTGAAATTGTAACCGAGCCTGATATTCATAGCCCGCAAGAAGCTATTGCATATTTAAAAGAACTGAAGGCCATTCTTGAATACTTAGACGTTTGTGATTGCAATATGGAAAAGGGAAACTTTCGTTGTGATGCAAATATTTCACTGCGGAGCGAAGGAGTGACAACGCTTGGAACAAAAGTTGAAATTAAAAATTTGAATTCATTTAAATATATTGAAAAAGCTCTTTTGTATGAAATCGATCGTCAAAAAGATATGCTTGAAGCAGGTACAAAGATTATGCAAGAGACACGCTTATGGAATGAAGATAAAGAAATAACATCTTCTATGCGTTCGAAAGAAGAAGCGCACGACTATCGATATCTTCCTGATCCCGATTTAAAGACTTTGTATATCAGTGAAGAACTTTTGAAAAAAGTTTCATATGATTTTCCGGAACTCCCTGCTCAAAAAAAGAAAAAGTTTATAGAGGTCTATGGCCTGACAGAATATGATACAGAAGTATTAACGAGTGAAAAGGCTATTGCTGATTATTTCGAAGAAGCAGTTTCTCTTTTTTCTTCTCCAAAAATAATTGCAAATTGGATTCAGACCGAGGTATTACGAGTAGTAAAGGAGAAAAGTATATCCCTTCAGTCTTTTCCTCTTCGTCCGCCTGAATTGGTATCGTTACTTATGATGATTGAAACAAATAAGATTAATGCAAGCACTGCTAAAAAAGTTTTTACTGAAGCTATTGCCACGGGAAAAAAACCAGACGTAATCGTTAAGGAACAAGGCTTAGAGCAAATTAGTGATAATAGTGCTATTGAAACAGTTATTGACAGCATACTCGCTAAAAATCAAAACCAAGTAAAAGAATATTTAGAAGGTAAAGAAAAAGTATTTGGGTTTTTAGTCGGAACGATTATGAAAGAAGGAAAAGGAAAATTTAACCCGAAAGTTGTGAATGATATTTTAGCAAAGAAATTGAAAGAGAGGTAAGCCATGACAGAAACAATAAAAAGTATTCAATGGAAGGATGATCGTTTAGTTGTTCTTGATCAAACAATGCTTCCCAAGCGAGAAGTCTATTGTACGTGCTTAACCTATAAAGATGTTATTGATGCTATTAAAACAATGAAACTTCGTGGTGCTCCTCTCATCGGTGTGGCTGCAGCATTTGGTATTGTTCTGGGCGCTAAAACATACGGAGATGGCTCTAAAGATTTTTTGCCGTATCTTATGAAAGTATGTGAAGAAGTTCAGATAGCGCGGCCTACTGCGGTAAATCTCAGATGGGCAGTGGAACGAATGAAGCAAGTAATCACAAGAGTTCCTAATCTTGACGGTATTGCAGCAGCTTTAGAGGAAGAAGCGGTAAAAATATATAATGAAGATAAAGCAATAAATAAAAAGATTGGAAAAAATGGCAGCGAACTTATTCCAGAGGGAGCAAAAATTCTCACTCACTGTAATGCAGGCGCGCTTGCAACTGCAGGTTATGGAACAGCATTAGGCGTCATTCGATCAGCACGCAATAAAAATATAAAAGTCATGGCATGTGAAACGCGTCCTTTTTTACAGGGCTCACGTTTGACTGCCTTTGAATTAGTTCAAGAAAAAATAGATGTAACACTTATTACTGATAATATGGCTGGTTTTTTTATCAGTCAAAAACAAGTAGATGTGATTATTGTTGGCGCAGATCGGATTGCAAAAAATGGCGATGTTGCAAATAAGATTGGCACGTATACGCTCGCCGTCTTAGCCCAAAAACATAATATCCCCTTTTATGTAGCTGCTCCTCTATCAACTATCGATACTCGTTGTCCATCGGGCAATGATATTCCTATTGAATATAGAGATGAAGAAGAAGTAAAAAAAGTCATGGGACTTTTAATAGCGCCACATGAAGTTAAGGCTCTTCATCC
>JAHFAK010000061.1:6818-13633 GCA_023250585.1 Deltaproteobacteria bacterium
GAAGAGCCAGAAAAAGTATGGAAGGCACTGACTGATATTTTTTTTGAACATTACGAATTTGATCTCTATCTTGTCAGTCAAGGACTTGGAAAAATCAGTACTCGCTGGGTTCATTTTATTGATAATGGGATGTCATATAAGTTTCAGATGAATGCAAGCGTGAGTGTTTTAAAAGAAGGCGTTATGGTTGTGGTATATAAACAGCTTATGAAGCTCAATTCGAACCATGAGTGGGTAGCACTGATTTCAGATCAACGAGAAGAGAAAAAAATTTTAGAGCAACTTCAAGCAAGATTCCCATCGAGTATCAAAACACATTAGAATTATTGCCTTTTTTGTCATAATTTGTATTTCCTTCAATTTTGTGCTATAATAATAATAAGGTAAACCATATTTAAGTGAGGTGGATTATGGCCGAAGAAACAATATTTAAAAAGGTCGAGAATTTAACCGCACAAAAAGGCAAAGGGCGTGAGCCTGTGTTTGTTGTTATTTTAGGCGAAGGATCAGGAAAGACCTTTCGTCTCAATAAAGAGCGTCCCACGGTCCTTGGTCGGAGTAAAGAAGCAGATATCACTCTTAATGATACCAGTATATCCAGAAAACATGCGGAAATTACAACTTTGGGAAGTGATAAAGTTGCTATTCTTGATTTGAATAGCACCAATGGGACATTTGTAAATGGCAATCGCATCAAAGAAGCAAATCTTCAAGATGGAGATAAGATTCAGCTGGGCGATTCATTGATTTTAAAATTTAGTTTTCAAGATGTTCTTGAAGAAGAATTCCAAGAAAATTTATATAAATCAGCAACGCAAGATTCTTTAACAGGCATTTATAACAAAAAATTCTTTATTGATACGTTCTCAAAAGAATTCAGTTACAACAAACGAGGTGAAGAAGTATTTAGCCTGATCATGTTTGATATCGACCATTTCAAAAAAATTAATGATACCCATGGTCATCTTGCGGGAGATTTTATTTTAAAGAATGTTGCGCAAGTAGTTGTAAGAGAACTGCGCAATGAAGATGTTTTCTGCAGATATGGCGGCGAAGAATTTACGATTATTTTAAAAGGCCAAGGAGCAAATCCATCGCGAAATCTTGCAGAAAGAATACGTAAAGCAATTTGTAATGCAAAGTTTGAACATGATTTAAAACAAATTCCTGTGAGCATTAGCCTTGGGATTGCGACATTCGATAAAAAAGGAAAATTTAATGAATATAACGATATGATTAAAGAGGCAGACAGTTATCTTTATAAGGCAAAAGAACATGGACGTAATCAAGTGTGTGCCGAAGAGATAACCGCTGAAAATAATCAATAAATTTGAAAATTAACAAGCAACTAAGAGAGGCGAAGCATCTTCTTTTTGTATTTTCTATCGAGCGCGCTTTCTGTTCTTAAAATTATTATGGAAGCGACGTTGGTAGAAAATACAAAAAGAAGATGCTTCGCCTCTCTTATATACCTATGAATGTTTTCTTAGAAAACCTGAAAATTCAGATTAAAGATATCCTTGAACAAGACGGTCAATTTTCAATTTATAAGACAATAGCTGAGACGCTCAATATATCAAATTTCAAGCCTGAGCTCATATCTCACATAACAAAAAAGGAACTTTTCTCCAAAAAAGAAGAAAAATATTTTGTTATTCGTAATGATAATGAAAAGACGTACTTAAGGCTTTCTGATGATGATAATTCTATTGTTAGTACAATTGACGGCACAAGATCAGTCAATGAACTTTTACTCGAATATTTCTTAAAGACTAAAAAACTTGCCTTAAAGAGAATTATAGAGCTTATTCGATCGCTACGAGAAAAATATTTTCTAAAAGAAAAACCTATACATGCGTATCATTTACTTTCGCTTCAATTAAATAATACCCGAAGTAAACGTATTTTGCAGAAACTCAAAAAGTTGTTTTTTAGTTATAAGATAGAATTTCATAAACTTGATGGCTTGTTGTCAAAGTTAACTACTCCTTTATCTCATCTAGTTACCAATGCAGTAATTCGGAGCGGATTACTGCTTTTTTCCTGCGTGGGACTCATTGCATTTACGTATATTTTTATGACAGGTGAATACAATCTTTTTAAAGTTAAAACGTCATATAGCTTAGGATATGCATTTACGTTTATCATTAATTTGGCAATTGTTTCTATCCATGAATTAGCGCATGCCCTAACTATAAAAGGGTATGGGCGTAATATTAATTCTGCTGGATTTATATTCTACTTTGGGTGCCCATGCTTTTATGTTGATAGCTCTGATATGTGGTTATCAGACCGAAAAAAACGAATAACTGTTTCATTGGCAGGACCATATTCTACAATGCTTTTAGGCGGACTATTTTCCATTATCGTCTATTTTTTTCCAGAATATACGTACAATCCTACTCTTTTTAAACTTTCATTCTGGTGTTACATATCCTCTCTTCTCAATTTAAATCCACTGCTTGAACTTGATGGTTACTATATATTGATTGATTATTTTGAAAAACCAAATTTGCGAAAATACTCTTTCCAATTTATAAGAAATAAACTTTTTCCAAAAATAAAGAATAAAGAACCATTCAGCAGAGAAGAAAAGGTATACAGCGCTTATGGAGTCCTGGCTTTTTTGTGGGCGATCTTTGCCACCATCGTTACGGTGTTTCTTATTAAATTTCGTTTGCATAAAATATTTACCGATGTTTTGCAAGGCCACGAACTCCTACCAAAAATTGTTTCAATTGCAGTATTTATTGTATTAGTGTTGCCCGTTGCTCTTTCCTTACTGTATTTAGGTCTAACACTTTTGAAAAAAATTCTAACATATATTTTTCATTTATCTGTTTGGAAAAATAATTATGCTGTTTTGGCTGCAGCTTTCATTGCTCTTTTTTCTCTTGATATAATTCTGTATGTGCAAGCCCTCGACTGTATACTTCCGATCATCGGCTTGTTTTACGGGATGGTATTTTATTTTATCTTTACCTATAATGTATTTTTTAATTTCGCTCGATTCACGTATCGATACAATTTCTTAGCATTTTTTTTATGTGTAAATCTCATTCAATTTTTTTTATTCTTTCCTAATTCATTACTGATCAGTCAACTGCAGCTTTGTCTTATTCAGGTTGTATTTTTATGGATGAGTTATCTTTTTTTAGTTGTTAAGAGATTTCGCTTTATAGGAAAGGCTCAGGTGCTTTTACAACAAGGCATGAGCGAAAATGCGCGGCTCAAACGATATGTATCATTTCTCGTCGAATTTGCATTTGAGAATATTCCACGAATTTTAAATGAAAAAAAAGTTCCGATTTTTGTAAATGATATAAATGAATTTTCAAAAAAAAATAATATTAATCTCAGCATCAAAGCAAATAAGCTTATCTTTACTGAATCTGAGACAAGTGTTTTTGAATCAAAAAAAACACATATTCATTTTCTTATGCATTTCTTTAAAGCGATTGAATTACATGTTGGAAAGAATTTAGTCGCTCATTTTTTAGAGGAAGCATACAACAAATCTCCATGGGTTGATCGGGAAATTGCATACGAATATTTTTTAAAACACTTACCCTACAATATTATAAAAACGAAAGAAGCATCTCGGGACATATTTAGCTTAATTGCGAATAACCCTATTTTTTCTGATATTGAGGAGGAAGCGCTTCGGTCGATTTTAACCTATTTTAATAAAAAAACATATGAGCCCAACGAACTTATTATTAAAAAAGATGAAGGAGGAGATACTTTCTTTGTTATTATTGAAGGAGAGGTTTTAGTTTATGATATTGAACACGGCGAGAAAAAGAATATTACTTCCCTCTACAAGGGAGATTATTTTGGAGAGATTTCACTGATCAAAGATATTCCCCGAACTGCATATATCCGCGCAGTTGAAAAAACAGACGTGCTTACTCTTACAAAGGCTCAATTTGATACATCGATTAAGCCTTTTATTAAAGGCTTTGAACGCGTGAGTATTAAAGTTGAGACGCTCAGTCTTATTAAACAAATTCCCATTTTTACGGAACTCTCGAATGCTCAAATTTCAGAGCTCGTTAAAGTAATGGAACGCCAATCATTTTGTCCGAAAGACATGATTATTCGAGAAGGTGAGATAGGGTCTGTTTTTTATATTATTGCAGAAGGAAAAGTTTTAGTAACCAAAAAAGACAAGGCCGGCATTGAACGAGAAATTACGACACTTTCAAAAGGAGAGTATTTTGGAGAGATTGCTCTCTTGCTTGAAGTTCCCCGAACTTCTTCCATTCGGGCTTTTTCTGCTGTTGAAGTTTTTTCTTTGAAAAAAGAACATTTTGATGCTCTAATTAAAGACAATATCCTGTCAGGCGAAGGCCTTGAAATGACGTCGACAAGACGTATGCATGAATTAGAAATTATAGGTGTGTAATTAGTTATGAACTGTAGTCATTGTAATCGACCAGCAATCGGAGTCTGTAAATTTTGTGGCCGTGGAATTTGCAAAGATCATATTAAAGAATTGCCCCATATCATTACTTTATATATCGAGAAAGACATCAAAAAAGCATTTGTCACCGATAAAGCCTTATTCTGTGGGAAATGCAAGCCTGTCGAAGAACCAATTAAGATAGAAGTTTGACAAAAATTACAACTGTATTACATTATACTACAGGAGGTATTATTAATGAGTAATCGAAAGGTTTTAAGTTTATCCCTTCCGTATAGTCTCTTAAAAGAAATTCATGAAATAGCAAAAGATGAAGAGATTACTAAGAGCGAACTTTTGCGGCAGGCAATTCGGGATTTTATGGGTCGCAGAAAATGGGAGAAAGCAAAAAAAGCGGGAAGGCGTGCTGTTCGTCAAATGAAAATTACTGAAGCTGATATTGAGGATATTGTTCATGCTTACCGGGAAAAAAAAGCTTAAGGTTGTTTTAGATACCAACGTTTATATTTCAGCCCTTTTGTTTTCAGGTATTCCTGAAACAATTATTGAATTAGCGCGAGACGGTGATTTTGAACTTATCATTTCACCGGATATTCTTTTTGAAACAGGAAGAATTCTTCAAGAAAAATTCAAATTTTCAAAACAAGAAGCACTCTATGCACTTTCAGAAATCCGGAGAATTGCAACTATTGTATATCCAAAAACAAGGATAACTCACATTAAGGATGATCCGACAGATAATCGAATTTTAGAATGCGCGTCTGAAGGATCGGCCGATTATTTAGTTACCGGAGATAAAAAGCATTTGCGGAAACTAGAGAAATTTCAAAGTTGTACTATACTCCTCCCCGCAGAATTTATTAAAAAAGACTTTCACAAAGAATTATACAATGAAAACAATTTCTGAATTAACAGCCTTATGTAAAGAAATTAATCCAATTCTTGCTCACGAAAAATATTATTTTGTATCTACACATGAGATAATTGAAAATGTATGTGCATCATTTAAGGAACAGGAAGGGACGACCTATATTCTCAAAGAAGAAAATATCCCTTCAGGTTCTACTTTTAAAACGTCAGGTCCTTTTGCACTGGTTACACTTAGCGTTTATTCTGATTTAACTGCAGTTGGTTTTCTTGCAACAATTACAAAAGCTTTGGCGCAGGAACATATCAGCGCGAATGTAATTTCTGCCTACTATCATGATTATCTTTTTGTTCCTTGGAATGAAAGACAGCACGCAATGGGAATTCTTATTACATTACAGAAGTCATATAACACTTAAGAAAACATTGAAAACATGCCGGTCAGCTTGCCGTCCTTTTTTATTTACGAAAAGATGAGTTCATGAATCATATTCCAGGGAATAACATCAATTCCTTCGAGTATTTGCGGCCTTGGTGTATTTGCTATTAAATAACATTGAGCTTCGGGATAATCCTTTTTGAAAGCATTAAGACTCGTAACATGAGTTGGTTTTGGTTCTCCGGTTGATTTAATTTCGAGAGCTATGAGTTTTCTTGCAGGTGTCTCTATTATCAAATCGACCTCTATGCCGGAGTCGGTTCTGTAATAAGATAATTCTAAATCCAGTTTAAGATAGCTATTTAGTTTAACAATCTCGAGAATTACAAAATGTTCAAAGAGCCTTCCATAGTCGGGATCCAAACTCGTGAGTTCAACATTCAATCTCTTGGTTAAAGCTCTCACAACACCGCAATCAAAAAAATAAAACTTTGGATGTTTTGAAAACCTTTTTCTCATGGACCGTGAGAATGGATACAGAAAAAAACCTATGAGACAATCTTCGAGAATTTGAAAATAATCTTTGACCGTATTATAATTTGTCCCGACATCTCGTCCTATATTGCTAAAGTTTAAAATGTTTCCGTTTTCATTTCCTGCAACCTGTAGAAATCTAATGAATGAATCCAACTTTCGAATTTTTGCTTCTAGCTCAATTTCCTCTTTGATAAAAGTTTCAATATAACTTCGTAAGATATCTCTTTTTTCTGCTTTATCGTTATTAAGATATACTGTAGGAATAAGACCAAATTCTAATAGCTCTTTTAATGAAGAAAGATTCTCTTTTAATTCAGAGACACAAAAAGGATAGAGCTTACAAGTTAATGCTCTTCCTGCCAGCATATTCGCATTCATCCTTTTGAGTTTTCGAGCACTTGAGCCCGCAAGAATAAATTGAATATTTTTGTTTTGTTCTAAATAGACATGAATAGTATTGAGTAATTCGGGAATACGCTGAATTTCATCTATAAAAATGGTTGTAATTCTTTGATTTTTTATTGCCGCATCGAGCTCTCTTTCAAAAGCTACAGGCTCTGCTATCAATCTTGTATATTCACTTGTTAGAAAGAGATTAATGGAAAG
>JAHFAK010000062.1 GCA_023250585.1 Deltaproteobacteria bacterium
ACGTAAGATCTTTGAGTAATGGATCTTGTTTCTGATCTCGAATAACAAGATCAAAGGTTAATTCAGCTTCATGAACGAACTGGAATGGGGGAGACATGAGCCCCGCTTTACGAAATATTTCTGGTGATGCCATAGTCATCCAATAGGACACAAGAGCTCCTAATGATGAACCCGCAATGGCCGTATTATTTCTATCAGGTTTAGTTCGAAAACTACGATCAATTAATGGCTTAATTTCTTGTTCGATAAGATGCGCATAGGGATAAATTTTTTTAAAACTCCAGAGTGGGGGCATATATTCATCATTCCGATATTTTCCCATATGAGATATACCAACAATGATGAGCTGCTCGATTTTTCTTTCCCTGATAAGTTTTTCTGCTGTTAGATTTATATTCCAACCACCGTGCATTGTACAATGAGGATCATCCCAGATTTGCTGGCCGTCGTGCATATACAAAACGGGATATCGTTTTTCTGGATGTTGATGGTACTCAGGAGGAAACCAAATATAGATAGTACGAGGGGGAACTTCATATTCAGGATACAGATCTGATCGATAGCTAAAGCTGTAGACGCCATCGCCCCACATCTCTGAATCTCTCACACGATGCATCTGTGAAAACGAAAGAATTTCTTGGCTTACTTTTTTATCAGCAGGCACTGAGCGAAAGACGAACGAACAGGACGAATGAACCTCGGGCATACTATATAAAGATAATACGACACCAACCCATAGCTGGCACATGCAGATTTTTTGTAGAATTCTTATGTTGCGGTGAGTTTTCATCCCCATGATGCCTAAGTTTTAACTTAGATACCACAGAAAAATATACTTTGCAACAAAAATTACTCCCTACCCTTTTCGAATCGTTTTCTTGCATTCGGGTCTAAGTGGAGTTTCCGGAGGCGTATAGACTGCGGCGTTACCTCAACCATTTCATCATCATCAATATATTCGAGCGCTTCCTCGAGGCTAAATTTTGTAGCAGGAGTTATTTTAACGGCTTTATCAGATCCTGCAGCACGCATATTGGTAAGTTTTTTTCCTTTTTGCACATTCACTTCCAGGTCATTCTCTTTAGTATGTTCTCCCACGATTTGTCCTATGTACACAACCTCACCCGGATCAATAAAAAAACGTCCTCTATCCTGGAGTGCATCAATCGCATATGCCGTCGAAGGGCCTTCTCCCATTGAAATAAGCGCTCCATTTTTTACTTTATTCATCGAGCCTTTAAAGAATTCATATTGATAAAACCGATGATGCATAATTCCTTCACCTGATGTTGCGGTTAACATTTTTGTTCGCAATCCCATAAGACCTCGAGAAGGAATGTGAAATTCTAACTTATTGAGGTTTCCCTTATTATCCATCTTAATTAATACGCCTTTACGTTGCCCTAAGAGATCGATAACTTTACCTGCATATTCAGCAGGTACATCGATAAAAAGAACTTCGATTGGTTCAGCTTTTTTTCCATCAATTTCTTTATAAATAACTTTTGGTTCTCTAATCTGTAATTCATACCCCTCGCGCCGCATGTTTTCGATGAGGATAGATAAATGTAAAACCCCTCGTCCTGATACCTTGTAGGAATCAGACGTAGCGGTATCTTGCACTGCTAGTGCCACATTATGTTCTAATTCTTTATAGAGACGATCTTTGAGCTGCCGAGAGGTAACAAATTTTCCTTCTCTTCCAAAAAAAGGAGAATTATTAATCGTAAATGTCATACTAATAGTAGGTTCATCAATGGCAATAATAGGAAGCGGTTCCGGATTATCTGCAGCAGCAATAGTATCACCGATATCAATAGCATCGACTCCTGCAATAGCACAAATATCGCCATTTTGAACTTCATCGACTTCCAATCGTTGCAATCCTTCAAACGTAAAGAGTTGCTTTGGAGCTATTGCCTGGATAGAACCATTTCTTTTAATAATACATAAGGGCGTATTCTTTGTAAGTGTTCCTCTAAAAACCCGACCAATTCCGATTCTGCCCATATAATCACTATAATCGAGCGATGTAACTTGGAATTGTGTCGAATCAGTCGATACACGATGATGGGGCAGGTACTCAATTATTAAGTCAAATAATGGATTTAAGTTTTCCCGAGGATCATTTAATAATCGAACTGCCCAGCCATCTCTACCACTGGCATATATAACAGGGAAATCGAGTTGATCTTCTTTGGCATCAAGATCAATAAACAAATCATATATTTCATCGAGTACTTCAGCAGGACGATTATCCGGTCGATCGATTTTATTGATGACTACAATGGGCTTTAACTGAAAGCTCAATGCTTTTTCTAATACAAATCGGGTTTGGGGCATAGGCCCTTCAAACGAATCCACTAAGAGTAAAACACCATCGGCCATTTTAAGAACACGCTCTACTTCTCCCCCAAAATCAGAGTGTCCGGGTGTATCGATAATATTAATTTTTCCATTTTTATAAGGAATGCTAATATTTTTTGCAAGGATCGTTATGCCTCGTTCCCGTTCAAGATCATTCGAATCTAAAAATCGTTCCTGTACCACTTGATTTTCACGAAACACAGAACACTGTTTTAACATTTGATCAACAAGCGTTGTTTTGCCATGATCAACGTGCGCAATGATTGCAATATTTCTAATTTCTTTCACAAATAGTTTCCTCTACTAAAAATGCAGCGTCATCTAATGTAAAATGGAGGGGGATGTCAACCGGAAACCTAACTGAGGCTCATATGGAGACTACCCGTATTACTCTCCTCAAATAATGGCTAATGTTTCTCTTCTTTCTTTTTTCCATTAGCATTTTTCAAGGCTTCTTTTTTTAAATTTTCAGGCAACGTTCTGAAGGTTTGTGGGTACATCCTCACAACAACACGGCGGTTTTTTGCTTGATTCTCACTTATGGGAGTTCCATTGCTATCTCGATTAGCAACTATGGGTTGGGATTCACCATATCCAACGGCTCTGAGTCTTCGAATATCATATTTATTATTAACAAATAGTTTCGTTACGCTCGTTGCCCGTGCCGATGAGAGTTCCCAATTTGATGGAAATCGTTCAGACTTAATGGGAATATCATCGGTATGCCCTTCCACTTCAATACCATACCGTTCGTACTCTTTTGAAGACATTATTTTTATTAATTCATCTAAAATTGGAAGCGCATTTTGTTGGACTTTATCTTCGCCAATCGCAAACAATAAGCCCGATTGAAATTCAATCACCACACCTGCTCCATCAGTTGATACCTTAACTGAATTTTCAAGTTTTTTTTGTTTAATCGCCTCGATCATTTTTTTGATAACATCATTGATGGGCATTTCAGGTTTTGTACCGGTCATTTGTTTTGAAATATTAGCGGTTGTTTCTTCAAACTTGGATGGATTAATGTCAGACATTGAAAATAAAAGTAAAAATAAGGCCATCAATAGCGTAATCATATCTGCATAAGTCAAAAGCCATGCACCTTCACCTGATTTATGTACTGCTCGTTGCTTTCTCATGTTTGCCCTTAAATCTTATTTTGATTTTTCTTCTTCTTTCGATTCCGATTTTTTAGAAGCATCGTCTCTGTTATAAACACTACTTGGATCAAGCTTTGAATTGAGCGTATCCATAATGGTAAAAGGATCCTTTTTTGTAATAAGCATTAAAAAACCTTCGAGAAGCAATGTTCTTCTAAACCTGAGAATTGATAAGTATTCTTTGATTTTAAATGCAAATGGTTCAAAAATAATTTTTGCAAATACGACTCCATATAATGTAGCAATCAATGCAAGACCTATACCCCGAGCAATTCCTGTAGGATCAGTTCCTACTTCTTGCAACATAATAATCAGACCAACGAGGGTTCCAATCATTCCAAATGCAGGGCCTGTTTCCCCCATTCGTGTCAGAATATCGGAAAACACCAATTTTCTTTCAAAATCACTTTCAATGAATTCTTCGGCCAGCTTATGAAACTCATTTTCGGAATATTCTTGTTTAGCTAAATAAATACATCTCTCAATAAAGATATCCCCTTCTGAAGCTTTTGAAAGACCATCAAGCCCTTCCTTTGCTAAAACTCCTGACCAATCGATAAACCTTTTAACATCTTCTTTTAATGTTACTGCGTTGATTTTTTGTTTGCGTAACGTGGTGAAAATAAAGGAAAAAGCCTTTATTACATATATACCCCGATAGCTTATAAACGCAGCGGCTAGTGTTCCACCGACAACAAGAGTAAAGGCATGCACATTTAAAAACACTTGCCATTTCTTTGTTTCCAATGCTATAGCACCACAGAAGATTATAACACTGATGATAAAGCCGAGAATTGAACCCCAATTCATACGCCTATTCCTCCAAAATTTTTATATAGAACTCTTCACTTCTATTATATAATAAATATTTAGGGGAATCAACTATATAGAAAAAAGAGTAGTTTTGAGATGAAAAATCCATGAGGAGTACCATGATGAACAATTTTGATGAATTTACAGAATTAGGGATATCGCCCAATATTTTAAATGCTTTAAAGAAAAAGGGTTTTGAAAAACCGAGCCCTATTCAGAAAGAAATCATTCCTCTTTTAATGAAAAGCTCACAAAATATCATTGGCCAATCTCAAACGGGAACAGGAAAAACAGCTGCTTTTGGAATTCCCCTTATAGAAAAGATAAAACCTCTACAAAAGTATATTCAGGCGCTCATTTTAGTTCCAACACGCGAGCTCGCTATTCAAGTTGCAGAAGAAATTAATTCACTCAAAGGCACATCAAAGCTGACGATTATTCCCATGTATGGCGGGCAATCAATTGAAGGCCAGATTAGAAACCTTCAAAAAGGAGTTGATATTCTCGTTGGAACGCCAGGCCGTCTTCTTGACTTATTGGACCGCAAAAAACTTTTTTTACATATGATTTCGTATCTTGTCCTCGACGAAGCTGATGAGATGCTGAATATGGGCTTTATAGAAGATATTGAACGCATCATTAAGCATACAAATAAGACACGGCAAGTACTGCTTTTCTCGGCAACTATGCCTGCACCTATTAAAAATATTGCTCAAAAATATATGGGTGAATGCACTCATATTGCAATTAAGAGTAAAGACTTAACAACCTCTTTAACGGAGCAAATTTATTTTGAAGTACATAAAAATGACAAATTTGAAGTGCTCTGCCGCATTATTGATATAGAACAAAACTTTTATGGAATAATTTTTTGTAGGACAAAAGTAGATGTGGATCTTTTGTCATCTCAGCTGATCCGAAGAGGATATAGTGCGAGTGGCATTCATGGTGATATATCACAAACACAGCGAGAAAAAATACTACTCGCGTTCCGCAAAAAGCACACGAGTATTTTAGTTGCTACCGATGTAGCCGCGAGGGGAATTGATGTTTCTAACCTTACCCATGTTATTAATTATTCACTGCCACAAGATCCCGAGTCCTATATTCACCGCATTGGCCGTACGGGACGCGCAGGGAAACAAGGAACAGCGATAACATTCGTAACGCCTGAAGAATATCAAGGACTCCTCTATATTCAACGTATCACTAAATCAAATATCCAAAAAAAGAAAATTCCAAATTCACGAGAAATAATTGCAGCAAAAAAAACGCGTGTTACCGAAGATATCACGACAATTATTCAATCAGAAAAACACGTTAATTATAAAGATCTTGCTCATATCTTACTCGGAAAGCATGATGCAGAAGCAGTAATTGCCGCTCTTATCCAACATAACTATGGTGATGAGCTTTTAGAAAGCACGTACAATGAAATTAAGGATACAACCATCGATATCAAAGGTAGAGCGCGTTTATTTGTTGCACTTGGAAAGATGGATGGAATCACCCCCCAAAAGCTCATTCAATATGTAGCATCTGAAGGAAATATTCCAGCACATCTTATTCGAGATATTAAAATCTATGAAAAATTTTCCTTTATTACTGTCCCATTCCTTGAAGCCGAGCATATTCTACAAGAATTTCAAAAAAACAAACATAAAGCTCGTCGTCCACTCATAGAAAAAGCAAAAGAATTGAAGAGAAGGTAGCTAAAACGTGCCCGGCAACTTTCGGTCGCTTTTCCGACCAAAAGGGACACCTCACTTTAAATCATTTCTTAAATATGGGAGTTCCTTTTTGTCAGTTTTTCGACCGAAAGTTGCCGGGCACGTTTTGGTTGGTTACACCACCGGATACAATAAATGCCATCATTTCGCTGCCCATAACATTGAGAGGGGTTACTTGATCTCGTGAAACTACTACAAGATTGCCTCCAAAGTTAAAACACTGAGGAAGATAGACCGCAACCATATCATTCATCCCAAAACTTTCCATACTCTCTCGAGTAATAAAACCAAGATGGCGGACACTACTGCCAGGAATAATTGCTACAGCAACAGCCTTGGTAAATCCTTTTTTCTCACCCACAAAAGTACTCGTTAAATCTTTGATTGAAGTGTAAATCATTTTAACAAAAGGGACACGACCCATAAGATGGTCAACAAAAGCCAAGAGTCTTTTGGTAGCAATATTTGTAGCAATAAAGCCAATCACCACAACAATGGCCAATGTGAGTAAAATTCCCAATCCGGGAATAGAAAATCTAAAAATTCCATCGATTTTTGCAAAAATCAGATAGACGACATATACCGTTGCTGCTAAGGGAACAAGGACCAAGAGTCCATTAAAAAAATATTTTGTCATAGTTCTCATATTATTTTTTTATCAAAAACTCCATAAAATGAGGTACAGTCATTTCTTCTAAGAATTCTTTATTTTGACATACCTCAAGAATTTTTTTTGTCTGCGTTTTATCAAAAATAGTCAAAAGATTATCTTCGAATTTTTTCAAGAGTAATGGAATGCCCTCTTTGCGTCTGCGTCTATGCCCCACAGGATATTCCACTTCAATCTTGTCTGTTTTCTCACCGTTTTTAAAAAAAATTTGCACCGCATTTGCAATGGAACGCTTTGCTGGATCAAGATAATCTTTGGTATACGCCTTATTTTCACTACATATCATTTTTTCACGAAGCATATCAATACGAGCATCAGCCGCAACTTTATCTTCGTAATGATCAGCCGTAAGGTTTCCAAAGATTAATCCAATCGCAGTCATATATTGAATACAGTGATCCCGATCAGCAGGATTATTCAGCGGACCTTTTTTATCAATAATTCGTATCGCCGATTCGTGCGTAGTTATTTCTATTTTTTCTATCTGATCTAATTTATTCTTTACTAATGGATGAAGTTTTAGGGCAGCCTCAACAGCTGTTTGGGCATGGAACTCCGCTGGATATGAGATTTTAAATAAAACATTTTCCATAACGTAACAGCCATAATCTCGTTCAAACTGAAATGATTTTCCTCTGAATTGGACATCATAAAAGCCCCACGTTTCAGCAGTCAATGCAGAAGGATAGCCCATTTCTCCAGTTAATGTAATAAGGGCCAGTTGAACTGCTCGTCTACATGCATCTCCCGCTGCCCATGATTTCCGACTGCCAGTATTTGGAGCATGTCGGTACGTTCGTAAGCTCTGCCCATCAACAAATGCTTGCGAAAGCGCATTGATAAGCTGTTCCTTCGTTCCACCAAGTAAAAATGTCGCAAGAGCAATTGAAGCAATCTTAACTAATACCACATGATCAAGCCCTACACGATTAAAACTATTTTGTAAGGCAAGTACTCCTTGTATTTCATGAGCTTTGATCATTGCCGTTAAAATGTCGCGTATAGTATATGGAGTTTTTCCTGCTTGTATTCTTTTTTGGCTGACATAATCAGCAACGGCGAGTATTGTACCAAGATTGTCAGATGGATGTCCCCATTCAGCCGCAAGCCATGTATCATTAAAATCAAGCCAGCGAATCATGATGCCAAGATTAAATGCTCCTTGAACAGGATCAAGGATATATTTGGTTCCTGGTACACGGACACCAAACGATACTGTTGCTTCAGGAACAACAGGGCCAAGAAGTTTTACACAGGCAGGATAGTGAAGTGCCAAAAAAGCACAGCCTAACGAATCCATCAAACAATAGCGCGCAGTTTCGTATGCTTCATCACTGGTAATTTTTTTATTGTAAACGTAATCGGCGATATTAACCAATTCTTGATCCGGTTGCGGGCGGACATTTGATATGTGGGTAGCCATAAAAATATCATATATAAGAATAAACCTTAATCAAATGAAAAAATACTCTGCTGTCTAGTTGACTTTTAGTTGAACTTTAGATAAACTATTTAATATAGCAGCAAAGAGAAGGAGTCTGTATGGCGCAATATATTAGCGCAAAAGAATTTAGAACAAACTTTACCGAACTTGTGGAACAAATAAAAAAAGGACTTACACTTATTGTCGTCAAGAGATCTCGACCAGTTTTTAAAGTTCTACCCATTGATAGCAGAGACGAATTAGGTGAATCAAAAGATTTATTACGTGAAGTATCTATCAACCCTGAGAGAGCCCCTTCTTTAACTAAAATCAACAGTATCATTCATGCGCTTCGTAAAAAGAAAAGAAAAAAGTGAAGATAGTATTAGATACGAATGTTGCTATTTCTGCACTCTTATGGGAAGGAATATGCAATCAATTACTACGCTATCTAATCAAATATAACTTTAGAATTCTTGCTTCTCACCCAACTATAAAAGAGTTTGAGGATGTTATTCGATACAAAAAATTTAAAAGCCGCCTTGAAAATCTTAAGTTTAAGCCTATTGAAGCTGTGGCTTATTATGAAAATCTCGTCACTTTTACTCCAATAACTACAAGATATTGCGCTAAGATTGAAGATCCAGATGACATAAAATTTCTCGATCTCGCTCTCAGTGGCAAAGCATCTTTAATTATTTCAGGAGATAATCATTTGTTAAAACTCAAAGCCATTGAACAGATTCCAATTGTAATGCCTAACGAGGCTCTAGAAGTTATTGTAAGGTTAGTTTCCGAATAGTTATTTATAAATCAAATATTTATCTTCCATCACTTCAATGGAATCTTCTTTAAGAATAATTTCATCTTTGGTAACAGAGATAACACCTCTTTTTTGGAGATCGGTAAGCGTACGAGATACGGTTTCGCGTGATGTACCAACAAGGCCGGCCATTTCTTGATGGGTTGGTCGATTGACTATAACAATGCCTTCTTTGGTTATTTTACCTTCAGCTTTCGCAAGTTTAATGAGATAACGAGCAATTCTTCCATACACATCTAACAGTGCAAGACTTCCAATTTTATCATCAGCGATTCGTAAACGTCTGCTCATTTCAATGAGAAGCATAAGCGTTAAATCTGGAGATTGTTTTAAATAATTCATAAAATCAATCCGCTCAAGAATTAAAAGTTCAGTTGGATCAATGGCGGTAACATTAGCTGATCGAGGCTCACCATCGATAAGCGCCATTTCTCCAAAAAAGTCGCCCTCTTTTAATATAGACAAAATAATTTCTTTTCCTGCTTCACTAAAGAGAGAAACCTTAATCCTTCCCGTTTGAATAATGAATAATGCATCTCCTTTGTCTTCCTGATTAAAGATAATCTCTTCCCCTTTAAATGTTTGGAGCTTGACCAGTTTGGATAAATTTTCGATGTGATCATCATTAAAACCACTAAAGATGGGAACATTTCTTAAAAACGCATGTGGAGTCTGCATAAGTTAAACCCTTTATATAGTTTAATTCATCTTTTATTATACCTTATTTACTATCTTTTAGTCAATATTTTTATTAGTTTTCATTGTAAGGTATCTTATTTCTTTGATTTTATTAAATTTTAGACTATTTTACTTCTGAAGTTATGATTCAAGATCTCATTATTAAAGATTTTGCGCTCATTGATACACTTCATATTAGTTTTAGCGAAGGACTCAATATTATTACGGGCGAAACAGGCGCCGGTAAATCAATTATTATATCAGCCTTACATTTACTGTTAGGAGGAAAAATATCTCCTAACCTTGTCCAACAAGGAAAAGAAGAGGCTCGCTTAGAGGCTTCTTTTGCTTTTGAGAACGCTTCTTTGAAAAATGAAGTAGAAAAATATTTGAGAAAAGCTGAAATAGCATTAGATGATCTTCTTATCATTAAAAGAATCTTTACCAAGAATAAAATAAATAAAATCTTCATCAATAATTCGCTTGTTCCCTTATCTTTTCTCGAGGAGCTCGGCACAATGTTGGCAGATTTTACGTCACAACATGAACATACATATTTGTTAAAACCTTCTCATTATATTGATATCATTGATATTTTTGGCTCATTGGCCGATGAGGCTCGTTCTTTCGAGGCACTCTATCTTCAGTTTAAATTACAGCATAAAGAATTAGCGCAAGCCCACGCCGCCTATACACATGCAAAAACTCAAGAAGAAACTCGAACTGCACAGCTCACAGAACTACAAGTCGGACAGTTAAAACCTGGTGAATATGAACGTTTAGAAGAAGATCTCATGCGTGCAGAAAATCAAAAAGAAATTCTCGATCATGCAAAAAGCATTGTACATCTTTTTGAAGAAGAACCAACCGTGATCATTCATTCATTACGCAAAGTTCGAGAGTCGCTTACCAAACTTTCTCCGTTTCAGCCTAAACTGACATCATATATTAATGAAGTCGATACGATTTTATCTTTTTCTCACGAACTCATAAAAGATGTTGAGGCATTTGCATCATCGGTTGATATCAGTGCAAGCGAAATTGAAACAATGAATGAACGGCTTATTCTATTAAATACACTTAAAAAAAAGTTTATGGTTCACAATATGGAAGAACTTATAAAACTGCGCGATGAATTAATGAGTAAGGTTAATGAAATTGAAGTATATCGCGAAAGATCTACAGCTCTTGAAGTTGCGATTGATGAAACTAAAAAAGCTCTCATTCAAAAAGCAAAAACTTTAAATAAAAAACGAGAATCTGCTGCAAAAAAATTTGATGCTGAAGTTATCAAGGAATTACAGGATTTAGGATTCTTCGCAGTGGCTTTTTCTTCTCATTTAGAAGCAGACGTTCCTGTCGATCCCCTTTTATTTACCAAATATGCCAATGCTCGTGTAAACTTTTTAATTTCATTAAACCCGGGGCAAAAACTTTTTCCCTTACACACAGTTGTTTCAGGCGGCGAGCTCTCTCGAATTTTGCTTGCGATAAAGCTTACCCTAAAAGGAAAAGATAATCTCATCGATACCTTTATATTTGACGAAATTGATACAGGTATTGGAGGAATTACAGCCAATACCATTGGAATGAAATTAAAAAAAGCAAGCGAACAAAACCAATGCATTTGCATTACGCATCTTCCCCACATAGCAAAATATGCAGAGACACATTTCAGCGTTATTAAGTCTGTTCATACACAAGAGACTCATATCGATATTCAAAAACTTACAAAAACTGAATCGAAAAAAGAATTGGCACGTATGCTGGGAAATAAAGAAGCAAGCCTTGCGATAGTTGAGGAGTTAATGAGCACATGATCCTTTCATCGTGGGGTATTAGTGATATTGGTAATAAGCGCCTTATCAATGAAGATTTCTTTTTTACGAATGATCAGCATCATCTCTATGTAATTGCTGATGGCATGGGCGGACATGCGGGTGGTGAATATGCAAGCAAGATTGCCGTAATGACCGTAAAAGAAATTATGACCACGGCTCGTACATCCGAACCATTCAAAAAATATTTTGATAAGGCTTATATTTCAGACGATCATGAACACACACTGAAAAATTCTCTTTTACTGGCCAGCACAAAAATCGCACTTCATGCAGCTGAAAATGTGGAATTAAAAGGCATGGGAACAACCTGTGTAGGATTATTTATTGAAGGAACGCATGCGTATGTTGCCTATGTTGGAGATAGTCGTTTATATCTTCTAAGAAACACTACTTTTTCTCAACTTACTGATGATCATTCGCTCGTTAATGAACAACTCAAGATGGGAATTATTTCTAAAGAAGAAGCTGCCCGACATGCATTCAAAAATATCATTACTCGATCCATTGGTGTGACTGAAAACGTTGATGTGGATTCATTTCAATGTACAATTCAAAAAGATGATATTTTTATGCTCGCAACTGATGGTCTCTCAAATATGCTCCAGGGAGATGAAATAAAAAAAATTCTTCTCGAACATGATATTCAAACGGCTGTTCGTAAACTCATTAGCCAAGCAAATGCATATGGAGGAGATGATAATGTAACAGTCGTTCTCATTAAAGTTATGGAAATATAAGCATGGGGAAAAATAGTGCGCCAAGGCAGCTCGAATATGGCAATCATCATTACGAAAAAATACTCGAGGACATAAAACAACAACGATACGACTTTAAGAAAATTAGAACTGCATCCGGTCGTATACATTATTTGCTTGGTATTACTCCATCACAATATGAAGTAATTAATGAAGTCGCAAAAAAATATAACATCGGTTTTATTTTTCTCGGTAGCAGAGTCGTCGGTCCTCGAACACAACAAAGATTTCTTCATCCTGTTATTCAAGAATTAAAATCCTTTCAAAGCACTCCAATTATATCAAATACCCGACTGGCCTCAGCAACATATCATGGTTTTACAAATATTACTATTCACAAAGAGAGCATTAAAGAATTTGGAATAGCCTCTCCTCATACTTCTGATCTCACTCTGATTGTAATATATAAAACAAATAAAAACTTACCAAAATTAGAACAAATGGGAATCGAAATTGAGAATACCCTCAAAGATATTGGCTGTTCCTTTCCATTACGTGTCTTCACTCAGCTCGATAAAAAGGTTTTTCGAACTGAAAATGATTTTATAGAAAAAGCGATTGAATTATTTCTTCTGGCGGGTCTTGAAGATAAAAATAAATACACAAAAAAAGAATTAAAAGAAGCAAGCCAAGAACTCTATAGCACCGTTAACCTCCCCACTGACAGAAGTATACTGTTTAAAGATTTCTCAACAGGAATGTTGAGCGCAGGGCTTGTTTCATTATCATTTTATATTGCTCTTCATTATCATCCAATCGTGACCTTAGTTGGTTTTATGTACGGTTTTTTTGGTCGATATTTAGCTCGATTACGAGCATACATTAGCCAAAGATTTAAAAACCCCTTCATTTCTCATGGATATGCACTTGGAATAGATACCGCTATCGGTATTATTTTTATGGCAGGATTAGTAAATCCAATGGGACAATTTCATATTCCTCTCATGAGTATTCTCTACGCAAGTGTATTACATACATTGTCAAAAGGGACTTTTCGCTTATCCCTGGATAAAATATTTTCGCCTCATTCAATCCATTGGCAAACCATTGGCGTCATTGCAGGTATCATTATTAATTTTTTACATGGATTGATTACTTCATTTATTTACGCCGGTAATAAGCTGGCTCTTATTATTCAATTGTGCCTAGGATTTATTGGAATTATTCTTCTCCGCATACAAATGCACTATGATAAAAAATAAAGACATGCGGAGTATATATCTTCGAATAGCCGAACAACAAGGTTATACCGGTGAAGCAGCAATACGCCGAGCACAGGAATACACGAATAAAAAGTTCATCGTCTCTCAAAGA
>JAHFAK010000063.1 GCA_023250585.1 Deltaproteobacteria bacterium
TGACTATATGTTATGTATATTATGGAAAGTACAAGAATTAAAAACCTGGTTAAGCATTTTATTGAAACCCATAATCTTACTGCAAAAAATGACCGAATCCTCGTTGCGGTTTCAGGAGGAAAAGATTCGATCACACTTTTAGATATTCTTTCAAAATTGCGAGATTCATTATCTTTTTCTCTATGTGTTGCACATGTTGATCATAAGTTACGTAAGGATTCGAAAAAAGATGCATTGTTTGTAAAAGAATTAGCAAAAAAATATGGATTCCCTTGTTATAGTGCAGATGTGCATATTGAAAAATCTAAAGGAGCACTCGAAGAAAAAGCTCGCGAAGCTCGCTACATCGCTTTAGAAAAAATGAGAAGCCGCGCTAACGCTCATAAAATTGCTGTTGCACATACCAAAGATGACAATGCTGAAACCATGATCTTCCGTTTTTTGGGAGGATCTGCTATGCATGGTTTATCTGGTATTCAGCCTATGCAGGGTACAATCATTCGACCACTGCTGAGTCTGCAGAGAGCAGATATTGATCATTATATTGAAGAAGAAAAATTATTATTTCACGAGGACCATACAAATAAAAATAATATATTTACCCGGAATCGTATTCGACATCTTTTAATTCCTCTTATAAAAAAAGAATTTAATCCAAATATTATTGAAACACTCAATCATAGTGCATATCTTTTTTCAGAGAATCATACTTTTTTGCAAAACGAAACGCACAAGATTATTAAAACATATGTGCAAAAAAAAGATAACGGCTGTTCTATCCTTGGTGCAGATTTAATGAAATATCCTAAAATTTATTGGTACTATATTCTTCGTGAAATGATAAAAACTATGATTGATTTTAAAAAAATTCGTTTTGCCTCGTTGCAAAATTTTATTAAAAAACTGCAAAGTATGCAAAAAAATAGTTCGAATTTTGCTTTAAACGTATCAAAAAATGTTAAATTGAGTAAAAATTATGACACGATTGCAGTTTTATTAGAACATAGTAATAAAAGGCAAAACGCTCTATGTACGATAGAGCAGCCGGGATTCTATGAATGGAATGGAAAACAATTAGTATTGCAAGTTGCTGATAATAATGGTAAAATAATAAATAGCATGGATAAAAATATGCTCTATTTAGATTGCGATAAAGTTATATGGCCTCTTACGGTGCGAAGTATGCAGCGAGGAGATCGCTTCAAACCGATGGGTTTAGGAGGAAGTAAAAAATTGTCTGATTTTTTTATTGATAAAAAAATTGATCGAAAAAAAAGAGATGAAATACCTCTCTTTATTTCAGATAACAACATAATTGGCGTATTTCATTATACCATTGCGCAAGGATATACCATTAGCAAAACTACAAAAAGAATTTTAACAATATCATTAGGAGGCTCTTTTGAAACAGTCACATAAAACAATATTACTATGGATCGCCGTTTTTTTGATTGCGATCAGCGTATATAATTTGATTAACCCACAACTCGAAAACGTTCAGACTATAAAATATTTCGAGTTTCATAATGCGGTTAAAGAAAAAAAAGTCAAAACTGTCACCATTCGTGGAAAGCTTATCGAAGGTGAATTTACCGATGGTAAAAAATTTAAGACAAAGGCTATGGAGCCTGATTCAGATTTTAGAAATTTTCTTGTTGATAATAACGTTCTTGTTTCCTTTGAGGAAGAATTAGGAACTCCGTGGTGGCAACAATTTTTGATTTCATGGCTGCCTATGATTTTCTTGTTTTTGCTCTTTTTCTTTTTTATGCGACAGCTGCAGATTGGTGGCGGCAAAGCAATGAGCTTTGGCAAAAGTAAAGCGCGGCTTATGTCTGAAAGCCAAGTTAAAGTGACCTTTAAAGATGTAGCTGGAATCGATGAAGCAAAAGATGAATTACAAGAAATTATCGATTTTTTAAAAGACCCGAAAAAATTTACACGTCTTGGAGGAAGAATTCCTAAGGGTGTTCTTTTAATGGGAGCGCCTGGGACAGGAAAGACTTTACTTGCAAAGGCAATTGCCGGAGAAGCAGGAGTTCCATTTTTTAGCATTTCTGGTTCAGATTTTGTTGAAATGTTTGTAGGTGTCGGCGCAAGTCGTGTTCGAGATTTGTTCGAGCAAGGCAAACGAAATGCTCCATGTATCATATTTATTGATGAAATCGATGCCGTTGGAAGACATCGTGGAGCTGGTATTGGCGGTGGTCATGATGAACGTGAACAGACACTTAATCAACTCCTCGTTGAGATGGATGGATTCGAATCAAATGAAGGAGTCATAATTATTGCAGCAACAAACCGTCCTGACGTTTTAGATCCTGCGCTTTTGCGTCCTGGCCGATTTGATCGTCGTGTCATAGTTCCTACTCCAGATCTTAGAGGACGGGAAGGAATTCTGAAAGTTCATTCACGTAAAACTCCTCTTGCCTCAAACATAGATATGGGAATTATTGCTCGTGGGACGCCGGGATTTTCAGGCGCTGATCTTGAAAATCTTGTTAATGAGGCAGCCCTTATTGCTGCTCGAGAAAATAAAGATCAGCTTGAGATGAATGATTTTGAAATTGCTAAAGATAAAATTCTCATGGGAAAAGAACGTCGCAGTATGATTCTTTCAGATGAACAAAAGAAAACAACGGCATATCATGAGGCAGGACATACGTTGGTTGCAAAATGTCTTTCTGGATCTGATCCTATTCACAAGGTTTCTATTATCCCTCGTGGTATGGCTCTCGGAGTTACTCAACAGTTACCTAAAGAAGATAGATATACCATTTCCAAAGAAAAGGCTGAGATTGATATTACGGTGCTTATGGGTGGACGAATTGCTGAAGAAATGATGCTCAATCAAAAAACATCAGGCGCAGGAAATGATATTGAACGTGCAACAGAAATTGCGCGACGTATGGTATGTGATTGGGGAATGAGCGAAAAACTTGGACCTTTAACTTTTGGTAAGAAAGAAGAACAAATCTTTTTAGGTAAAGAATTAGGCATGCATAAGGATTACAGCGAAAGTACGGCAATGATAATTGATGAAGAAATTAAAAAAATTGTTGGTTTTGCATATATACGCGCAAAAGACATTCTCACGAATCATAAACCTAAATTAGAAGCGCTGGCTCTTGCATTACTCGAGTATGAAAGTCTTGATGCACAGGAAGTTGAAATGGTCATTGAAGGTGATAATTTAAATGAACTGAGAGCTAGAAAAGAAGAAGAAAAAAAACGTCAAGTCGCACGAGATGAAGCGAGAAAGCGGGAAGAGAAAATTGCTACAGAAACAAAGCCGAAGATAAAAATGAAAAGAATGATCGAGGAGAAAGCTTAAAACTTTTCAATTGTCATCCCGTGGTCAAGCCGTGGAATGACATGTAGAAAATCTAATGTACAATTTTTTTTATAATTTAGTTGCTCATTTTACGTTTACTGATGCTCTCGATATTGCCATTCTTAGCTTCATTATTTATTCAATTATTATTCTTATTAAAGGAACAAAAGCAGCATATGTAATTATTGGACTCTTTATTGGCATAGTAGCTTTATGGGCATCATCGATACAGGATTATGAGCTTTTTGTCGTCAATCGTATCTTTCGTGCTTTTTTTGTAAATCTTCCGGTGATTATTGTTGTACTTTTCCAATCTGAGATTCGTAAATTTTTGGCGCAGTTAGGGAGACGTCCTTTTTTTTCAAAGGAATCTATATTTACTCACGGGACGGAACTTGAAGAAGTCATTAAAGCAAGTGTAGCTTTGGCAAATAGAAAAATAGGTGCATTAATTGTGATTGAACGAGAAGAACATTTGTCAGATTATTTGGATACAGGTGTAAAAATTGATGCCGAAGTAGATAAGGATCTTATAACAAGTATTTTTTTACCTATATCACCTTTACATGATGGAGCACTTGCAATTCAGAATAATCGTATTTCAAAAGTTGGCTGTTTTTTACCGTTAACACTTGATCCTCGATTTGGACAAATTTATGGAACTCGTCACCGTGCAGCTATTGGTCTTACCGAAGAAATAGATGCTGTCGTGATTGTTATTTCAGAAGAGCGAGGAACTATTTCAGTTGCTGTAGGCGGAAAAATAACGCGTGATCTTGATGCTATTGCACTCCGTAAAGTATTACAAAATCTCTTAATTGCAAGAAAACCTCGGAAAAAACACTAAAAAAGAAAATGAAAAAAATATATTCATATAAGTTAAAAGAATTAATAGTTAAAAATGTGCAGTATAAAATTATTGCTATTCTTATTTCAATTGTTGTGTGGGTATTTATCATTTCAGAAGAAAATATTGAGAAAACAATACGAGTTCCTCTAAAAATTAATAAATCTGATCATACGGTTGTAGTGAATGATGTAACAAAAGAAGTAGCGGTTACTGTCTCCGGCAGTCGTTCGATAATTAAAAGCTTACAATCTCTTAATCTATTTGCTGAAATCAATATTGATGATAATTCACTTGGTCTTGGTTCATATCGTATCCTTCCAGAAAAAATGAATATCCCTCAATACCTTGAAGTAAATTCAATCAATCCTGCTTCAGTATTAATTAATCTTGAGGAATTGGTACAAAAAGAAGTGCCGGTGATTCCCCGTTTTCAGGGAACTTTACCTCATGGATATATGATCAAACGATATAAAGTTACTCCTGAAAATGTTTACATAGAAGGAGCTGAACGTTTTGTAAATAAAACTCGTAAGGTGTATTTAAAAGTCATTGATCTTTCTTCTATGACTCAGATTCCTGAATCCGGAACGATGACTATTAAAACTTTAGCTGATTTTAATACAAAAAATATTTGGCTGAAGAATCAAGAAAACTTCGAAGTTGAATTAACTATCCAAAGACTAAAAGTGGGAATGATGGACGATACTCAATCCTCTTTTTAATGGGTTTAAGGGTACGTAACATCTACATCGCCAATATCACTTTCACATTGTATATCGGGTAAGGAAAGATTCTTTATATCATTAGGTACAAAGGGATCGATATCGAGTGTAAGATCACTAAATGGTGAATCAGTGCTGCACACTGCTCCAGCGCCGTAAAATCCGTCTTCATTTAAGCATTGAGCGTTATCCATGCTGTAGACATATTTAAGAGCACATAAGCCTGAGCTTGAAGAAGCGCAGATAGCATTGATATAATTTTCTAATGCAACACCCATTTGTGTATCAGTAAAATCAGTATTTGTGCTGCACACATTGACAGGTACACTTTCATTACCAGATACTGTAGGTAATCCAAGAGTTCCACCTTTTAATGCATAGCCGAGAGTTGTACAATTAATTTCTCCTGTTCCTGCTCGTGCATATTTAATAAATCCATCTCCAAATGCTTTTGAGATAGGATAGGTATCCCAAAAATTTTCATCAACTTCGGTTAGAGCTTCTGAAAGAGCCATATTTTGTTTTGCGATATTTTGTTCACTATCGATGATCGCAGCAAAGCTATAGACTGCTTCTGCTCCAAATGGATTGAATCCACTCGTACTGGTTGAGATGTTTGATACATATAATCCACCATAAGTTTCGATTGTATGTGCTGCTGTTTCTGTAACCATAATTTTTATTTTATCAGGGCCAGCTGAATCAGTTTGGTTAGCATCGGTCATCGTCATAGTAATTGAACGAGGGTCGTTATTATTAAATTCAGCTAATACTTTTTTTGGCGCAGTTGGATCATCAGCAGGTCCTTCATAAGGGTAAATATATACTTGTGCGTTAGTGAGGGCATTAGATTCATTGACGTTAAAAGAAAAATCTATCGCAGGGCAGTGTTCTCCTTGAGCATTATCCCAATAGAGTTTCAAATTATAACTAAATGCAGATCCGGCTTCATTATAGGTGACGAGCACGTAATCTGGTGCAGTAGCGTCAGTCGAATCACTAATTTTAATAAGAAGATTTTCACCTGGGGCAAGAGGATGATCTGGTAAGATAATATCAAAGGCTTCTGAGAAATTTGTCAATATTCCGCCGAGAAGGTCTGATGTGAGTGTTTCTGCAATTCCTACAAACATTTTTGGTAAGCCCAGGAAATTTGCTGCTCCTCCGACATCTTCTTTTGATTTCTTTAGTAAAAGTGAAGGTACAGCAGCATCATTGTAAGCGCTGGGCAAAGCAAGAACAGTTAAACTTGGAATGGCAAGAATCTCAGCCTCGGGGTTTGTCTCAGTACTCGTAGCAGCAGGCTCTGTCTCATCGGATGTATCTTTAATTCTTCCGCACGTAAGAATAAAGATCAGTGATAGAATATAAGCCAAGAGAGAAATTTTTACTATTTTCATAATTTTCTCTTATAGTTATGCACAATATAGTCTATCACATGTATCATTTTATGTCTATACCCTATACGAAAAATGATTTTTTTTCAGTGATTTTAATCACCTAAAAGAGTTTGACAACACTAAAAAAAGTAAGATACTCGTTTAAATAAGTTCAGGTGAATAAAGGAATTTTTATGAGAAAAATTTTTGGTACTGATGGTGTGCGTGGTACGGCAAATCAATACCCGATGACTGTGGAAGTTGCTTTACAATTGGGCAGAGCAATTGCCTATGTTATGAAGCGAGAACATGAAGGCAGTAAAATTGTTGTAGGTAAAGATACACGCATTTCTTGTTATATGTTTGAAGAGGCTATTGCTGCAGGAATTTGTTCAATGGGAGTTGACGTATATCTTGTTGGCCCTATGCCAACTCCAGGAATAGCTTTTTTAACACGAAGTATGCGTTGTGATGCTGGTGTTATGATTTCTGCATCACATAATCATTATCAAGACAATGGCATAAAATTTTTTTCACGAGATGGTTTTAAACTTCCCGATGCCCAAGAAGCAGAAATTGAAACCTTATTATTTTCAGAAAAGCTTAATCTCCATCGTCCAATTGCAAAAAATATTGGAAAGGCTCACCGTATGGAAGATGCTTCAGGTCGTTATATTGAATTTTTAAAGAAATCTTTTCCAAAAGAACTTACTCTTGAAGGAATTAAAATTGTTGTAGACTGTGCCAATGGAGCAACCTATAAAATCGCTCCGATGCTTTTTCAAGAGCTTGGTGCTCAAGTTAGTTCTATAGGCGTTTCACCTAATGGGTATAATATCAATGATAGTTGTGGATCTCAATATACGGATGCTCTTATTGCAAAAGTGCAAGAACAACACGCCGACTTAGGTATTGCATTCGATGGTGATGGAGACCGTGTAATTCTTGCCGATCAGAGTGGTAAAATTATCGATGGCGATTATCAAATGGCATACGTGGGAATGCATTTAAAACAAAAAGGAAAATTATTAAAAAATACTATTGTGTCTACGATAATGAGTAATTTTGGTTTTGAAAAAGCTCTCGAAAAAAAAGATATACAACTCATTCGTACACAGGTAGGTGACCGTTACGTTGTTGAACGTATGATACAAGACGGTTACAATTTTGGAGGCGAACAATCCGGGCATATTATTTTCTTAGATCATAATACGACCGGAGATGGAATGATGGGTGCTCTTCAGGTGCTTTCATGCCTTCGCCATGATAATATTCCCTTAATAAATCTTACAAATCTCATTGAACGATTTCCACAAATTCTCATGAATGTTAAAGTTAAGCAGAAGAAAAATATAGATGAGATCGATGGATTAATTTCTAAGATACATGAAATCGGAAAAGCATTAGGAAATAGGGGAAGGGTAGTAGTTCGGCCTTCTGGTACCGAAGCAAAAATTCGCGTAATGGTCGAGGGAGAAAATGAAAAAACTATTACTGATTATGCATACCAACTTATAGATATAATCGAGAAAAGCGAGTTAAAGTACGATGGCAAAGCTGGGAGTTAATATCGACCACATTGCTACGCTTCGAGAAGTTCGAAAGACTCGCTATCCTGATCCGGTAGAGGCAGCTAAAATTATTGAAAATTTAGGCGCCAGTAGTATTGTTTGTCACTTACGTGAAGATCGTCGACATATTCAAGATAACGATATATTTCACATCAAAAAAGTTTTAAATATTCCTTTGAATTTAGAAATGGCTGCGCGAGAAGAGATACGAACGATAGCACTGAACGTGCGACCGGATACCGTCACTCTTGTTCCAGAGCGTCGGCAAGAGCTTACCACTGAAGGAGGCTTGAATGTTATTCATGATCAAACCCATTTACGGAAATTTATAAAACCTTTACGTGAGGTTGGAATTCATGTCAGTATGTTTATAGAACCTGATCTTGACCAAATTCAAGCATCTCAAGATATCGGCGCTGATGTTATTGAAATACATACGGGTACCTATGCTCAATCACTTACGAGAGTTGATCAAGAAAGAGAATTGGATAAGATCGTTCAAGCTGCGGAATACACTTATTCGTGTGGATTATTTATTGCAGCCGGACATGGTCTTCATTACGAGAATACTTCTGTGCTGAAACAAAAATGTCCGTTGATTGAAGAATATAATATTGGCCATGCAATTATTGCTCGTGCAGTTTTTTTGGGATTAGAACGAGCGGTAAAAGACATGAAAGAAATAGTGAGATAGAGCTATGAAATTAGTAACGCCTCAGCACATGCGAACAATAGACAAGTTAACGATTGAGAAATATAAGATTCCGGGACTTCGTCTTATGGAAAATGCTGGTTTGAGTGTTGCTCTTGAAATTTTGAAACGTAATCTTGATCTCTCAAATATTTTTGTCATGTGTGGAACAGGCAATAATGGTGGAGATGGATTAGTCATAGCACGAATTTTAAAAACACGTGGGTATAATTTAAAAGTTATTATTGTAGGTGAAAAAGAAAAAATACAAGGATCTGCCCGTGTGAATTTAGATACTTTTTTAGCTTTGGATAAAACAGAAGTTTATGAGATAAAGGACTACGGCCAGATTCATCATTTTGAAAATCCTACACTTATTATTGATGCGCTTTTTGGGACAGGCCTTGCTCAGGAAATCAAAGGTCTACACGAAGAAGTAATAACATGGATTAATAAGAAAAATGCATACATCATCTCAGTCGATATTCCTTCAGGATTAAATGGAGAAACAGGTATTATTTTAGGATCATGTGTACAGGCAGATCTTACCGTTTCTTGTGGCCTTCCAAAAATTGGATGTTATCTCAATGAAGCACGTGCGTATTGTGGAGAAATTGTGATAACTGATATTGGACTTCCTGATGCTGCAGTACAAGAATTAGAAATTCATACAAATCTCATTACGCATAAGGATATACAAAAAATATTTAAGATTCGTAACCTTGAAGCTCATAAGGGTAATTTTGGCCATGTGGCTATTGCCGGAGGTTCTAAAGGAAAAGCAGGAGCAGTCAAAATGGCGGCACGAGCAGGCCTTGTTTCAGGATGTGGATTAGTTACACTCTATGTTCCGAAAGCAATAGAACGTACCATTGAAGATTTTTGTCTTGAAGAAATGATGATTTCCCTTCAAAGCGATGAAGAAGTTTTTATTCATCAAGCTTTTAAGAACTCGACGACGTTATTTGAAAAAAAGGATGTACTTCTCATTGGCCCTGGAATAACCGTAAAATCTGATATTCCGCTTATTATTAAAGATCTTATTCGAGAATTACCCATGCCCATAGTAATTGATGCTGATGGCATTAATGCCCTTGAAAATAATTCACACGTGTTAAAAGAAAAAAAAGGTACTATCGTTATTACTCCTCATCCCGGTGAAATGGCACGCCTGACTAAGATGGCTGTTGAAGAAATTCAAAATAATCGCATCGGAATCGCTCGAAAATGTGCACAAGAGTTCTCGGTGTATGTTGTCTTAAAAGGATATAGAACAGTCATTGCTACACCAGAAGGAGAAGTTTATATGAATCTTACGGGCAATCCCGGAATGGCAACGGCAGGTAGTGGAGACGTGCTTTCGGGAATGATTAGTTCATTCATAGCTCAAAAATATACAATCACCGAAAGTTTACTTTTAGGAGTCTATTTTCATGGATTAGCTGGAGATCATGTGAAAGCTGACAAAGGTGAAGCTGGCCTTGTTGCGCGTGATATTATAGAAAAAATTCCGTGTGTAATGAAATCGTATGAAAAAAGTTCTTGAATGTATCTCTCATTCACCAGAAGAGACTGAAAGTTTTGCTCACAAGATTGCCCGAAAAATTCAATCGCATATAGCAATCGGCCTCGTAGGCGAAATTGGTAGTGGGAAGACACATTTTGTTAAAGGGATAGCAGCTGGAATAGGCCTTGATAGAGCTCTCATAACTTCGCCAACTTTTACCATTGTGAATTCATTTTTAGGAAAATTTGATCTCTATCACCTTGATATTTATCGATTATCGAGTTACAATGAATTGGAGTATATAGGTTTTAATGATCTTATTTATCCCACCTCGGTTATTATTATCGAATGGTATGACCGAATGGAAAAAGATATTGGAGTCGACCTAAAGATTGAATTTACGTATATTGATGCGAATATTCGTAAATTATTATTATTCGTGAATCCTACATCTGAGCATACAAAATTATGGATATAGAATTAAGTTGGTTAGCGTACGATAAAAGACAAGCCGATAGAGCATGGATGGCTCTATCTATTTTTGAACTCTACATGACCATTCTCAAAGATGACTTCCGAAAAAAAGTTGATCCTCGCACAATGCTTTTTCACAAAAGCCAACATTATCTTTTAAATAGCCTTGAAAATATTATGAAGAATGGAGCAATTGCTATTACGCTCGAAGAATATCAAGCAAACCTTTTTAAAAATGATATAGAGGAATTACCAACAATATCCGATGAATTTTTCTTTGATTTTCAGATTCTCAGCTATTTTACATCGCTTAAGATGAGTGATTCATATACGTTTGCCGAAAGTTCTCTGAATGAATTATTAAAATCGGTTGGATATATTCCATCAACCGCCAAGTGGGATTTCTTATCAATAGAAAATGTTGATGAGTTATTTAATGCATTAATGCTTGTCCGTGAAGATCATATCCGTGCTGTCACGCATAAATTGGATAAGCCAAAAAGTGATGATTCATTAAGTGAACTAAAAAACTTTGTACGAAATTATATAGAGTTTTTTAATTATGCAAAAAACAATCGATTAGAAATTTTTTATTACAACAATAGCATTAATACGAAATATTGGGGTAATTTAATTGAACGAAAGAATTCACGTAATAAACAAATCGTACAGAGAGTTTATGAAAAATTTAAATCATCGGGAAAAGTAAAAAAAATTGAATTTCCAGAATCACGGATTGAGTTACGTAAAATGCATTCGATTGATCCGATAATATATGCATTACTCAATGATCATGACTCTTTAATTAAACAGAAAGCAGCTGAAACATTAGGCACTATTGGTGATAGGCGAGCTGTTCCTCATCTTATTGAGATTATTAAAGATGGTGAGCCTGAAGTCAAACAAGAAGCAGCCCGGGCACTTGGCGAGTTGCGCGATATACGTGCCCTCCAACCTTTGATAGAAAGCTTGAATGATGATTCACTCAATGTCGTTGCAAGTGCAGCATTTGCTCTCTATCTTTTGGGTAATTCAAAGGCACATGTTCCTTTAGTTAAAGCACTTTTACGAGGCATTGTACAAGTTAGTGTAGCGCTTGCTTTCTTTCCAGGTATTGAAAGAAATGAAAAAGTTGTTAGGTTACTTATAAAAGCTGTACGTGATAAAAATGTCATTATTCGTCGAGAAGCTGCTTTTATTCTCGGTCAATTGAAAGGCCGTGAAATCAGTGTTGCCCTTATTAAAGCTCTCCGTGATACAGATGAAGAAGTTGTTTTAGCAGCTGCGACTTCACTCATTCGTATGGAAAGTAAAATGGCAAAAAAACAATTGAAAACATTTTTTCATTCATCACCATTAGCAAAAACAGTATATCTTACCGAAGATCTGCAGAAACAGCTGAATTTACGATCGTAAAATATAGTTAAGAATCACATGCATCTCCAATACCGTCGTTATCCGTATCTTTTTGATCAGTATTAGAAACTTCGATACAGTTGTCGCATGCATCGCCGACAGAATCATTATCCGTGTCTTTTTGATGGTAGTTAGCGGTAGTAGGACAATTATCCACATCTCCACAAATTGTATCTTCATCACTATCGTCCTTTGGGTCATACGAACATGTATCATCACTATTTAATATGCCATCACCATCAATGTCTTCGTCACATACATCTCCAATTCCATCACCATCGAAATCTTCTTGATCAGGGTTTATAATGAGTATGCAGTTATCACATGCATCTCCCACGCCGTCACCGTTTTCTCCATTTTGTCCATCACTGTCTAATTGGTCAGAATTTGGAAGGAGAGGGCAATTGTCTTTGCAATCAATGATTCCGTCAGAATCTAGATCAACATCAGGTATCCCGCATCCGCATTGTCCTCCACTCGTCTTATTAAGATCCTGTGGACATGAGTCATTACAATCAGCAGTTCCATCATTATCTGAATCAGTATCCGCAATACCGCATCCGCATTGTCCTGCAGTTATTTTATTCTGATCATTAGGGCATTGATCATTACAATCAGCAGTTCCATCGTTATCTGAATCAGTATCCGCAATACCACATCCGCACTGTCCTGGGTTTTGCTTATTTGGATCCTGTGGACATGACTCATTATTTGCACAAACTCCATCTCTATCTTCATCATTTTTTGGATCATTAGGACATGTATCCTTGCAATCAACAATCCCATCAGAATCGTTATCGGTATCAGGTATCTCGCATCCACATTCGCCGGGACTTTGTTTATTTGGATCAAATGGGCAGCCATCTGATGTATCTGGGGTCTCATCGTTATCATCGTCACTATCGCAACTGTTTCCTAACCCATCATGATCAGAATCTTCTTGTCCTGCATTACTTACCAAAGGACAATTATCGGAAGTGTCAGCAATTCCATCGTTATCATCATCATTATCACAGACATCTCCCTTACTGTCTCCATCATGATTTGCTTGATCTGGATTGAAAACATTGATGCAGTTATCATTTTCATTACAAATTCCATCTTTGTCGTTATCTCCTTTGCAATTTGAATCGCACTCATCTCCAAGACCATCGTTATCACTATCTTCTTGTCCCGCATTACTTACAAAAAGACAGTTATCGGAAGTGTCTGGTACTCCATCGTTATCATCGTCATTGTCGCATACATCCCCGGCGCCATCTCCATCATTATTGTCCTGGTTTTGATTAGCATTTAATGGACAGTTATCACTTGTGTCTGAGACTCCATCACCATCATCATCAGAATCGCAGGCGTTACCTTGCGAGTCACCATCGGTATTGAATTGATCTGGGTTTGCTACGAATGGGCAGTTGTCAGAAGTATCAACTTTTCCATCATTATCATCGTCTGAATCACATGCGTCTCCTTGTGAATCTCCATCGTTATTTTTCTGATCTTTATTAGCAGTGAGAGGACAATTATCTTGGGTATCGATAATTGTATCATTATCATCATTATCGCATGCGATAATGATGATGATAATGATACAATTATCGATACCCAAGATAATTGTCCTCTCACTGCTAA
>JAHFAK010000151.1 GCA_023250585.1 Deltaproteobacteria bacterium
TTGCCAGTTCCTAAGGATGATGGATCGTGTGCACATCTGACGGACGTTTCTTTGCCTGACCTCAAATTGAGGACAACTTCGGATCGCTTTGCCAACTTTGCCGAAATAACAAAAAAGCCAGCCGTATTATTTTTTTATCCACGTACTGGACGACCCGACGAACCGGCACCCATAGGATGGGATGAAATCCCTGGAGCCCGAGGTTGTACACCTCAATCCTGCGGTTATAGAAACCATTATAATGATTTTCAGACACTGGGAATTCAAATTTTTGGAGTCAGCGTTCAAAACACAGAGTTTCAAAAAGAGTTTATTCGACGCACGAATATGCCTTTTGAGTTTCTCAGCGACGCTGATTTTAAGTTAACGGAATCTCTAAGGTTGCCGACATTCGTGTTCAACGGCATGCGTTTGCTAAAACGAATGTCTTGGTTTTGTAATCAGGGGAAAATTGAAAAATTTTTTTACCCAGTATTTCCACCGGATAAAAATGCAGAGACGGTTTTGAAATGGATAAAAGAATTTAAACCGAAATTTTAAATTGTGGGTAAAAGGTTGTTTCCACCTTTTAAAATGCAGATCATTTTTCTCTCAAAACGTAAGCTGATATTTTGTAGCGGGCCCTTTTCCTTCTTTTTGCAGAAATCCTTCGGTAACTAACACCTGTATTGAATAAATTACTGTCCTTCGGGGAATATGTGTAAGCGCCATTACATCTTTAAGCTGCAATCTCTTTTCAGGATATTCTTTGAAACACAAAAGAACCTTTTGAGGAGAATCTGCTAATTCTCTATAAGAAGAGTACCGTCGAGCATAAAATTCAATATCATTGTTTAAAGCATCCTCAAATCGTTTCAACATAAAGTTCAAAAAATACTCTATTCTATAGCTTTTTGGATCTTGAGAAAATTTACCTGAAGAACATCTTCTTAAAACCAAATAATATTCTTCTCGGTGTTTTTCAATATGTCGATCAATAGAAATATAGGGAAGAATCTTTGCTAAATTTTTATCCTGTGATTGCAGTAACGCTAAAATAAAAAGAGCTCTTCCAAGCCTTCCATTTCCATCTTGAAACGGATGAATTGCAAGAAATCGAAAAACAAATTCCGTTGCAACCGCAATCGGCCATGAATAAACGTGTAAAGCCTTATTGTACCAACTTACTAATTCTTGCATTGCAGAATCAGTGATCGGACCAGGATCTGCAGTTTTTAATACGTCTTTTTGGATAGATGTTCCCGTAATAATTTCAACAACACTGTTGGAAACAATTTTATACTTTCCTAAATAGGGATACGCTTGTGAGTAATAGTGAAGTAATTCATTATGCAAACCCTTTATAGTCGTTTCAGTAAGAGGAAAGAGCTCCTCTGCTTGCACATAAACAATAGCGAGCATGCTTCTACAACCGACAACTTCTTCAATACTTCTTTCTCGATCTCGCGAAAGTTTATTTTTAATGTATTCTTTTTCTTGATTAAATGCAGTTGGCTTTTGATCTTTGGATAGGGTTTCGTCCATCCATGCAATTTCCGTATTGGTTAATACTGCATTTTCGATTCGAGTCGAACCTCCAATAGTACTTATTATGGCATACTTCTTCATTACGTTTTTATGGTCTTCTGATAATGAATCGATAAACGCTGCCTTTTCAGCACATAACTCGCTGATAATTTTCAGTTTTTTTGTCAATTCATCAGTAATTGTATATGAAAGCATACATCCATAGTGCAATATAGTGCAATATAATGCAAGTATTTATTGCACTATATTGCACTATATTTATGAGAAAAAGGTGTTTGGCAAGGTGTGACGCTACTTCCCGTCCGTTGCGGTATATGCACTTTTCTCTCAAGTGTTCTGGTCGTTCGGTGTATACGCCCCGACGGACGGAAAGTAGCGTCACACCTTGCCAAATTTTTCTTTTATCTTCAAAATAGATTCAGGTTTTAGATACATTACTTTTGTATTTGAAATATTTTCTTCTCCTTCATAACCTCTATTTATTATGTAAAAATATTTAGGGTTATATGCTTCAATAAAACTTCTTGATGATTTTGATATTTTTCCTCTATCCAAGGCAGTGCATTTTACTTCCATTCCAGCTAAATTCATACCTTGCAAAAGCACAAAATCAGCTTCTGACCCTGATTTAGTTCGCCAAAACTTTATGTCTACATCATGTGGAAGAATTTTTGAAAGCTCTGCAACTACCCAATTTTCAAAAAGCGGTCCTCTATCCGATCTTTCATCAAGCGGTAAAAATCGTCGTTCAAATGCATTTCGAAGACCAGTATCAGCAAAATATACATTTGGAGATGATGTGATTTCAGCTCTTTTTCCGCCAACATAGGGATATATTATTTTTACAATTCCTGTTTCTTCTAAAATCTCAACATAATGTTTAGTGGTATTATTATCCACACCTATAATTCCACTCCACTCAGAATAATTTACTAAATTTCCAATTTGCCAGGAAATCAATTTCAACAATTGTCTAAAACTATTTACATACTTTATTTTAAATAGATCAGAAGCATCACGGATGATAAAGGCTTCAATTAAATCATACAGTTCATTTTCCTTATTTTCAGAAAACCAAACAGCTGGATATGATCCAAAACATATTTGCTTTTCAATAATATCTTTCGCAATTTTTTTCCATGATGCCATTGATGGCTCAAATGGTGGTGGTGTAAGTTCTTCTAATGAAAATTGTGTCATTGTATATCGCGTTGCCCTGCCTGCTAAAGATTCACGTGTTTTTGAATGTAAATGATATGAAGAACTTCCTGTAACTAAAATAGGAATACCTAATTTTAAATCAATTAATCCCTTAAAAAACAGTCCGGCATTATTTAAATTTTGCGCCTCTTCAAAAAAAATAACATCAATTTGTTTTAATAATTCCTTAACATCATCAAAAAACAATGCAGATGAAGTACACCAATCAATTATTAATGGTTCTTCGCAATTTAAAAACAAAACTCTTTTTTTATTTTCTTCTAAATATTTCCAAATAACAGTAGATTTTCCAACCTGCCTTGTTCCAATTATTAAATGAATTTTACTTGCGTCATTCCATTTATAAGCTTGTTCATCAATAATTTTTCTTTTTATATAGTTACTCGGTAGTTTTTTAATAATTTCTTCTCTTAAAGAATTGGGTTTTGTTAACCAAGGGTTAAGAATATGAATTATTCTTTCTAATTCAAAATTCATAATTTCTATGCTCCTTTATACATTAAAATTCTTATTATGATTAAATATTAGCATATCTATATTGAATCGTCAATAAATATTAGTAGGGATAAATTAC
>JAHFAK010000152.1 GCA_023250585.1 Deltaproteobacteria bacterium
CTGCTTTCGCCTTGAACTCTGCATCATAACTTTTTCGTTGCTCATTTGTCATAATCTCGTTACCTCTTTTCATATCTTAGTATCTCTTATTCTCCTGTTCAATATATCGGGTACCCTACAAGAGATAACGATGAATTAGTGGCTCGATTAACTACTATAGATAGTAAGAAATATGGTATGGATCTATCTCCATTTGGCTCCATAATAGCTTCATTTGATGCTTTAATTGCTACACGACAAAAGTTGGGTCAACGTAAAAGAACAGCAATTGAAGCCGAGCGAGATGCACAAATAGAATTGAGTGCAAAGTATCCTCATTTTGACCTTATGAGGGATGATGGAGCTCGTTATGAATTTAAAAAAATACGTACCAAATTAGGAAATGAAGAAATATCGGCCACCACTACTACACTTCCGAAAGAAATCTTTGAAAAATGGAAGAAACAAGAAATTCAGAGGCTTGAAAAGATTCAAATTTCTAACATCAAAGCTACTGCACTGATTGAAATGGGTATATTTAACAGAAAATATGCAATATGTTCTGAAAATACTATTACTATTGTTAGAGATTTCATAGACGGCGATAGTCAGAAATTCATAGATTCGGAAAAAATTGACGAACAAGGAGTCCGTGTTATTAATAAAGATGAACTTATTACACTACCATTGATCTTTGATCCAAAAACTAACAGTTCCATATTTTATATTGAAACAACAAACGGTGCAAAACAGTATTTAATAAAAGAACACCCCCATAACCATATTAACTGGACTACGCATCTTTTTGATAGTGATTTACCCTATTTTGTAAATTATAATGGAGGATATGAACCGAAGAAGAGAGAATACTATATTATTCTAGAAATCCATTATAACTTACATCCTGAAATAAGCTATCTCAAGAAATTCTTATTAAATACTCATATTGAGAATACTTCTGTAAAAATGCTAAGAGAACATATCGTTTCACAAGTTCTTACAAGTAAAAACACTTTCTTTGATCATGGTACTTATAATGCTGATCCTTTTGGGGTTATTCCATACTGGTTAAATAAAAAATATGGTTTTGAATATTATAAAATGCGCGAAGAGAATGCAAGATTAGAGGGAAGAGAAGATCTTTCCAAACTGATTAATGATTATAGAAAAAATGATCCTTCACCTGAAAAAATGTCACATAGGAAAAAAATCGACAGAGGTATCCCTCCTGGCTTTATTCCAGATAAATCTAAGCCAACAAATAGTCCAAAAAGCAAAGAAGATGAAACTGAAATTCTAGTTGTGAGAAATAATAGCTTATTACCAACACCTGACTTTTTTTCAATTTTTAATCCTCATGAAATAAAAGGTGAAGAAAAGTATACATTACCAGAAAATAAGAGTTCTCGATTCGTTGAGCTTGCTACTCGTGTACCCATAATAACGAAAGGCCAATATCTTGTGATTCCAACTCCACCGAATTATTTCTTGGATGATCTTAAGGTTCAAAATAAATCTGGTGAAACGTTAGTTTTAGGAAAACATGTTCACTTACACAAAATACGAAATAGAGATGGGTATTTTCTCGTCTTTTCTGAAAAGCGAGATGAAACCTATCATTTTGTAGCACGTTTTCAAAAAAAGGAAAAAGTATCAAGAGTTGACGAACGATTGAAAAATTTTGATATCCAGCAGATTGCTTCATTAGGAGAAAAGATAGAAACTCTTGAATTTAGTGTACTTCACAATAATCTCATAAAAGTAATAGAATCTATAGAAAAAAGAGGTGTATCACTCTCTGCTGAATTTCTTTCTGAAATTTTTGGCGAAAGTGCTCGGTATTCATATAGAAAAGAACAAAAAAAACCTCGAGCTGAACATCAAGACAAAATCTTGGGAGAGTACACTAAATTTTGGGATCCTGATGGATATATGTTTGCTCAGTGTGATGGAGGCAATAATTTTTACCGAGATGTGGTTTCTCTGTATCTTGAGCAATTTCATGATTTGACGGTTGAAGTTGAAACCGGTTTTCATGTTGATGTAAATTCAATTCGCGTGAAGGATCTTCACGCAAAAACTATCTTCTATAAAGATGATCTTTTTAATCTTGCCGTTGATGCTACCCCACGATTACCTGATAATTATAGAAAACCAAATAGATTCTTTGAATTTTTTGGACTTGAGAAAAAAGACTTAGATATTCCGCAGATCTCTAATTCTAGGACTGACGATAAAGTAGCTCGAGTCATGAATTATGTATATGATTTAGAAGAAGCTCAAAAGAAAATGGATGCAATCTTTCAAGAGATTCGTCCGAAAATAATTGAGAAAAACGAACCATTTGTTATTATACGAAAACTTTCACGATTACTGAAAGACTATATTAATGGCAGTATTGATATTAAAGGAGCACAAAGCATTTTAGAAGTCGATATTTCAGATGCCGAATCTTTATTTAATTCTATTTTAGAAAAAATGAAGAAAGAGCAAGATTATCTTTCGAAATATCAAATTCAAGTACAAGCGGGACAAGGCATTTCAAAACGATACACCTATTACCGAGATCCATTGCTGCTTGCAAGCATTAACGACCTGATCTTACTTGTTGAAAATGCTACGAAACGAATCAATGAAGTGGATCTTGTAACCTATTGGCTTTCTAAAAATTAAGGGCAGTCACAGCCGAAACAGGTTTTTGTAACTGCCCTTAAGCTACTTCTTTTTTCAAAATATCTTCAATAAAACGATTAAGCGTTTTACCTACTTCTTTTGCTTTCAACATGAGAATTCGATGTATTTCTGGATCAATACGAGTAATAAATTTACCGGAAAATCGTTTTGTTGTAAGTGGTTCAGGAATTGGAAAATCGGTTTCTTTAGCGCCATCAATCCAGCTTTCAATTGCTTCATTTGCTTTCATCGCTGCTTCTTCAATACTTTCCCCATGAGTCATACAACCAGAAAGTTCAGGAACTTCTGCCACGTAAACGTTGTCCTTTGGAGACCACTTGATGATTACCATATATTTAAAATAAGGATGTTTATATTTTTTCTTTTTTTTGGCCATAGGCACCTCTTTTCGTTATTTAATCAAATTACAATCCTTTAAAACTTTTATAATCTGTTTCAATTGATAACGCTTAACTTCCTTACTATGTGTTGCTACAATAATCGGTGGACACTTCACTTTTAGCCATTTTACATGAGAACCCTTGCCCTGTTTTTTCTCGAAACCTAAGCGAGTTAATAAATTTTCCAAATCCTGCTTTGTAATTGTCAGATTCAATAGTTTTTCAAAGTGTTTTTCGTTCATTGCAG
>JAHFAK010000064.1 GCA_023250585.1 Deltaproteobacteria bacterium
TAGTTGGCACATAAGTTGCATTTTATTAGTAGTCAGGATATCTATCATATAATCGTACAAGGGTGGTGTAATATAACCTATGAGAATGATACTTGTTTTTTGTAGCATTGCTTTAAGTATTCTTGGCTGTAAACAGGTCAAAGACTCCTCAGTACCCGTGTTCCCTCAAGAGATAACGACACCTAATCCTTCGCTTTTTTCCGCTCCGTGTGCTGAATCTCAATTTCCTATTCTTTGTAAAGCTGAACTCGATATTCAAACCGTAAAAGCACATGCAGAAGTGCCATCAATTCCGACTACTCCATCGGTCACCGTACCAGTATCGACACCGCCATTAGTACAAGAAAAATCGAGTGAGCCGAATAATTCTCCACCAACAATGCCTGTAGTTAATGCAGTACCAGCAGCTATGAAAGAAGAAACAGTTGAGGAAAGTGTAAAAGAAACGGAAGTCCCGCTTCAGCCACAAACAGATTATTCTTTACCGCCTCCGGCATCCCAACAGAATCAATCAGTACCTTCTGTTCCTGAAAATCAGATCCCGGAACCTCAAAACACTGAAGCACAAAAAACCATACTTATTACAGGACCATCTACAGATAACAGCCAGACGCGCAATGTCCCAACTAAGATTTTAGCGCCATCAATTCTTTCAAGCCCCAATGCCATTGAATCAGTCGATACATCCTTGACGCTCTATGCTTCAGCCGAAGAACGCCAGCTTATGGTGAGTAAGTGGTGCATTGATGGAACTACATTTATCAATAAACATTTTTCGGATGGATTACATATACATGAAAGAACGTATAGAAATAGTGAAGTAGCAAAGCATTGTGCTCATTTTGAAGATGGGACATTATCAAAAAGATTTGTCCAATTTTCTATATATCTCGATGCAGGCGAATTATATGGTAAAGTTTCATATTGGAAAAATGATAATTTAATGACAAAAATTTTAAAAGAGAATGGACAGTACCCTCGTAAATATATTGAGAAATATGATAGGTATCAGCACGGTTTTTTTGTAGTAGAAGATACGATTCCTCAAATGCCTCATTTCGATGGATTTGATATTATTTATTATTGGAAAACTAAAGAACGGAAATTACTTATTGGTAATCGTATTGAAACTGATGTAGCTTATAGTGGAGAATAATATATGGAATTTTTTCTCGTTGCATTTACGGCAATTTTTGTAATCATTGATCCTTTTGGGTGCGCGCCTATTTTTTTAGCCTTAGTAGAAGGGGCTCCGCGGTCGAAAATAAAAGTGATTGCTCTGCGGGCTTGTATAGTGAGTATAGTAATTCTTGTTAGCCTTGCGTTCACGGGGACATTCATTTTTCAACTCATTGGCATTACCATTCCCGCATTTCGTATTGCTGGTGGTGTTGTTCTTGCTATGGTTGGTATTACCATGCTCAATGTTCGTACGGAGAGAATTAGGACCTCAGAAGAAGAGGAGGCTGAAGCAACTCGACTGGAAGATGTATCAATCATTCCTCTTGCAATGCCACTTCTCGCTGGTCCTGGCTCGATTACAACTGTTATTGTAATGATGAGTAAAGCGGATACATTTTTGAAAGCTATTCAAGTTATCAGTTCTATTGTTATTGTTCTTGGCCTTACCTATATAATTCTCATTTATTCACGTGTTCTTTTACGTTTTTTGGGAAGTATCGGTATCCGAGTGATTAGCCGAATTATGGGATTATTCTTGCTGGCTCTTGCCTGCCAATTCATTATTGATGGTGTGTTGGAAGTAATGAAGAAGAGATGAGTCATGCTTTCTTCACAAGTCGGGTGAACAAAAACTTCTCAATAAAGTTGTCCAGCTCTCCATCAAGTACCTTCTGGACATTACCTTCTTCGTATCCGGTTCGATGATCTTTGATCAATTGATATGGCTGAAGTACGTATGATCTAATTTGGCTGCCCCAGGAAATATCTTTTTTTTCTCCTTCTTTTTTTGCAAGCTCTTCTTCTTTTTTTTCTCGTTCAAGTTGGTAAAGTTTTGCTTTGAGAATTTTCATGGCAGTTGCTCTGTTTTTATGTTGCGAGCGTTCATTTTGGCAGGCAACGACGGTATTGGTTGGAATATGTGTAATCCGGACCGCTGAATCAGTGACATTAACATGCTGTCCACCAGCGCCACTTGAGCGATACGTATCAATCCGTAAATCACTTTCATTGATTTCTATTTCAATATCATCTTCAACTTCGGGATACACATACACTGAGGCAAATGAAGTATGTCGACGTTTATTTGAATCAAAAGGAGAAATTCGTACGAGGCGGTGAACGCCAATTTCGGCTTTTAAAAAACCATATGCATAATTCCCTGAAATCGTAAACGTCACATTTTTAAATCCAGCTCCATCGCCCGGAAGTGAGTCAATAACGTCTGACCTAAAACCTTTTTGTTCTGCATATCTGAGATACATTCGTAAGAGCATTGATGCCCAATCGCATGATTCTGTTCCCCCGGCGCCAGCATTAATACTCATAATTGCATTGTTTATATCGTGTTCATCAGAGAGCATTGAATGAAATTCTAAATCGTGAATATCTTTTTCAAGCTGAGTGAGTTTTGTTTCTAATTCTTGGGCGAGTGTTTCATCTTCACGTGCTAGATCAGCAAATTCGGAAATATCTTGTAACTCAACTTTTATTTTTTCTATTTTTGTAATTTCTTCTTCAAGCCGAGCTTTATTTTGTAAAGTACTTTTGGCTTTTTCCTGATTCTTCCAAAAGTCGTCTTTAATGCTTTCTTCATCAAGGCGGGCTACGTCCATTTTTTTAGTATCAATGGAAAGATATTGCCAAAGTTGACCGAGCTTTTCGTGCAACTTTTGTATAATTGGATCTAAATTATCATTCATAGTGTTTCTTGTACGCTTTTATAATCCAATAGGCGAGAGGAATAAAGAGGAAAATATCAACAAAACCCATACGTGGCTCTTTGATAGAGAAAGCAATTCCAATATGAAAGATAACAATAACAAAATAGAAAATAAGCGTAGCGATATGAACATTTTTTTCATATGTTTGTGGAAACGGAATTTTTTTTAACAACAATCGATCAATGATTTGAAATATAAGTATTGTTATAAAACAAACAAAATACCAACCTAAGAAATTTGAGATCGGGACATCAAAATACAAACCAGGATATTCGTAGTAATATATTTTTCCTAAAAACCACCGGTCTCCCAAGTGTGCGATAGGATCAACAATAATATCGACAAATGTTACCAAAAAAGGAGTAAGTAAAAGTACAAAAGGAGAGTGTCTTATTGTTAAAGGAGGTTTCTTTTTGTAGGCAGCGATAATAAAAGTTGCGAGTGTAAATCCTGCGAATGAAAGAAAAGCAAAGGACAGTGAATCCCAAAAAGGGACATTTGAAATATAGAGTTCGTGAGGATTTTTATTAATGTAATGATATAATCCAAAAGGAAAACCATTGCGTGTTGAAGAATACTCACAAATAAATGCAGTTAAGTATCCAATAATCCAAAAAATGATTGTCCGAATAGTTCCAATATAGTAATACGCAATGATGAGCGCAACGGCAGTGTAAAAGAAAACATACGGACGAGATTGTATAGTAGAAATTAACAGTGAAATAATATACATAGTGCTCAGCGGGTGTTTTTATCTTCTGTTTTTATTTTACAAAGATCGCGCTTTCCTGTTCTTAAAATTATTATGGAAGCGACGTCTTTGTAAAATAAAAACAGAAGATAAAAACACCCGCTCGTTATTCTTCTTCAATAAAACTAAATTTGATTTCCGTTTTACCTAAAACAATAATTTCACCGCCATGTAAGGTGGTACAGTCTATTGTTTTTCCATTGATATATGTGCCGTTGGTAGAAGCAAGATCAACCAGCCCGGCAATGTCTTCGCCAAAAAATATCATCGCATGTGCACGTGAGAGTTCTTGATCATCGAGAATAAAGTCAGTCGTTCGGCGGTATGGATTTTGGATTTGTTTCGTATTTTTAATTTTTTTCTTTGGATTCAGAAAGGCATTAATCTTAGACATTTTCTTTTCTTCAAGATCAAGGTCTAATGTTCTATCCATTACATAGGTATCATCGGCTTGGAAATCGTTTTCATCGATACTTCTTCCAATTAACTTACACGTGTCGTATTTAATCAGCGCAAGTTTTCCTTGATTTTTTCCGCTTATTACTTGAATTAGTCCATGCTTTTTGTTCATAGTTGCCTTTCAATATACTAAGGTGCATTCAAACGCTAACTGCGTTGGCTTCGTCGGAGGCTCCTCGACGTATTAGCATATACGCCTGTGTCGCCTTCTCCTTGCCGCCTTGTTATCATTTTGAATCCACCTTAGTATTACATACTAAAGAAATGCGAGTAAATAAAATTTTAAACACAAAATACAATGAGTTCATTATTATTGGGAATGGGGCGGTGGGGAGTTTTTTGCATTCTCTCTTAGACGATTCTTTTCGGTTATTAGGAAAAAAAGATCCATTGGAGATTTCTGACAATTCACTCATTATTATTGCTACAAAAGCGTATGATCTTGAGAATATTTTATCACAATTCAACCGAACTCATTTCCCTGAAATTATACTCGTTCAAAATGGTTATTTAGATGATATCATTGCTCCATATCCATTTGCTTTTTTCCGATTACTTCTCGATTTTGGCATCGAGAAAGAAAATAATGAATTTCAAGTCCATGGTACGGGGGCATTTTATACCGATCACTATGCAGTGTATCAGATGCTCATGTCGAAAGCTGCTACATACTATTGTGAAGATACCCTGTGTATGAGATGGAAGAAGCTGATCACGAATTCTGTTATTAATCCAATAAGTGCTCTCTATAATGTTAAAAATAAAGATATTTTTCAGTATGATACTCTCATAATGAATATTATAGATGAAGGATTACATATTGCTAATGTCTTTCTTAAGCCTGAATTGACATATAAGGAAGCGCATGATTATGTATGCTCGGTTATGACCAAAACAGGGAGCAACTCGTCCTCGATGTTACAAGATATACACAAACGAAAAAAGACAGAAATTGAATGCATTAATGGAGCATTAATTCGACTGGGAAAACACTATGGAATGTCTGTTTCTACCAATCAGCTTTTATATGATCAGGTAAAAAATTTAGAGAAGTCTTATCTATGCTCAGAAAAGTATTAGTATCAAAATTACATCGAGCACGTGTTACTGACCGAGATACAAGTTACGAAGGTAGCATTACTATTGATGAATCTCTCATGCGACAGGCTCAGCTTCGTCCATATGTAGATGTTGAGATTTATAATGTGCATAATGGAGCGCGGTTTAATACATATGTAATTCCCGGTGGAACAGGCGAAATTGTTGTTAATGGTGCAGCTGCACGTCTTGTTGAACGAAATGATCCGATTATTATTTGTCATTATGGATATCTTACCGATGAAGAACTGGGTATTCACAAACCAACCATAATTCTTCTCAATGAGAACAATGAAATCATCCGAAAACCTCAGAGCATATAAAAATGGCCGTAAGATTGTAAGTATTACTGCCTATGATTATTTCAGCGCGAGGTACGCAGCACAAGCAGAAGTAGATTTTATTTTAGTTGGCGATTCACTTGGCTGTGTCATTAAAGGTGAAAAAGATACCAAAAATGTTACCATTGAAGAAGTTGCGTATCACACACGATGTGTACGAAAAGGCGCTCCTCATATGCTTATTGCTGCTGATCTTCCTATTAATACTTATAGAACTAAAGATGATGCGCTCAAGAATAGCAAGATTCTTATACAAGCGGGTGCTGATCTTGTTAAGCCAGAAGGCTATTGCCACGAAGTTATCGAATGTTTAATTCAGAATGGATTTCGTGTTATTGGTCATCTTGGTTTTACCGCGCAGCATTTTGATAGCCCGCGCGTTTTAGGAAAAAATAATGAATCGTACAATGAAATTATTGCTCATGCGAAAAGTTTGGATAGTCTAGGCATTGAAGTTCTTATCCTTGAATGCATTGTTGAATCGCTTGCTGCTACTCTTACAAAGCAAGTCGGCGCACTTACCATTGGTATTGGCGCGGGTGCTGCATGCGATGGACAAATTTTAGTTTTTCATGATGTGCTTGGATTCGACGTGGGATTCAAACCTCGCTTTTTAAAAAAATACAGAAATATGGAAAAAGAAATGATTGATGGAATTAAAGAATATCGTGATGAAGTCATTAATGGAGAATTTCCGAAAAAGGAGTATACGTATTGAAACCATATCTTGCATTTTCGCCCGGAAGCATTAGCACAATTTTTTCCCCATATTTTGATAATGACATACTCAAAACCGGATCACTGGGATTGAGTTTTACTATAGATCAAGGAGTATTCTGCGACATACAGGTATCAGAAGACGAAGGAACTTTTTTTAATAATCGTCATATGCACATTTCGGCTGTTGATTATGTTGCGCATGCACTTGCTCCATCTCCTGTTTCGATTTATTTTAGAACGTCACTTCCGATTGGTAGTGGATTTGGTGTGAGCGCTGCATGTGCACTGTCATGTGCCTTTGCACTCAACCGATTTTTTGATTTAGGACAAAGCGAAGAAGAGCTTTTAAAAATTGCTCATGCAGCGGATGCTCTCTCTCGAACTGGTTTATCCGATGTTATCACGCAATATACTGGCGGTGTGATTTTACGATATAAAAAAAATCATCCATTCGTAGTTAAATCTTTGCCAGGTTTTCATAACCAATCATTATGTGCCTATCTTGTAGATACGATCGAAACAAAGAAAGTATTACAAAACGAATCTCTCCTTTCACGAATTCAACAGGTAGGAGATTCAATTGTAGCAACTATTGATCAGCATGGCTTTGATTCAATCGATTCTTTAATACGGGCGTCATATATTTTTTCTCAAGAATCCACATTGCTTAAAGAAGCAGGTCTTAAAGAAATTCTTGAAAAAATAAATTCGAAAAATGTTGAAGCAAGCATGATTATGTTGGGGAAAGCGTTCTTTTCTACTCAAGTATTTCCTGATTTCCATTGTATACCTATAAAAATGAGTGATGAGAGAACACGGTATTTATGAAAATTCCTTCATCACATCCGCGAGCGCTGTCACTTTCTCTTCGCAATCTTATTGTTGAAGGCATTGAAAAGGGAATTACGAGTATTCATGGCTTAATTGCTCATGGAAGAGGGGAGGCCTTTGATTATCTTTTAGGAGAAAAAACAACTCACGAAGCACAACATGCACTACGAGTAGCAGCCGCAGAACTCTTATGTGCTGAATATCCTATTATATCAATGAATGGCAATGTCGCAGCTTTATGTATGAAGGAGATGATTCACCTTGCACAAACACTTAATGCATTTATTGAAGTAAACATCTTTCATTTTAGTAAAGAACGAGTGAAGATGATTGAATCGATGGTACGTGAAAATGGTGGAAAAAATGTATTGATGAACGCTGATGATGAGAATTTTATTTTACTTCCCGGTATAGATCATCCACGTGCACGAATGCATCCACGAGGAATTGCGCAAGCAGATTGTATTTTTGTTCCCCTTGAAGATGGAGATCGTTGTGAAGCGCTTGTCAAAAGCGGCAGAAAAGTTATTACTGTTGATCTAAATCCATTATCAAGAACAGCAAGAACTGCAACGATTACAATTGTAGATAATATTATGAGAACAATTCCATTACTTATTGAAGAGATTAAAAAATTAAAAGTGAAATCTAAAGATGAGTTAGCAAAAATTATGAATGAATTTGATAATAGAAAGAATTTAGATGAAATGGAAGGAATAATAAGAAGAGGAGCGTAATGGCTGAGAAGGTGTGAAAAAATCAAGAGAGAGCTCCATTTTCTGAAAAAGAGCGATAGGAAACTGAAATGTCCAAATCGACTGTCATTGCGAAAACCTGAAGGGTTTGAAGCAATCTCTTCTTACATATGCACGATTGCGGAGTTTATCCCGAACCTGCTTGAGATTGCTTCGTCGGACAAGAAAACGTGTCCTCCTCGCAATGACAGGTGAGGGACCACGTTCGAAATCTGATTCTTTCACACCTTCTGAGAGATTACAAAATATGCAATCACTATTGAAAGATAAAAAAATCACCATCGGTATCTCTGGTGGAATTGCCGCGTATAAAATTCCATTGCTCATTCGCTTATTGAGTCAATATGGAGCTTCGGTGCAATGTGTGGTCACAAACAGTGCACTTGATTTTGTTACTGAGACACTTTTATTTCGTCTGACGAATAAACCTGTTCTTTCTCCGCAGAAAGAAAATGGATGGATTGAAGATTATCATATTACGGTCAAAAATAATTCGGATCTTTTTATTCTTGCACCTGGAACTCTTAATACAATCGGAAAAATTGCAGCCGGTATCGCCGATGATCCATTAACAACAGTTGTCTCTGCGCTCTTTGCAAAGAAAGTTCCCTTGCTCTTTGTTCCTTCGATGAATATCGATATGTGGAATAATCCAATCCTGCAAGACAATATTAAGAAACTCAAAAATCTCGACGTACATTTTTGTGGTCCCAATATTGGTGAGCTTGCATGTGGAGAATTTGGATTAGGTAAAATGAGTGAACCGGAGGAAATTTTTGAAAATGTCGTGTATGTTCTTTCACAAAAAAAACTCAGTGGAAAAAAAGTTTTAATTACAGCTGGTCCAACGCGAGAGCATCTTGATCCAATTCGTTTTATTTCTAATATTTCTTCAGGCTCACGTGGGTATGCCATGGCAAAGGTATGTGCATACGAAGGCGCAGAGGTAACGTTAATCAGTGGCCCATCCACGCAAAAAGCTTCTCAATTTGTGCATTCTTTTAAGGCGTGTGTAAGCGCTCAAGAAATGTTTGATATGGTTATGTCAGAAATTAAAACTAATGAGTATGATTATTTTATTAGCGTTGCTGCAGTTTCCGATTTTGCTCCTCTGCACTATTATTCTGAGAAATTACCAAAACAAGAAATTATGAATCTAGAGCTCAAAAGAAATGAAGATATCCTTGGTACGATAAGTGGAATGAAAAATTCTCTAAAAAAGCCTTTAAAATTAATCGGTTTTGCGGCTCAAACTCATAATACTTTAGAAATAGCTCGAAAGAAGTTAAAAACCAGGGAGTTAGATTTAATTATTGCTAATACCATAGATCAAAATTTTTCATTATATCAGCATGTTACTTTAATAGATAAAAATTTCAATGAGTTAGTAATCACTGGTTCAAATGAGTCTATTGCTCAAAAAATTATTAAAAAAATGCTTTAAATTTCAAGGTGTTATTTCTTTAATAGTGTGAGGTTCATCACAGCTTAATCTTTCGTATTCTTATATAATAATTATATATATAAACTGATATTTATATATTGCATAATAAGCTTAAATATGATATGATTTTACGTAAGGGGAATTATATATGAAATTAATTAAAATAATAATTTTAATACTCTGCCTTTCCTTAGCTACGTGTATTAAACCTACGTCAAGTAGCGATGGAAATACAAGCTCCGGTGGAACTGATAGTAATTCATCGAATGATAATCTGACAGTCGATTATGCAACCGTTGTTGATGAAAATGGTCGCACCGTTCTTATTGATCCTCTCACCGGCGAAGAAATAGGGTATATCGATGCTGAGGGTAATATTGTTATTACCGCAGAAGGATATACAACGGTTGTTGATGCGAATGGGAATATCATTGTAGTCCAGACAGCTGAAGATACAACAGTAAATGAATCAAGTAGTGGAAGTGCAACGGTAGATTCAACAGATACCGCTGATCTTACTTTTGAAATGTCTACTACTCAATCAAATGATATGGTCGCTCGCTCTGATTTTACTACTGAAGCTGCGGGATTAATTGCGCGAAGTGATTATTTATTAAAGGAATTAGGATATAAATTTAGCATCATTGATAGGGATAACGATGGAATAAATAATACAAGTGATAATTGTCCTGATAATTATAATGCATCGCAAATAAACAGTGATTCTGATGGGTATGGAGATGCTTGCGATAATTGTCCATTGATAGTAAATCCGACTCAACTTGATAACGATAGTGATGGAGTAGGAAATGTTTGCGATAATTGCATAAGCACGAGTAATGCCAACCAAGCTGATAGTGACGGTGATGGCGTCGGGAATTCGTGTGATAACTGTCCAAATGCTTCAAATAGTTCTCAAACAGATACTGATGGTGATAGTCTGGGAGATGCATGTGATACTGCGAACGATGATAGTGATAGCGATGGAATAATGAATTCATCCGACAATTGTCCAAGTACTTCCAACCCACTTCAAACTGATACAGACAATGATGGCAAGGGCAATGTCTGTGATAATTGTCCTAATGCTGCAAATGCATCGCAAGTTGATACTGATGGTGATGGTCTAGGAGATGCATGCGATCCTGACTTGATTGGTGATGATGATAATGATGGAGTAAAAAATGGTTCAGATAATTGCAAAACGACAAGTAATGCTAGCCAAACTGACAGTGATAGCGATGGCAAAGGTGATGCATGCGATAACTGTCCTACTATGGCAAACGCGCTTCAAGTTGATACGGACGGCGATGGCATAGGGGATGCGTGTGATACTGAAGCACCTAGTGATATAAGAGATGGAAGCCTTGATCAAAGAAAAGAATGGGTGACCGCTTGGTTCGCTACAAACTGTACGATAGAATTACTTACTCAACAATTTGTTAATAGTGAATTACAGGAAAGCGTTCTTCCTTTCAAAGATGGTAAAGTGTCATTGAAACCTATTAAAAAGGCTCTCACGAGACATTATGCCATTGCTCTGTGTAATAAAGGTGAATTAGGAGATAAAGTTGCACATAAAGTACAGTTACGAGATAAATTTTATGTTAAATTAGGCAGAGTGAGGGTAAAACTCTATATACAAGCTACTAATAGTACAATATACCCCAGCGTGTTTCAATATCAGGAGTCAACTTCTTATCGAGCTTTGCTTGAACGAGACGTCATACCAGAAACCGGTGAGGTTTATGAGAGAGCCGATTTTGATAGGATATCGAGAGACGAATTGAAAGAAAGCAGTTCATCGGCATTTGATAAAGATGGCGATGGATTACCTGATAACTTTGATTGTGATCCTAAAGACTCTGCAAAAAGTTGGCAATGTTCTAAATAATGTCATTTCACGAGAAGACAGGAGTGACAGAAGTATTATCGATACAATGTAACAGCTAAATCTTTAATCGATGCGGGAATGTCTTTTGTATCATGATTTTTCTTGAGAGCTTCTCTAATTGTGCTACTACTTATTTCTGGAAGATCGAAAGCAAGAATACGATAAGGACACGTATCACTCATAAATCCTTTACGAGTAACAACGATTATTTCAACTTCTTGTTCAACTTTTTGATAATCTTTCCATGAGCGAATTTCTTCTAAAATATCACTGCCAATAATAAATGAAAATTGATAGGTGGGAAATTTTAATTTTAGTGCACGAATAGTATCAATAGTTTTATTAGGACTTTTAAGGCTTTTTTCAATACTAGAAATATGTGCTTTCTTTATTTCTTTTAAACTACGTTCAAGCATTTCTATTCGTTTTTCAAATGGCGCAAGTTCTTTTCCGAAGGGGTGATGTGCCGCAGGAAGAATCCACACTTCATTGAATTCCTCCATTGCTGCTAATTTTCGTATTATTTCGATGTGACCGTTGTGTGGCGGATTAAAGCTTCCCCCAAAGAGTGCTACTCTCATGTAATATCCACTTCACTTTTAATCCATTTAAATTTTTCTTCGCTTGCTTCTAAATCAGTTATAAAATCAATCTCAAGGTCAATTTTTGCGCCCAAAACTTTTTTAAATTTATTAATAATGAGATCAATATTTTGATATTCAAAGAAAGGGTCTTTCACAATATTGATTTTAATATTGAGATCTTTTTTTTGAATGATGGTAAATTTTTTGATCCCATCGATTTTTGCAAATGCACTCATGAGACGCAGACCATTGATTGGTTTTTTATTTTCATCATACAGAAGGTCAGCGCTACTTGCCGCGGTCAGTTTAAGATAGGGAAAAGGAAGCCCACAAGCACAGTCTTTGTAGAAAATTTTCCCCACATCTTCAATTTTATAGCGAATGAGAGGCATACCGTAACCGTCAAGATTGGTGACGATAATTTCACCTTCTTGAGTTTCATGCGCAGGAATGAGTTTACCAGTCTTAATATCAATTACTTCTAAAATTACATGATCAAGCGGAATATGAAGATTTTCGAATTTACAGGAATGCCCCAAAAAACCGCCATCAAAGGCTGAATATTCTTCGACGACTTTTGTTTTAAATGCTTTTTCAATATATTTTCTTTCATTAGGCACCAACATTTCTGAAGTATAAACCAGATATTTGAGGTCTTTTAAGACAAGCGGAAAATTTTTATTAATAATATAATCTGCTAAAATATATAAAAAACTTGGTCGAGAGTAGATAAGCTCAGGCTGAAATTTATTCATGAAGTTGAGGTAACGAACAATTATTTTATCATCGAGAATGATGTCGCGATTAATTTGAATATCTCGTATATTTCTGCGAAATATGAAGCCAGCTTTGAGCGGATTTATTTTTTTACGATAACGAAATCCCAGAATATGAGAATCAAAATCAACTCCTAGCCACGAACGACCTCGGGTACGATTGAGTTCAATCATGAATTCTTTATGGAGATCGGTATAAAATTTTAACGGAATTCCCGCGCCGCCTGTGGTAAAGCTCTCCATAATTCTATCTGCTAAATTTTGGGAGACCATAATTTCTGCGGATCTCTTAACCATATCTTTTGTGGTAATGGGGATTTTTTTGAGATCCTGCAATGAGCGTATCTCATCTTCAGTAATTCCATGCGCAGCAAAAAGATTTTTATAGTACTGAGAATTTTCCCGGGCGTGTTTAATAAGAGTTTTAAGTTTTTGTAGAACCAAATTATTGAGTTCTTCTTTGGACAGCTTTTCATTGTGTTTCAGTATTTCAAGATGAGGTAGGATTTTTTCTCCTAAATATTTATCATAGTATTTGTAAATGTGTTTGAAGATTTTCATAGCGCACGTGGTAATTTTATAACAAAGGTTTCTCCAAGGTTATTAATATAAGTATAAAGTTTTTCTTTATGTTTTTCAATACTACGTTTGTTTACTGAAAAGTCCTTATGTAGTGCTATCTATGCAAGCTTTTCATAGAAAAGAAACAAAAAGTATAATGAGCTCAAGATTTTAAAGAATATTCTCTGCAACCTATTGAAATTATTTCATTTAAAAACTTTCATTTGTGGTATAG
>JAHFAK010000065.1 GCA_023250585.1 Deltaproteobacteria bacterium
TGATTTTGCCGGGCCAAATGCATCGATGACTATTGATGCAGGTTCAGATATTCAGGTAAATACATCAATAACAGTAGCAAATTTAACAGTTGCTACAGGTGCTAAGATCAATGCAGATGCAGATGGGTCAAGTGGGAATTCAGGAAGTGGTGCAGGGGCTGGTTTGAACTCAGCTGGAAGATCAGGATCTGGTGGCGGTTATGGTGGTGCAGGAGGTAATGGCAGACTTAATTATACTATTGGTGGTGGTACTTATGGATCACCATCGGGACCCATTGACCTTGGCAGTGGAGGAGGATTTGGCGATGGGACGAATACTGGGGCTCAAGGTGGAGGAGCGATTCGTATAAATGCAAGCGGCACTATAACTCTTAATGGATCTATTACAGCTAACGGAGGTACAACAAGTTCTTGTGGTGGGTATGCTAGTAGTGGAGGAGGAGGTTCTGGAGGAAGTATATATGTTACTACTTCTATTTTAAGCGGGAGTGGAACATTTAATACAAATGGAGGTAGTGCAGTTTCATGTACTTATACTGGAGGCGGTGGCGGGGGAGGAAGAATTGCAATATATTATACCGATAAAAACGGTTTTAGTGGTTCATTGAGTTCGAGTGGAGGAAGCGGCTATAATAATGGATCCACAGGAACTTCAAATTATTATTCTCAATGACTGAAACGTGCCCGGCAACTTTCGGTCGAAAAATCAACCAAAAGGAACTCTCATATTTTAAAATGGGTGTACCTTTTTGTCAGTTTTTCGACCGAAAGTTGCCGGGCACGTTTCAGTCTTACGTAAAAATGCGTTCGAGTTCTTTTTTTGCGAAGTTTTTTCGAAAAAGACCGAGTTTGAATTCGATGTTAACTTTAAGTTTACCAAGCTCATGCGCAATAGCATCAAGAATTTCATAGTCATTAAATTCATGTAATGAAAGAATATGCGCATTGAGTTCTGTAATATGTTCTTTTAGGTGTTGTATTATTAATTGAATTTCTTGAATATCTTTTTTGATAATCTTTGCTTTTTTGTTTTTCTTTTTCAAATCTTCAAATTTAGATTGAATGAATGCAATTTTGTCTTGTGATAATTGACGTTGCTCAGCCATAATACTTCCCGGGCGTATAACTTCTCTCTTTTTTTTCGGTGGAAGTTTCTTCTTCGTAAATTTTTTCATAATTTTTTTTGCTGGTTTTTTTGCTTTTTTGAATTTCTTAGGCATGAGATAACTCCTTAGCGATAATAGAATGAATTTTTTCTATAGCTTCAGATAAGGACAGTTCACTGATGTGTTTATCTTTTCGAATAACTAATTCTACGGTGTTATTTTCAATATATTTTTTTCCAATACGAATGTGAATGGGAATACCAATTAAATCAGCATCCTTAAATTTAAAGCCAGGACGAAGTTCTCGATCATCATACAGTACGTCGCATTTTGCTTGAAGCAGCTTATGATAGAGCTCTTCTGCGGCACGATTTATTTTTTCTTCTTGTGTGCCAAGATTGAGGATAATGACTTCAAACGGGGTAACACCCATGGGAAAAATTATTCCATCATTGTCGTGATTTTGTTCAATCGCAGCTTGCGCTGTTCTGCCAATTCCAATTCCATAGCAGCCCATAATGGGATGAGTTGGTTTTCCCTGTTTATCTAAAATAGTAAGATTCATATTTTTTGAATATTTTGTGCCAAGTTTAAAAATTTGGCCGACTTCAATTCCACGTTTGAACATGAGCAATGCACTACATTTTGGACATTTATCTCCTTCAGTGACAATGCGAAGATCAGTATATGTAGGCTCTTGGAAGTCACGTGTGAAATTTGTATTTTTAAAATGATAATCAGCTTTATTCGCGCCAATGATAAAATTTTTCATGCCAGAGATTGAATAATCAGCAATAACTTTACACGTAAGTCCAATTGGTCCAGAAAAACCAACCTGCCCACCGGTGACTTTTTTAATTACTTCTTCTGACGCCATAGTTATTTCATTTGCGCATAAATAATTTTTTAATTTAACTTCATTGAGGTTTTGATCCCCACGAATAAGTGCTGCAACAGGTTCATTATCCGCCACATAGATCAGTGTTTTAATAAGTTCATTCGGTGTTACGTGAAAAAAGCGCGCAACATCTTCGACGGCATGAAGATTTGTCGTCAATACTTCTTCTCGTTGTTTTTCTTCAGTGCCCGTGGAATTTTTTTGTACAAATTTTTCTTGAGAGCTTGTCGCTTTTTCTAAATTAGCCGTATAATTACATGTGGGACATGTTACAATAGTATCTTCACCGGTATCAGCAAGTACATGAAACTCATGCGTTACATCGCCGCCAATGGCACCTGAATCAGCCTCAACTGGACGAAAATTAAGCCCACAGCGAGTGAAAATTCGTGTATATGTTGCATGCATAATTTCATAGTGTTCATGAAGTGATGATTCATCGGCATGAAAACTATACGCATCTTTCATGATAAATTCTCGACCACGCATGAGACCAAACCGTGGCCGAATTTCGTCACGAAATTTTGTCTGAATTTGATATAAGTTAAGTGGTAATTCTTTATATGAACGAATATCTTTGCGAACAAGATCAACAATAACTTCTTCGTGTGTAGGACCAAAACAGAAATCACGATTGCTACGGTCTTTAATACGCAGGAGTTCTTTGCCATAAAATTTCCATCGTCCACTTTCTTCCCAAAGTTCTGCGGGTTGAATAGCAGGAAGCAAAACTTCATGCGCCCCACTGCGATTCATTTCCTCTCGAACAATTGCTTCAACTTTTCGTATAACGCGTAAACCATAGGGAAGAAGATCATAAATGCCTGCTGCAACTTTACGTATCATGCCCGCACGAATCATAAGTTTGTGACTTATGTTCTCTGCTTCTTTTGGTTCTTCTTTTAATGTTGGTAAATAATACTGTGAAAATTTCATTAGATTATTTTACTAAAAATTTTTACTATTAAAAAATCACTATAACCAATACAATAGTGCTCTTGCAATAAAAAAAGGTAATAGCTGGAGTTATCGAGAAGTGTGTCTAAGTTCTTTTTCTGTTTTCTATCGAGCGCGCTTTCCTGTTCTTAATAGTATTATGGAAGCGACGTCGATAGAAAATACAAAAAGAACTTAGACACACTTCTCGAGTCATTTCAATTTTAACAAAGGAGGAATGCATGGAAGACATTTTAAATAGTATCAGTAGCTTCATATGGGGTACGCCATTAATTATTTTATTATTTGGAACGCATCTCTTTCTTACCTTTCGTTTGCGTTTTATTCAACGATACATTTTTAAAGGAATAAAAATTTCCTTCTCAAAGAACAAAGAAGGAGCGGGCGATATTAGCCAATTTGGCGCATTGATGACCGCGCTTGCCGCAACCGTAGGTACCGGAAATATCGTTGGCGTTGCAACAGCCGTTGCTGCAGGCGGGCCAGGAGCAGTCCTTTGGATGTGGCTTACCGGTGTTTTTGGTATTGCAACAAAATATTCTGAAGCAGTGCTTGCGGTAAAATATCGAGTTACCAAAGAAGATGGAAGTATGGCCGGTGGGCCAATGTATGCTCTTGAGCGTGGACTCAAGCAAAAATGGCTTGGTGTTCTTTTTGCTATTTTTACCGCCATTGCAGCATTTGGCATTGGCAATATGGTTCAAGCAAATTCTATTACTAATTTATTACATGAAACACTCCATATTTCTCCGTGGATTTCAGGAATGGTTATTACGCTCTTGACCGCAATAGTAATTTTAGGAGGAATAAAATCTATTGCAAAAGCTTGTGAATTCTTAGTGCCATTCATGTGCATTTTTTATGTTCTTGGATGCATCGTTCTTCTTATCCTCAAATATGATACAATTCCTGATACAATTTCTCTCATTCTTACCACCGCATTTTCTGGGCAAGCAGCCCTTGGTGGATTTTTGGGAGCTTCCATTAAAGAGGCAATGCGCTTTGGAATTGCCCGTGGACTTTTTTCGAATGAATCGGGGCTTGGAAGTGCGCCAATCGTTGCTGCTGCTGCGCAAACAAAAAATCCAGTGAGGCAAGCATTAGTCTCTTCAACCGGAACATTTTGGGATACGGTTGTTATTTGCTTACTTACCGGGCTTGTTATTGTTAATTCTGGATTTTGGAGAGAAGGCCTAACCGGGATCGCATTAACCCATACAGCTTTTTCTGGAATTCCTACTATCGGCCCATTGATTTTAGTCGTTGGCCTTGCGACATTTGTATATTCAACAATTCTTGGCTGGGAATATTACGGTGAAAAAGCAATGGAATATCTTTTTGGATTTAAATCAATTAAAGTGTATCGCGTTTTATGGGTTTTAGGAGTCATGGTTGGCTCGCTTCTTTCTTTGAAATCCGTTTGGGCGTTCGCAGATATTGCTAATGCGCTTATGGCACTACCAAATTTAATATCCTTAATTTTATTGAATAAAGTAATTATAGAAGAAACAAAAACATATTTGTGGGAGGGGAAAGAAGCAGTGTAAACATTCCTTCTCCCCTAACTCACCCCAGAAACTGAGCTATTACAGTGTAGATATATTTCTGCTGGTAATTCGTAGATTAGTATACTAAAATATTTTTGTTATGAGATTAACTGTCCAGCAAAAAGATGAAATAAAGCAGCAAATCATTACATATTTAACACTATGTAATGAGATCCAAAGAATAGTCATTTTTGGGTCATTCATAAAATCAGAAAATCCCCATGACCTTGATATCGCTGTTTTTCAAGATAGCTATGAATCTTATTTATCTCTGGCTTTAAAGTATCGCAAAAGCATGAGAAGCATAGCTCAGAAGATACCTGTTGATGTTATTCCTCTCAAATCAGTGAATAATAAGACTGAGAGTTATTTATTGTCTGAAATTGAATCAGGGGAGATTATCTATGAAAGAAGATACTGAGCGTTGGATTGCCTATGCAGAGGAGAATGTAAGAGCCGCTGAGATACTGAAAGATAATAATCTTTATAATCCATGCCTTCATAATATACAACAATCTGTAGAAAAGACTCTCAAAGCGTTATTAATCGAAAAAGGGCTTAAACTCAAAAAAACTCATAGTATTAACGAATTAAAAATTCTTCTTTTTCAAAACAATGTCATCATTGCTCTGTCAGATGATGATATTGAACTTTTGGATTCCATTTATCTCCCCTCAAAATATCCTTTGAGTAGTGCTTTACCGGATTTCTATCCTGATAAGAACATCTGTCAAACATGTATTGATATTGCTCATCGTGTTTTAGAAGCGGCAAAAAAAATTTTATTTTGAAATGACTAATTTTCCCTAGAGGCAAAATTAGTCATAAAGAAAATACGTATTATTTCTGCTGATCGATTTTTAAGTAATATCTTATACTTATTTGACGTCAAACAGAGTAAAGGCCATTCCGCGGCTTGACCACGGAATCCAGTCTCACAGACTACATGGATCCCGCGATCAAGTCGCGGGATGACACAAAGGAATACTACATATTTGATGAAGAATTTGATGAAGAAATAGTATTATAAGCCTCCTGACTTAATCCTTAAAAAGTAAAAAGGTATACAAAAGTGCTCCCATGAATACAATGGTTTTAATAATATAATTCCACATCTGAAACTCTCCTCCTATACAGTATACCATATCTTTTTCTATATTCCTAGCTAGTGTTACATTTTTTCATAGCATGATGCTCAATCTCCGTGTATCAGCAGTGGTAGCATTCATAAGCCTTGGCGGATGATATTTATTTTCTTTAGATATCAATAAGTTAAGTTCTTATAAAAGAATATTAAATTCTCTAAATTTGGCATGTAACTTGTATTTCTTTTAGTAATGAGAAGAAACGTATATTTCTGGAGGGTTTAGTATGAAGAAATATGGAAGCCTATTTTTAGTTATTGTATTCATAATGACGAGCTGCGGAGGTCCATCAAAGCCGAGTTCCAAAGGTGGCTCTACTGGTGGATTTCAACAATCGACACAACCAGGATTGACACCCGATACTTATAAACCATGTCGTGATAAGCAGTCTCCGGATGACTTAGATGGAGATTGCGTTCGTAATGAAAATGATGCAGATCCTAATGATCCAAATGTGGGGCTTAAGCTTCCTGAAAATATCAGTGATATGACTGAAGATGATTGGTCTAAATGGGAAGAGCTGATGAAGGCCTATCAAGAAAATGCGGGATTAGAACCAGTTGATACATCTGCACTAACTACCATGGCATATCTTGGAATAGGGCTAACCTTAGCAGCCGGTCTCTATGCAGCTTTTACCGGCGATTCAAAAGGAGTAACCCAAGCAACTCAAAATGCTGCAGATCATCTCGAGAAAGGCCTTACGCAAACTACACAGGCACGAACTGAATATGCAGATAAACTACGTCAGGAACGTAAGGATGAATTAGAACGTGAGAAAGAATTGTTAGAGAAGATGGACGAGGAAAGAAAATCTACAGAAAAACAAAAAAAATATACAGTATTGAAAAATACTACCTATAAAGAAGAACCCGCCATCTTTATTGGTACGAGCTTTTTGAATGATAAACCAGTTAATGATAAGGTAAGTTTAAAGCTCTATTTTCCTACTGATGATCAGCAACAAGGGACAGGCCATGTGTGGGTTAAATATGAAACACAAAGTACGGTAACTATTCAAGATGGAGATCAACCACAATCAGTTACTACAAATGATGCTGGAATCATGTTAATTTCGATGTACAAAGATTACAGTCTCATCTTTCAATTCCAATCTGTTGATCTACTCCGACCAGTGGCGGCATATGGAGTTCAAATAACTCAACGAGCATGCAGAGAAGGAGAATATGTTAGTGAAAACTTCTGTTCTGATTCAGGTGGACTTACTATAAGTGATGACAAAAAATTTTGTGACATAGATAAAAATCAAACATGTAACGAGGCTTTAGTAGCTACTGCTATGAAGTATTTCAGACAAGGGTATGCGGATACCTTTCACTTGCATGCATGGGGATATAATTTTGATACGAAAAGCTCTTCTAATGCGATAAGAACTGAGTTTACCAGAGATTCAGATTATAAAGCGAATAATCGACCCGTATGCAATGCTTATTATGATAAAGAAAAGGGAATCTATGTTGGTTTTTATGATGAAAAAAATGCACTCTTTACAACCAAAGATGCATATACAAATCAAGGAGTAGAATTTTTAGAAGAGAATGAATGTCGGTTTTCAGATACAAATAGTGGAGATGGTAATAATGATACAGAAGTTGCTTTCTAACCGTGGCCAAACAACAACTGAGTTTGCTCTTGGTTTATTAATATGTCTGATTCTTGCGATTATTTTGAATTCATTTTTTGAATATAAAGAAAACAATAGTCTGACACTGAGTCAGCAAGCATTTTACAATGTAGAATATACGGTAACAAAACCATATCCATAATATATGAACAAACAAACTATAAAAACATTATTTCTTATTTTCGCGCTTGCAGCCCTTTCGACATTTTCGTTAACCTGTGCTGGCGGAGGTAAGAGTGTATCATCGACCGGGGGTAAAGGCGGAAGTGAAGTTGATGAGATTAATGCCCAAGATTCTGACGGAGATTTTATTCCTGATTATGAGGAAGAACTTTGGGGAACTGATCCAGAAGACCCTAATGATTTTCCTATGGAAGCTGAACAACCTTCAGATGTTGATGATCCAGCTTTGCCAAACTTAGATGATACATTTGCAGACGATTTAAATACTCCGAATGGCCAAGACTTACTCGATTACTTGCAATTACTTGCTACAGGTACGAGTACTATCGCAGGAGTTGCCGGACTTATTCCCGGTAAAGTTGATATTTGTTTTGAACCTGATAGTCCGGGCAATGCAATGAATGGAGATGAGATAGAATTGCAAGGCGGACCATTTACGGGAGCGCAAGGATCTACATTAACTTTTAAAGGGAAGAAATTTTCGTTTACCAGTGCAGAAGCAGGATTACCAGGATCTGGGACATTTTATATTCTTGGACAAAATATTGCCATGGTGAGAGATCCATTTCCTGGATGCATTGAAGTTTTTTCATTGAAGATAATCAGCGAGACATGTATCTGTCATGAAGAACCTCCTAACTGTCCTGATATTTATGCTCCTCCAAAAACATCGGGGTACATTACCTCATTTAATTTATCGGGAACGAATATCAAGAGTTTACAAAAATATTCGGATTCATTCACTCGAGTTCCGACAGTTCCATGCACACTCTGTGAATCTACATCAAGCCGAGTACCAAAAACTGAAGGAAAATGTTCTGAATAAAGGGAGAGACAATGCATGCACAAAGAAACACACACCAGAAAGGGCAAACACTCCTTGAACTAACGCTTATTCTTCCCGTCCTGTTTCTTTTCATCTATTTCTTCATCGACATGTGTCTCTATATGATTGAACATGATGTGGCCAAATATGCAGCATTCACCGCCAGTCGTTCATATCAAGTCTATGGCAATGCTAAAATGGAGAATGAAGAAGCACTCGTTTATAAAGAAGCAGGCAAACAAGTTGTAGAGCTTGCAACTCCCATGATTCGCAAAAAAGAAATCGAAATAATTGCTGATAGCTATTATAAACGTAATCCGGGGGAATTTATGGATCGAACTGAATATGAGCCGCTTGAAAATCGTTATGGATTTAGCAATCAAGGCCTTCTTTACCATACGAAAACAGATGAAGAACTTTATAAACCGGCTTTTGGCCTCGTGAAAGTAAAGTATAAACGTGTGCCACTTTTTCTCTCGGGCTTGAGTATTCCCGGACTCAACAAAGAAGGTTTATTCGACACATTGGAAGTTACGGCTCCGTATAGACTTGAGGAAAGGAAACATGAAGATAGAAGATAGGTTAGCGGTTAGAGGTGAGCGGTTAGCGTCTGAAAATATCTTAAAAGCGCACACCGCACACCGCTCACCTCTAACCAAATTTATTCAAAAAACAAAATCGGAAAATGGCCAAGTGCTTCCCCTCTACGCTCTCATCGTTGCTACCATGATGATGCTCTGGGCATTTGTAATTAATACAGGCGAGATTGTTTCTCATAAAATTAAAGTGCAAACTGCGGCGGATCTTGGAGCATACGCCGGCGCGTCAGTCATGGCATATCATATGGCGAATGATGAAGAGTACTTGGGAGCTTTAAGTGATTCGATCGCCGAATTGAATACATATTTAAAAGGAGAATATTACAATCTTATTTCTAATATATCTCTTGCTCAGTGCACAACAAGTGGAATATCTGGGCGAGGGGTTAACTGCAGTTATTATGATCGAAATGGAGTGTTCTGCGATGTTTCGGGTTATCGCGCACGATATGATCAAATCGATGGAGCGCTGACTTCTTATCGGACTATTGTCATTCCTCAAGTTGAAGCCCGATTTATGCGAATCCTCGAAGAGTCCCAGAAACTTGCAAAGAAAAAAGTGATTGAAACCGTTAAGAAAAATATTCCAAATATTTCTGAGGAAGAAATTTTTGTCGATATGAAAGATATCGCGAATGATTTTGAGTTATTTGAAAAAAAATTCGTCACTCCATCCTATTATTCTTATAACCTTAATCCACCTCAATTTACGTGTTATTATGAAACTTCACCTCGGACACTATCACCCATAGAAGTGCCGTATCAGATTGGAATTAAACCATCATTTAGTGGTCACGTTGTTGTAGGAATTCTCCAGAAAAGTTTTACCGAAGGAGTTTCTCATAACGATCGTAATGTGGATTACAAACCATCAAATCGTTATATGAATTGGGATAAAAGTTTTGGCAAGCATCGCTTTCCTTCATTTGCGGCTTTTAGCGCAGCAGCTCCAATTCGCAATTTAAAAACAATGCGAGACGAATATGAATTATCCCTGAGCGATACTCTGACCGGTGTTACTGATTATCTGCGACATGTTGAACCCGCAAATGTCAATGCATCTCATGTCCAAGATAATTTAACGTTACCGAATGAAAAATACTATGACTATGAATCTCTTATGTTTCCAAATCCTGGCCTTGCAGTATGGTTTATTCCATTGGCAAAAGAAAAATTTATTCGCGAGGAAATAGGCGGCGTAGAAAATAATTATTATGGGGAAGGAAATCCTTTTAAAGGGAAACTTTCTCAAGCAATTTTTACTCATGATTTTAATTTAGGAATTGGCAGTCCTAAACAAGGATTTCCAGCAATGTATCGAGAAGCATTTAGAAATAAATTACAGGGTGCACAAGATGCATATAAATTATTTTTACATTAGACGCTTGCGCCTTTTTCCGAATAGCGGCGTTGGCTACAAAAAAAACTCCTCGGCGTATTATCATATACGTCTGCGTCGTTTTTTTCTTGCCGCCTTGCTCTTCGAAAAAATGCGCAGGCTTTTTTTATTCGCTTCACGTTCTTCAGGCCAGGCTGTTCTTGAATTCGTATTCTTCGTACTCTTTCTCATGGTATTCATTTCGGGAGTTTCATTTACTCATCTTATTTTTCAAGGTTCGAGTGAAGTTAATCTTGTCGCGCGGTCGCGAATTATGGCACGAATGAGTAGCCAAAAATTTGAGATTATTCATGAACCAGAATCTGGAAGACAAGAACGTGTGGATAATTCCATTGGATATCGTGATGAAGAGCGAGAAGAAAGAGATCGAGAATATGTTGTTAACGATAGTAATGAAGCCGATACATCTCACATGGCTGTTATAAAACTTGAGGATCCTGAGCAAACGCTTGAGCAGCGAATCTATGCAAAAACATATGTTGGCTTTGGAAGGATAGACGTTCAGGAAAATTCTCCACAAAATATGAGTCTTGATCCTGCTCGCCTTCTTAAAGAACCAAAGGATATTGAAGAATTTATGCAAAGTGAATTTACTTCAGCTGCCGAAGGATATAAAGGGAACCTCTGAAAAAGGTCCATCTGTGTCGTTGCACACAAATTCACAATCCTCACATACTATCTGAGTATGCTCCGGTTGTGACTTTGCGTGCGCCTTACATCTGGACCTTTTTGAAAGGTTCCCTCAAATGTGAGTTTTTCAGAGAGTCTTTAACCGATTAATTCTAACCAAAATTTATACCAACTATATTTGATAAATTCTGAAAGTATAATTTTTCGTGAATTGGCATCTTCCCACCAAAGTTCGAGCTGTACATCTGGTGCATTAATTGGATAGGGATAAATAGTTATATTTTTTGGGAATACTTTTTGAAACATATATAAGGCTCTAACCATATGATAATTTGACGTGAGAAGAATAATTGAATGGTATCCTTCATTTTGTAGATAGAGAAGACTTTGTTTTGCGTTATCGTAGGTGTTTATGGAACTTTTATCGATAACAATATTTTTGAGCATATCTTCGGGAATATTCATCGTAAGAATTTGTAAAATGTCATCAAGGCTCACTTCTTTATTCACACCTGAGAGAAAAAGTTTTTCAGCTTTTCTTGTGTCCAAAAGCTGGAATGATTCTGGAATTCTTTTACTATCACCGGTTAGGCAAATAATGACATCAGCTCGCGGTGGGTTATGAGGAGCTAATGTTCGGATAGTTTTTACGAATTCATTAAGCAGATACATTTCAAGAGTAACGATTGATGAAATAAGAAGTAATACAATAAAAAAAGTAAGTTTAAGTTTTCTCATTATCTTGGTACATGTATTTTTTTACTGTTGCATGCTTTTCAAGATTCTTTTTGTAGCTTGTAAAGAAAGAATCCTTTTTTCTTGTTTCTACATAATTTTTACCAAAATAGGTGTCATTTTCTTCTTGAGGAGCGTCTTCTTTTTTATCTATTAACCATATCAGATAGTGTTTCCCTGAAATTTCTTTTATCTCATTCATGCAAGGATTTTCTTTTGATAACATGAAAAGATCTTTCATCGTTTCGAAGTCGGTGCCAATTTTTGGAATATAGCCCGAGGGATTACGTCCAAGATAGTCGGTATTTTCTACCGTGAGATTATTCTTCTTGGCTGCTTTCTGGATCGTTTCAATTTTTTTTGAATTCATGCATTCGGCAAGTAATTCTTTACCAGTATTCTTTGCATATTTTTTCGCTTCGTCTTTTTTATAACTTTTTGAAACTTCATCCGCGATGCTATCAAAATTAGGAGTTTGTCCGGTTGGAGTGGTAAAAAATGATGTATGCTCTTTGAAGAATTGTTTAACTTTAGCGGGATCAACCGTAACTCTATCTTCAAAGCTCGTTGGGTCCAAGGCAATAAAACCAAGTTTTATTTTTTCTTTTTTAAAAGTTGTTTCAAACTCCTTGTCCTCTGTTCCTAAGAGAACGCTGTTTTTTACAATCCATTCAAGGCGACTCACTCGTAAGTCTTCATATTTTTCTTGTTCAAAAGCTTCGGGAGTTTTTCGAAAATATGAGCGAACAATATTGATATATTTTTCGTAATCAAATGCGCCTTCTTCATTTTGAAAATAGGGCAATTCTTTAATACTCTCTTTTGTTTCTGTAGAAGAAATGGGAACCTTAAGCTCTGCTGCTTTTTGTTTCAAAATTATTTCATCAATGAGATTGGTAAATACAATTTTTCGATAGCTCTCTTCATCGGCTGCGGTGAGGTCTTTTTTAAAGTAGAGGCGCATTTGTTCGCGATACAGATTAAGTTGTTGATCAGCAATAACATGAAAGTTTGCCATTGATATGACTTCACCATTTACTTTTGCTGCGACATCTTCATTGCAACCTGAAATTCTTCCGGAACCCCACAGTATAAAAGTTGATGCAAGCACTATCATGAGACCTTTAATCATCCATGAACTTGAATAATCGCGTAATTCTTTGAGCATACAGTTTCTCCTATACACAACGCCATAACTTCGCATACCTTCGTTACTCCTCGTCTCGTCATTGCAGCGTAACTAAAAGTACGCCTCATTCCTCGACTTCGTCGTGCCTTGGTCTGCTTGCTCGTTCTTGCGTCGTGTATGTTCAAATATATCTATCGTTATGTTTAAAAACAAAATGTACCAAAATATACTAAGGTAAGTAGCAGATAAAATCAAAATAAAATTATATGATAAAATTCCAAATAAAGTTATCATTACTGAGATTTTTTAGTTCTCAAGAATATTATAATTTACAAGGCAGGGCGCCCAATAATTTTATTAATAATATCAGTGCGTTACATTTTTTTCATTTTATGTCTATTTTTCGGTTGACATTAGGAGTTATATTGTGGTAGAAAGCCTTTTATGAAGGTGGTTTTTTAAGTATAACTATTTAACATAAGTAGGGGGTTAA
>JAHFAK010000066.1 GCA_023250585.1 Deltaproteobacteria bacterium
ATTTAAAAGTCCGCGTAAATCTTCCATAATTTCTTTTGTTTTTAACATTTGGGCTTCATCAATTAAAAGCACGGTTTTTTTATGTGCATGCGCTCGATCTAAAAGCTTGTCACAAATATCTTTCATGGTATCCTGTTTGGTTGAACGAGTCGGTTCAACGCCTAATTGAGACGCAATTTTTTTTAAAAAAATAAATGCATCTATATTCGTTTGGACAATAACGAGCAATGAAGCAAAATATTTAGATTCATCCAAACTTCTGAGAACTTTTCGAGCAATCGTCGTTTTGCCCGTCCCGATATCTCCAACAAGAAGAGCTAAGCCACGAGTATTTTCTATAGCATGCATTATTCTGAGATATGCGCGATGATGTTCGTCGCTATTGAAATAAAAACGCGATCCAACCGGTTCATTAGAAAAAGGCTCTTTTTTGAGTCGATAAAACTCTAAATAATTCATATTTTTATAGTAAAGTCAGCGACATGAAAAATCAAATAGATAAAATCTGAGTTAGTTCAGCGAAGATGTGAATGCATCTTCGCTCACTCTTCAGTCTTGATATAAATAAAAAGAGAATGCTACCATGCTATTATGTTCTTTGTAAGCAAGTTTCAGAATAACTCAATCATCGATGCAGCCAATAAAAAAATTGGCAAAGTAAAAGATCTTGTTGCATCATTATCCAGTGATTACCCACAAATCACTGCTCTTGAAATAAAAAAAAATGGAAATAGTTCGATCGTTATCGATTGGAGATTTGTTCGGGTTTTTGAGGAATCGAGTATTTTTTTAGGATTTAAGATAGATGACATTCCCGTAAAAACATTAAAAGAAGACGAAGTTTTTCTTATTAAAGATCTTTTAGATAAACAAATAGTCGACACCGAAGATAGAAAAGTTATTCGAGTTCAGGATATTCAGCTATCGCGAATCAATAATACGCTGCGAATCATGGCTGTGGATATAAGCTTTCGCGCAGTTATTCGACGATTAGGCTTGGATTTTTTAACTCATCGCCTCGATACGAGTCCAAACATAAATCTCATTGACTGGAAAAGCATTAATCTTATTAGTCGAAAATTTACCAACTTAAAACTAAAAGTCTCGCAAGAAAAACTTTCTGTTTTACATCCTTCCGATATTGCAGAAATTGTAAGTACTCTTTCGCCAAAAGAACGAACGGCGATTCTTGCATCACTCGACGAAGGAACAGCAGCAGATACAATCGGGGAACTCGATGAATCACAACAGGCAGATGCTCTTTCTCTTTTAGGAAAAGCTAAAGCGGGAGCGATTTTAGGAGAAATGGCTCCCGATGAAGCAGCTGATGTTATTGGAGATCTTCCACAAGAAAAAGCAAATGAGCTCTTGCGTCTCATGGATGAAGATGAAGCAGCAGAAGTAAAAGAACTTCTCGAATACCCTGAAAACTCTGCAGGCGGAGTGATGACGACTGACTATATTTCTGTTAATCCTGAATTGAAAGCAGAAGATGTAATAAACTTTTTAAGAAAAGAAGAGCATAACGACGATAATTTTTATTATATATACGTCACCGATCCTCATCATCAACTGCTTGGAGTTTTTTCATTAAAAGAACTGATTCTTGCGCACCCTTCCCAAAAGGTAAAAACATTCATGAGCGCTCATCCGGTTACCGTTTCACTCCTTGATGATCAAAAAGAAGCTGCGGCAAAAATAGCAAAATACAACCTCACCGCTATCCCTGTCATCGATACCTTCACTCACATTAAAGGCATCATCACGGTCGATGATGCGCTCGATATTGTCCTTCCTACGGCCTGGAAAAAAAGAGTTCCTAAGATGTTCAAATGACTTCAGGATGTTCAGATAAAAAAAAGATTGCATATTGATTTTTTTTTATATATTCTCAATAGCTATCTGCAAGAATATTATGTTGATTAATAGGAACTTTTGAGTAGGAGTCGCAACTGCTTATGACCACAAATATCACTGTCTGGAAAGAAATTCTTGATTCAATAAAAAAACAAATAAATTCCCCGTATATTATTGCCTGGCTTGAACCTTTGGCAATACGGACAATTTCTGATACGCGGATTATCCTCGAAGTTCCGAATGATTTTTGGCTTGTCTGGATTCAAAAAAACTATTTAGAAATGATTAAAAATACCTGCAAAGAAGTTCTGAAAAAAGATTTTCAGGTCGCTTTAGAAATAAATACAAAGCTCACCGAAAAGCTTGATGAAGAAATGCCTACTTCAGAAAATGAAGCCGAACTGATTAATAAAAATTTTCAAAAAAAAATCGAAGGTTCTCTTTTAAATAAAGAATATATCTTTAATGAATTTATTGTGGGACCGAGCAATCAGTTTGCTCATGCGGCATCGATTGCCTGTGCAAACAATCCGGGCGAAAACTACAATCCACTGTTTATCTACGGCGGAGTTGGATTGGGAAAAACGCATCTTGTACATTCAATTGGCAATCAAATGATCAAAAATAATCCCTCGCTTAAGATTTGTTATCTGAGCGCTGAAAAATTTATGAATGAACTCATATCATGCATTAAGTATGACAAGATGAATGAATTTCGCAATAAATATCGCCAAAACTGCGATGCGCTTTTACTCGACGATGTTCAATTTCTTGCAGGAAAAGAAAGAACGCAGCTCGAATTCTTTCACACCTTCAATGCTCTTTATGAAGAAAGAAAACAAATCATTATTACAAGCGATAAGTTTCCAAAAGATATTCCAACTCTCGAAGAGCGTCTCCGCAATCGATTCGAATGGGGATTGATTGCTGATATACAACCACCTGAACTCGAAACACGGATAGCGATTCTTAAACGAAAAGCAGAAAGCAATAAAATGAATCTTCCGGATGATGTAGCTCTCTATCTTGCAACAAATATACGAAATAATATTCGAGAGCTCGAAGGTTCGCTCATTCGTCTTGAGGCTTATTCTTCATTAACAGGCATAGCTCTATCTCTGGATCTTGCAAAAGACATTTTGAAAAACATAATTCAAGATAGCGACAAGAAATTAAAACTCGAAGACGTTCAAAAACATGTTGCTCAATTTTTTAATATAAATACAACTGAATTAAAATCGGCAAATAAGAAAAAGTTTATAGCTTTTCCACGACAAATAGCCATGTATCTCACGAGAAAACATTTCAACATTTCTTTTCCTGAAATAGGAAATATCTTTGGGGGAAGAGATCATTCAACAGTTATCCACGCCGTTAAAAAGATTGAAGACAAAATGAAAAATGATAAAAATTTATCGGTAACTCTTGAGACCATTGAAAAGAATTTACAGGCATAAAATTTCTGTGTGGAAAATACTGTTGATATCCTGTGAGTGAGTTATGGATAAAATGTTAATCAATTCGATCAATAAACAAAACACAAAAAATATACCAACATTTATACAGAGAGAAATTTCATTTTCCATAATAGAATTTACACGTTACAAAACGATACACAAATCCACAGCTACTACTACTACTATATTTATATATAAATAATATAAGAAGGAGAACATATGGAATTTAAAATACCTAAAAATTTATTTATAAAAGCATTAGCAAAAACTATCTCAATAGCAGAAAAAAATATAGGACATGTGCTTTCAAATATTTTGATTGAAGGAGATAAAGATACCATTACATTTAAATCAACCGATTTAGAAATTGCACTCATACAGCAGTATCCTATTTCTTTGCTTAAAAAAGGATGCGTTGTCGTAAGCGCTCGAAAATTATATGATATCATTAAAGAATTTCCCGATAAAGATATTGATGTTGCCGTGGATGAACGATTTAAAATGGAGCTTGTGTCAGGTAAAACGCGCATAAGATTAAATGGAATAGAACCTTCTGAATTTCCAAAAATTCCTGAATATAAAAAAGATAAATTTTTTAAATTAGAGACCGATAGCCTTTTAGATATGATTGAAAAAACAGTTTTTGCAACAAGCAACAACGAAACAAAAAGAATTTTGAATGGCGTGTATTTTGAAAAAATAATGAGAGAAGAAAAGAAATTTATTCGAATGATTGCTACCGATGGACATCGATTATCGATAATGGATAAAGAAGTAGAAAATTGGAATAAGATCAATATTACCGAAGGAGTTATTATTCCTAAAAAAGGGCTCAACGAATTAAAGCGAATTTGCGAAGACGAAGCATCTGAAGTTTCTTTTAATTTTGTGGATAATAATTTTGTCGTTATTGGAGATAATACAACGCTCTCTATGAGATTACTTCAAGGAGGATATCCTAATTATCAACAAGTTATCCCCAAGCGGAATGAAAATACAATGATCGTAAATCGCGTTGAATTAATTAATGCGCTTAAAAGAATGTCTTCCATTTGTTCTCTCACCGATGAATTTAAAAAAGTACTCTTTACCGTAGAAGGATCAAAATTATCTCTGTATTCAAAATCCCCCGAGCTCGGAGAAGCTAATGAAGAATTTGATGTTGAATACATCGGCATGCCTCTCGAAGTTTCATTTAACTCAAAATTTTTTATTGAAGCATTAAATGTCATGAATAATGCCGAAAAAGTTCGTATAAAATTTGGAGATAAAGAAACACCTGCCCTTCTGTATTATGTTAATTCGGCAGAATATCTCCATTTAATAATGCCGCTTCGTTCGTAAGCAGAGTTTTTGCCTGAAATGTATGTATCTAAACAGTATTTCTCTTCTCAATTTCAGAAATTTTGAATCGTTAAAACTTGATTCAATGAAAAGAATTAATGTTTTTATTGGAAAGAATGCTCAAGGCAAAACAAATTTTATTGAAGCAATTTATCTTTTAGGCGCGCTTCGCTCTTTTCGTGGTTCAAAAAAGGAAGATATAATTATGAAAGGAAAAGATTCGTCGACTATCGTAGCGGAAATAGGCAAGGATGGCTTAACAAAAGACCTTGAGCTTAATTTATCCAAAGATAAAAAAAATATTCGAGTTAATCATCATACCGTTTCTCATATGGAAGATTATTATCGCGATTATCGAGTCGTAACATTTACGCCGGATGATACTATGCTTATCAAAGGCCTGCCTGAAGAAAGAAGGAATTTTTTAAATAGAGGAATCGTAACCTATAATCCAATCTATTATCGAGTATATCGTAATTTTTCAAAAGCCCTTGATTCAAAAAAAATGCTTCTAAAAAATGATCGAGTACAAAAAAATGATCTCAGGCTGTGGAATAAAGAATTAGCAAAATACAGCGCGCCTATTTATATTGAACGAGAATCATTTATCAATGCGCTCAATGAACGCATTGCCCCTATATATGAAAAAATTTCTCATAAAAAAGATTCTCTGTGTCTGACGTATATCCCCTCTTCTGGGCTTATTGATGTATCTCTCGATATAAAATCTGAAACCTTTCAAGATGATCTCGAAAATCTTTTGAATGGAAGATTAGATGAAGAAATTTTTTCACGGCATTGTTTAATTTCTCCAACCCGAGATGATATAGCCTTTAGTTTAAAAGATCTTTCTGCAAAAAACTATGCGTCTCAGGGAGAAATTAAAACAATCATACTGGCCTTGAAAATAGCCCACCTTGAGCATGTCTATTCAGTAACCGGCGAATATCCCGTCTTTTTACTCGACGATATTTCAAGCGAATTAGACGAAACCCGCCGATCATTTTTAATGAAATATCTTCAAGAAAAAAATATTCAAATTTTTTTAACAACGACAAAGTTTGATAATTATTTACAAGACATGAATAGTAATGATTATTCTCTCTATAAGGTCGAAGAAGGAAAAATTATACATTATGTTTCGTAAAGAACGTTTCCAAAGGCCCAATATATCTTTTCTCGTTGATAAATGTGTCGGTAAAGGCGTGACCCTGTATATGAAAATCTGTAAACTGTGGCCAGAAATAGTTGGAGAAAAGATTTCCAATAACTCAATGCCCTCTTTTATTGCCAGAAATAAACTCTATGTAAATGTCTCCAGCGCTCCCTGGAAAAACGAACTTGAATTTTTAAAAAACAACGTGCTCATTAAAATAAATGAGAAAATAAAACCGTATTTTATTAGAGAAATCCATTTTAAAATTGGTTCGATCGACAAGATTGGTTCCAATTCTACATCAAGAACTCTTCCCCAAAGTGTAAGTAAAAAAAATCTTGAGCTTATTGAAGATACTTCTCATGGCATTAAAGATCAGGCGCTTAAAGATATATTTAAAAATGCAATGCTGAGATCGTATAATAAGAAGAAGGAAAACGCATGAGAAAACGATCCGCTGAACTTTATCAAAAAGCCTTGTCTCTTATCCCTGGCGGCGTTAATTCGCCGGTTCGGGCATTTAAGTCAGTTGGGATGGAGCCCTTATATATAGATCACGGGAAGGGTTCCAAAATATATGATGTTGATGGAAATGAATATATCGATTACGTAGGATCTTTTGGCCCATTGATTTTAGGGCATGCGCCAGCTGAAATTATAGAAACCATCAAAGAGTACGCAGAAAAAGGATTAAGCTTTGGAGCGTGTCACGCACAAGAAGTGACGTTTGCATCGCTCATCACGAAAGCCTTTCCATCTCTCAATAAAGTTCGTCTGGTAAATTCCGGAACTGAAGCGGTTATGAGTACGCTTCGGCTTGCTCGTGGGTATACGGGGAAAGACATTATAATTAAATTCGACGGTTGCTATCATGGCCATGCTGATTCAATGCTTGTTGCCGCTGGTAGCGGTGTAGCAACTTTGGGAATTCCAGGAACTCCAGGTATTCCACAGGCCCATGCGCACACAACGCTCTCTCTCCCTTATAACAATATCGAAGCTGTTAAAAAGGCCATAGCTGAGCATAAAAACAATATTGCGGCTGTAATCGTGGAACCTATTGCCGGAAATATGGGAGTAGTACTACCCCAAGAAAATTTTTTACAGGAACTCCGCTCAATTACGGCAGAAAACAAAATTCTTCTTATTTTTGATGAAGTAATTACGGGTTTTCGTTTGTGCTATGGCGGCGCGGCAACATATTTTGGCAGTAGTCCTGATATTATTTGTTTGGGTAAAATTATTGGTGGAGGCATGCCCATTGGCGCTTTTGGCGGCAAAAAAGAAATTATGGACTGCATAGCCCCCGAAGGCAACATCTACCAGGCAGGAACGCTCAGTGGCAACCCTATTGCTGTTGCTGTGGGAATAAAAACACTGGAGCTTTTACAAAACAAGGATTATCGAATAATTGAGCAAAATACGCTCTATCTCACGAAAGAAATAGAAAAAAGAGCACACAAGAAAAATGTTCCCATACGTATAAATTCAATAGGATCTTTGTTTACTGTTTTTTATAGTCACTATCCAGTTTATGATTATATAACTGCAAAAGAATCAAACCCTGAACATTTTAAAAGAACTTTTAAAAGGCTCCTTGATTCGGGAATTTTTATTCCGCCAAGCCAGTTTGAAGCATCGTTTCTCTCTTTTGCTCATGACCAGTCTGATTTGGAAAAAACTGCTGCTGCCTATGATCATTCATTCTCGGAATAAGTTATCTTTCTTTGTTGATAATTTATTCATGTCCATTATAATAATTAAACTATGGCTTTTCATTTTCGAAGAAGAAAGTATCTTCTCAGTAAAGAACTTCAGTTAAAATATACCTTAATTGTAACGCTCGTTTGTGCAGCTATTACGATTGGATTGAGTTTTTATATAAGTAAACTCGCCAAAGAAAATTCGAATTTGATTTATGAGCTTTCGGATGCAAAGAAAAATTTGCTTGAAGTTTTTCAACTCATTCCTGACTTAAATGATTCTTTGAAGTCTAAATTTGCCCAAGAAACAACAATGACCGAAGAAAAAATGCGAGATACGGTAATGAGAAATCAACGCCTTCCCTTTTTTCTCGGCATTTTTCTGTTATTAATTATTATGGTTATCTTTGTTGGAGGAATTATTTTTACGCATCGGATTGTCGGCCCGATGTATGTATTTTCCAACTATTTGAAAACACTGATACAGGGGCAGATCCCCGATATCCGTCAGTTGCGAAAACACGATGAATTTAAAAATTTTCGAGATGATCTTTCGTTATATGTTCAGGAATACAAACAAAGAAAAGTTGATGATAACGAAAAAGACCTTTTCTTTTTGCATAATATTCTTTCTCTTATTGATAGTAATAACATTAATAAAGATTTGGCAAAGGACACGATCCTGAAATTCATTGATGAAAAGAAGAACGAGAATAAATCTCTGTCTGAAGATATCGCATAAAATTCTGTAGAATAGCATGAAACATAAACCTATTATTGTAGGGCTCACCGGAGGGGTTGGTTCTGGAAAAACCGAAGCGACGCTTTTTTTAAGAAAAAAAGGGTTTACCGTCATTGATGCTGATGAAATTTCTCATTCAATTACGCAACCGGGAATGTCCGGATACCAAAAAATTCTCAAAATATTTGGCAATGGAGTTCTTAATTCCGGAAGTGAAATTGATAGAAAAAAACTAGGTGAGCTTGTTTTTAATGATGAAACCAAGCGAAAACAGCTTGAATCCATACTTCATCCGCTTATTCTTACTGAAATACAAACCCAAATTGCAGCTCATCAAGATGAATCGATCATTTTTGTTTCAATTCCTCTTTTAATCGAAACCGGTTCTTTTAAGGGAATGAATTGTTCCCTGTTGATCTATGCTCCTCAAGATATACAACTTCAGCGTTTAATTACTCATCGTAAGCTGCCTCGGGAGTATGCTGAAAAAATTCTTGCCGCTCAAATACCTATTAAAAACAAGCAACAACGTGTGGATTATGTTGTGGATAATTCGGGAACATTAGAAGAGCTTCATAATAATCTTGAAAAAGCGCTCAAAAAATTGTGTGACCAGATAGACCCAAGTTAACGGGAGAATAATTCCTCCCATTAACTGAATAATTGCATAAGGCATTGACTTCTATGTTATTTTAAAATAACATATGTTATATAAGAATAACATGACTTTTAACAATATCATTAATAATTTTCTCGGTGATAGAATTAATCTTTTAGTATTACAGGTGCTTTATCATCAAAAAAATGGAGTGTCAGGACGTATGATGAGCCGCTTGGCGAATGCATCTGTTTTTAAAGTACATCATGTCCTCAAGTTTCTAGTAAGACAGGGCGTAGTAAAAGAAGAAATATTTGGAAAAACTCACCGATACCAAGTGAATAGAAACCATATTCTTGTAAAGGAACTTTTAAACCCGATTGTGCATTTCGAGCAAAATATTTTCCAAGATCTGGGAATGAAGATTGCTCATGCATATGATCCACATCCTTTATCTGTGGTGCTCTACGGAAGCGTTGCACGAGGAGAAGAAAAACCGGACAGCGACATAGACATTGCGCTTATTACTCATACAGCCACAACGTATGTAAAAAAAGACGGTTTTATCGCAGATCTTATCACACTGTATGGAAATACAATCTCGATACGAGTTATTCCTTTCGATGAGTTTCGAAAGAAAAGACAAAAAAAACATGATCCATTGATTCGTGCTATTATAAAAGAAGGAAAATCAATATATGGAAAATCTTTTATAGAATTATTTGGGAACCTCTAAAAACTATCCATTTACTTCGTTGTCAACCTATGAGTAATCCTCACGTATTAGCAATACGCTCCGGTTGCTCATAGGTTGACGCCTTGTATCTGGGCACTTTTTAGAGGTTCCCAAGAAAAACATGTTATTAGAGGAGCCCATTACACGAGAATGACTAGAAAAATCATTACAAAAAATGTTTCTCGAGAAAACTATCGCAGTTATAGGGGAAAGGCATTACAATTCTACGGAGTGATGAATATATGCTTACAAGATAGAGAATGGGATGCCGTATTACTCAATGGAGTACATGCAAGCATTAGTATGTGCGATGCATTAACGGTATTTCATGCAGGTAAGCATTCAAAGAGCGCGCATCATAGAGATGCCGCTCTTTTACTAGCCGAGAGCATTCCAAGTGACAAGAACATCAATAAAAATGTACAGCGTCTTTGCGAAATTATTGATGAAAAAAATCTTATCGAATATCAACCAAAGCGATTTCAAGAACAGGAAGCCTTTTCATTTGCCCTTAAAGTAGAACGATTTTTCGAGTGGGCGAAGGCATTATTGCCTTAATTAGGGAGCGGATTATCTCCGTTCATCATTTTTGCCAAAGCGAGAATCCAGAGTAACCCCGCCTAATAACTGAAGGATTACAGCCAGGCAACAAAAGCTCAACTTACCGCAGTTTTAAAGAGGAAGTCTCAGGTCGTCATTCCGCAGCTTGACCTCGGAATGACGATCAAGAAGATTATAATCTAAACTGCGGTAAGGTGAGGCAACAAAAGTAGTTGACAAATATAAAAATTTGATTATTTTATAGAAAAATAACTTTTATCAAAAACGTATACATTAAGTAATCTTTTTTATTTCACATGACATTAGATAAACGTTCTAAATTAATTACTATCAAAGGAGATTTCATATATTAACCATTCATCTGATACTAATGTGTCCGTATCTTACAATGCTATCTCATTAAAATAATTATATATTTCATTTATTAACTGAAAGGGAAAGTTCTATGAATCTTAATGAACTCAAAGAAAAAAGTATTGGCGACTTAACAAAAATTGCAAAGGGCCTAAATGTTGAAGGCTTTTCTGTAATGCGTAAGCAAGAGCTTATTTTTGCTGTTTTACAAGCGCAAGCAGAAAAAGATGGAAATATTTATGGTGCAGGTGTTTTAGAAATTTTACCCGATGGCTTTGGTTTTCTTAGAACACCGAGCTATAATTACCTCCCCGGTCCTGATGATATTTATGTTTCTCCTTCGCAAATTCGAAAGTTTAATTTACGAACGGGAGATACAATTTCAGGACAAATTCGACCTCCTAAAGATAGCGAACGTTATTTTGCTCTTTTAAAAGTTGATGAGATCAACTTTGAAGATCCAGAAAAAACAAAAGACAAAATCATGTTTGATAACCTTACCCCTATTTATCCTAACAAAAAATTTGATTTGGAGCATAAGCCGACTAATTATTCATCCCGAATTATGGATCTTTTAACTCCCATTGGAAAAGGCCAGCGCGCGCTTATTGTTGCTCCTCCTCGTACCGGTAAAACAATGTTACTTCAAGATATTGCCCATGCAATTATGGCTAATTCAAAAGAGGTTATTTTAATGGTTCTCCTCATTGATGAACGTCCAGAAGAAGTTACCGATATGGAAAGAAGCGTTAAAGGAGAAGTTATTAGCTCTACATTTGATGAGCCTGCGCAACGTCACGTACAGGTTGCTGAAATGGTTATTGAAAAAGCAAAGCGTCTTGTTGAGCATGGAAAAGATGTCGTTATTTTATTGGATAGTATTACGCGTCTTGCTCGAGCATATAACACCGTTGTTCCTCCAAGTGGAAAGGTATTATCTGGAGGCGTTGACTCAAACGCGCTTCATCGTCCAAAACGATTCTTTGGAGCGGCTCGAAATATCGAAGATGGCGGAAGCCTCACGATTATTGCTACAGCACTCATTGATACCGGAAGCCGTATGGATGAAGTTATTTTTGAAGAGTTTAAGGGAACAGGAAACCTTGAAATTCATCTTGATCGAAAACTCGTTGAGAAGAGAATATTCCCTGCAATTGATATCAATAAATCCGGCACGAGAAAAGAAGAATTACTGCTCGATAAGAGTGTTCTTAATAAGGTTTGGGTTCTCCGTAAAGTTCTCAGTCCATTAAATGCTGTTGATAGTATGGAATTCTTGCTTGATAAATTCACTAAAACCAAAGGAAATGGCGATTTTCTTGCTTCCATGAACCAATAATCCTAAACCCAGCACGGCTTTTCAAATGGAAGTTTTTTCATAGCAGAGTTTATTAAAACGCTCATTATGTGGGCGCTTTTTTGCTCTTATATGCTGGACTTTCGTATGTTATTGAATTTACACGTATAATATTGCTAAGCATCATTGTAGTTTTTTGTGATTTTGGCATACATTTTGCTCATTACTATAAGTGTATGCGAATATTTATACCCTTTATATTCTTCTTTATTTTTATTAATGAGCAATTTCCCTATGTTGTTATAGCTCAAGAGAAGGCCAAGACAGCTCCAGAAGAGACCGATGATGTTGAAGTATATGATCCATCTTCTGCTCCAAAAGGAGAAGCTGCTGCATCTGATAAAGATGAAGAAACGATAGAATTAAATTTCAGCAATGCTGATCTTCGATCGATTATTCGTGAAATATCTGAATTTACTAAGAAACATATTGTATTTCCTGATAGTTTAAGCGGAAAAGCAACTCTTTTTTCCCCTCGTCCATTGAAGCAAGATGAAGTCCTTGAAGCTTTAGTTTCCCTTCTTTCTGTTAAAGGATGGACAATTGATAAGTCTAACCCTACTATTTGGAAAATAATCAAAGCAGAAGAAGTCAATAAGACTTCAGAGATAGATAAAGATGGCAATCTTAAAGATTCGGACCTTTATATCACTTCATTCATTCCTATTAAATATATCGATGCTGGGCAGATTGCAGATACGCTTAAGGAAATGGTCTCCAATATGAAGGTATATAAAGATACTAATACTATTATTGTGACGGATACAAAAAGCAAAGTTAATCGCCTCAAAGAAATGATTGCAAAATTAGATAAAGAAGGTTTCGATGAAAATATCGAACATATTCGTCTTAAAAATGCCATTGCCGAAGATGTTGCTCGGAAGTTAGGAGAAATTATTGATATTGCAGGAGGCTCCAAAAAAGATACAAAATTTCCTTTTACAGGCACCGGAGGGGAATCAACGGAGTTTAAAGGTCGGAGAATTATTTCTAAAGTAATTGCCGATCCGAGAACAAATTCAATTATTGTCAAAGGAAATGATAGTGGTATTGAAGAAGCTCGTAAGCTCATTGCAGATCTCGATTCAGAAATCACCGATGAAAAACAAGAAACGCGGGTTTTTGTATACCAACTCGAACATGCCGAAGCGGAATCTCTGGCGAGTATTTTATCAGGGGTTATAAAAGGTATAGCACCTGAGAAAAAAAGTATTTTTGCTAAGGAAGAAGAAGGTCTTACCTTAGGCGGAAAAAATCTCAACGTTACAGCAGATAAAAAAACAAACTCACTCGTTATTGCGGGAACTTATTCGGGCTATCAATCAATTGTGCCTATTATTAAAAAACTCGATCTGAAGAGGAAGCAAGTTCAGATTGAA
>JAHFAK010000153.1 GCA_023250585.1 Deltaproteobacteria bacterium
CTTTCCCTCCAAAAATAGTAAGTAGCGGTCCGTGTCAGGAAGTAGTGATTACAAATCCAAATGAGCCAATGCTAGATAAATTACCTATTATCACAGCATGGCCTAGTGATGCTGCACCGTTTATAACAATGACAGCAGTAATCACCAAAGATCCCAAAACAGGTACTAGAAATGTCGGCATGTATCGCCTGCAAAAACTGGATAATAATACTACTTGCATGCATTGGCATAAGCATCATGACGGAGCACAGAACTATTTAGAGATGGGAGCTATGAGCTCCGAGCTCCGAGCTGAGAAAACAGATAAGCTTGGGCAAGAAATAGAACAAAATGGAAACAATGATAATGGTTTGCGTCATTGCGAGGAATCCGCTTTTGACGGACGACGAAGCAATCTCACAAACGTTATGGAGATTGCTTCGCCTCCGGCTTGCAATGACATGTCACGTAAGATGGAAGTCGCAGTTGTAATCGGATGTGATCCTGCAGTAATGTACTCAGCCAGTGCACCGCTTCCACCAGGATTAGATGAATTTATTTTTGCAGGATTTTTAAGAGGATCACCTGTTGAGCTGGTTAAGTGTAAGACTGTAGATCTGGAAGTGCCAGCTACAAGTGAAATTGTTTTAGAAGGTTATGTAGATCTGGATGAACTAACTGTAGAAGGACCTTTTGGGGATCACACAGGATTTTACAGTCCTGCTGGTTTATTCCCAAAGTTTCATATTACCGCTATGACTCACAGAAAAGATCCGATTTACACTACTATCATAGTCGGCAAACCGCCCATGGAAGATTGTTATATGGGAAAAGCTACCGAACAAATATTTTTACCTTTGATTAGAGTTTTTCTTCCTGAAGTGGTAGATTTAAATCTTCCTCTTGAAGGAGTTTTTCATAACTGTGCTATTGTCAGCATAAAGAAAAAATATCCTGCACATGCAAAAAAAGTCATGAACGCTATCTGGGGAATGGGACAGATGATGTTTACAAAATATATTATCGTAGTAGATGAAGACATAAATGTTCATGATTTGTCTAATCTGGCATTTCATGTTTTTGCAAATACAGATCCAAAACGGGATTCACTAATCACTGAAGGACCTACAGACATTCTGGATCATGCACCAGATGTTATGGCGATAACCGGAAAAATGGGCTTAGATGCTACACGTAAATGGAAGTCAGAAGGATATACTCGTGAATGGCCAAAGGAAATGGTGATGGATACACAAACAAAGGAACTTGTAAAAAATCGATGGAAGGGATATGGATTATAAATGTATTTTTTATTTCACCCCCTCTCATCTTTAAATCATCTTGTTGCAAGACTTGTAACAGACCAAATTTCATTTATAGTCTCACTTATATTGTTTATAATAATTGCCCTAAATTATAAAAAAACTTTCTGGCAAAATATCGATCAGTCCATAGCCAAATGGGCTACTGAACCTAAAGACAGTCTGATTAGAAATATATCTGCAAACTTTGCAATGTTTGGAAATGCAATATTTCATATTTTATTTTCAATTGTCATTGCACTCATTTTATTTCTTACAAAACATACAGCTTCCCTGGTTTGCGGGATATTGTTTACACTTATCTTTTCATGGGTATTAAACCGGCTTATGAAGTTAGTTTATAAAAGAGAAAGACCAGAACATATAAACAGCAATGTCAGAAAAAGGCTTAGCTACTGCTTTCCAAGTGGGCATATTATGGCAAGTATTTCAATATATTTTTTTAGTGCAGTACTTCTTCAAAACTTTATACCATTTTTACCATGGTATTTAATCGCTTTTGTAATATCTTTTTTTGTAATCATGTCCAGAATATATCTAAACCATCATTACTTCACTGATGTCCTGGCTGGAATAGCAATGGGAATTTTTTGTCTGAATATTTCTATCTGGTTTTATTTTTGTGTGGGGATAATGTAACATGCAAACAGAAATCAAAAATTCTAAACTTGAAAAAATATTGGATCTTGCTAAAAAAGATGGTGCCACTTCCGTAGAAATAATCCAAAAATCCTGGTCAGAGAATCCTGTCAGTTTTGAAAATAATACATTAAAAAGTCTTGAGAGTAATCAAAATACAGGCATCTCAATAAGATTAATTAAAAATAAGAAAATAGGCTCCTCAAGCAGTACTGATCCAGATGCCCTGGAATCACTTGTAACAGCAGCTATTGAAGCAAGCGAGTTTGGGCCTGAGGCTACATTTGAGTTTACAAAGGAGAATATTTCTGTAGAGGCGTTGCATGCAACGCCTCTACAGCAGGAATTGCTGTTAGAGAATCTTGTAGAAAGAGGAACAAATGTAATTGAATCTCTAGGAACATTTCATAAAGATTTGCTTGTAAGCGGTGGATTTAATCTGGGATTTGGTGAAACTGTTTATTTAAATTCAAATGGTGTTTCCGGTAAAAAGAAAAAATCTATTTACTCTACAAGCTTTAGTACACTTCTTGTAAAGGATGAAGATTTTCTTGGGATATATGACAGCAACAGTAATTTAAAAGATTTTCCCGATGAAAAAGAAATAAGTAAAAAAATTCTAGAAAAGTTAAATCACTCAAAAGAAACTCTTACATTGGAAACAAAAAAATATCCTGTAATTTTTACACCACGTGCAGTAGCAAGTGTATTCGGAGAGATCTTAGAAGTTATGTTAAACGGTAAAGTAATTCAGCAAAAGGTTTCACCACTTGTCGATAAACTTGGAAAAGAATTGTTTGATAAGAGATTTTCTTTTATTGAAGATCCGACTATCGGTACAAACGCTACTCTATTTGATGATGAAGGTATAAAAACCACAAAAAAACATCTTATTAAAAACGGTGTGGTTAATTCGTTTTATTTTGATTTGTCGTCAGCCAGTAGAGACGTAGCGCGCTACGTCTCTACTGGTAATGGTTTCAAAGGATCTCTTACCCAGCCACCATCTCCAAATCTTACATCCCTTGTAATAGATGGTGGAAAAACAAAATACAATGACTTAATCAAAAACATAAAAGAAGGAGTCTTAGTAGACCAGCTTCTTGGTGCCGGACAATCAAACACACTAGCGGGAGAATTTAATGTAGGCATTGATCTTGGATTTAAAATTAAAGAGGGAAGGATTCAGGGCAGGGTAAAAAATTGTATGATTGCAGGAAATATATTTGAGATTTTAAAAAATATTTCAGAAATATCAAAAGAACAGGAATGGGTATACGGCTC
>JAHFAK010000067.1:0-1973 GCA_023250585.1 Deltaproteobacteria bacterium
TGACGGACAATATACCCAAAGTGAATATGAAACCAAAATAGGGTGGGGCCATGCATGCATTGAACACATGATTAAAACCGCTGTGAAAGACCATGTTAAAAAACTCATCCTTTTTCATCATGATCCAATGCACTCCGATAGCTTTATTGATGAGATTGTACAGAATGAAGCTGCAAAACTTGAAAAAGCGGGAAAGAAAATTATTCTCTGCGCAGCCCAAGAGGGTGCGGAAATCATTGTGTAGTTGACGTCCAATCTTGCTTCTGAAAAACTAGATAGCATGACAATTAGTTATTATCTCAAACCACTTTATTCAATTGGTCCATTTGAGATTTCATCCTATTTTCTCTTCTTATCAATTGCATTTGTGGTCTGTTTTTTTGTTGCATCAAAACTGGCACGAGAAAAATGTATTAATCGTGTATATCTCATTGATCTTTTGATTATCGCAATAATTACTTCATTATGTGGCTCAAAGCTTTTTGGTGTAATTTTTGAAGATTTTGCATTCTATCGCGAAAATCCTGGACGAATATTTAAGATTTGGGAAGGCGGTTTGGTATTTTATGGAGGACTCATTTTCGCTTCTTTAAGTGGATTTGCTTATGCATATTATCGAAAAATTGATTTTTCTAAACTCGCTGACATTGGAGGCATTACGATTCCCTTAGGTCTTGCGTTTGGCCGCATTGGTTGTCTTGCATCAGGTTGCTGTTATGGCAAAGTTGCGTCTTGGGGAATCAATTATAAGATTGTTAATAATATTGAGCCTCAGGTTCTTTATTTCCATCCCGAATTTGAGGGAGTTAACCTTATTCCAACTCAACCAATTTATTCACTCATCACCTTTAGTATTTTTTTATTTTTGTATTTTTTCAGAAAACGCTTTGAGGGGATATTGCTCCCTCTTTTTGGCATTATGTATTCAGTATTTCGATTTGTTATTGAATTTTACCGTGCCGATTATAGGGGAGTAACTTTTGGAGTATTCTCTGTTTCGCAACTCATCAGCGTGATTATTTTTAGTATTTCGCTTTATTTTCTCGTCTCTTTATCCAAATCTTCTTCCATGTGATCTTGTGCTTTATGAATTTCATTCCAATCGGTTTTCTTTTTCTTGGAAGCGCAACTCACAAGAAGACAGAAAATAAAAAGAGTCATAAGTATTTTTTTCATAAAACTGCTCCTTACTAATAAATTACTATGGAGCCCCAGGGCTAAAGCCGTGGTACTATTTATTACCCTCCTTCGTCAAGGCTACGGAAGGTATTCGCTTGCAAGTCCTGAGGCGACATCCGCCGAAGCTCCCGCGCATTCACCCGCGTCATATGCCGTGGTACTCTGCGAAGGCAGATAGGTAGGCAGTATGGTCTAGCATAAATTTCTTTGACTCGAGAGAACTCCTTTGTTACGTTTTAATGCCCAGATAATAAGATTTTCTAAGGAGGTACTATGAAAAAATCACTGTTCATTATTCTCATCGCAATTTTTGCCATTACGGCATGTGGTTCTAAACGAAAAGTGTCGCGTAAAGAGACGGGCGAAACGATTGATTTAAGCGGCTATTGGAATGATACAGATTCCCGCCTTGTTGCCGAAGAAATGATGAAAGATTGTTTAGCACAGCCATGGTATGAAAAAGCAAAAAAAAATAATAAAAATGAAGTCCCCCGTGTAATTGTTGGAACAGTAAAAAATAAATCACATGAACATATTGCAACAGAAACATTTACCAAAGATCTCGAACGATCTCTTTTAAATTCAGGAGCTGTTGATTTTGTAGCTGACTCAAGTCAACGAGAGGCATTACGTGAGGAACGCAAAGAGCAAGCAACATATGCTTCGGATGCAACTCAACAAGCTATGGGTGAAGAGTTAGGCGCTCAGTTTATGGTCCAAGGTCAAATCAATTCGATTCTTGATTCAGTTGAGGGACAACAAGTCCGTTTCTATCAAGTGGAACTTGAAATGAT
>JAHFAK010000067.1:2073-12961 GCA_023250585.1 Deltaproteobacteria bacterium
GAACAATATCTTGAAGCGGATAAATATGTCGAAACAAAAGAAGCCAAGGAATACGGAAAGCGTAATGAAGTCCTGTATTTTCTGGATCGTGCGCTTCTTCTCCATCATGCGGGAAAATATAAAGAGAGTAATGAGTTTTTAGATAAAGCTGAAAGACTCATAGAAGATCTTTATACCAAAAGTATTTCTACCGCAGCAGCTTCTTTGACTACATCTGATAATGTTATTCCTTACGAAGGAGAGGATCACGAGAAAGTTCTTGTTAATATGTTGTGGGCATTAAATTATGCATTCATGGGAAACTTTGAAGAAGCTTTGGTAGAAGGGCGTAAGGTTGATAATAAACTCCAAATGCTGCGTGATCGCTACGCTGAGGAAAATAAAAAAGCAAAGGATCCTAAAGAAAAAGTAAGCGTTGCCTATACCGAAGATGCTTTTATTCGTTATTTTATGGGTATCTTGAATGAATCGAACGGCGAAATTAATGATGCATTTATTTTTTATCGGCAGGCGTATGAAACGTATCAAAACTATTTGAATCTTTATGGAACTCCGATTCCACCGATGCTTAAAGAGGATATTTTGCGAACCGCTCGCGCGTTGGGTTTTAATAATGAATATGAACAATTCAAACGTGAGTTTAATATTCAAGAAACATTGAGTGAAAAAGAAGTCAGAGAAAATGGAGAATTGGTACTCATTCATTACAATGGACTTGGACCGTATAAAGATCAATTCTCGATTAATGTAGCCCTTCCGGCAAAAACAACACAAGTGAATTTCGTTCGTGTTGCATTGCCGGTGTATAAAGAGCGTTCATTTCGGATTGATCATGCCGATATAGAAATTAATTCTAACATTGTTGGAAAAACGTATGTCGGTGAAGATATAACAAAAATTGCAACACGCAATCTTAAAGATCGTTATCCGCGTATATTACGTAAAACAATTGCTCGGCTTGTTGTTAAAGAATCGGCGAAATATGGTTTGCGCAAATTATCCGATAGCGATAATCAGGAGGTCGCAATTGCAGGCACGATTGCAAGTATTGGATATATGATTTTTGGCGCTGCGACTGAACAAGCGGATAAACGAAGCTTCCGCCTTTTACCTGCAGAAATTACCCTGGGAAAAGTATATTTAGAGTCAGGAACGTATGATGTAACGGTACATTTTAAAGATCAATACGGAAATGATGTGGAAACAAAAACGTATAAAAATATTATAATAGAAAAAGGCAAAACTAAGTTTATAGCGGTAAGAACGTATAGATAGGTTAGCGGTGAACGGTTTGCGGTTAGCGCGTTGAGAAGTTTTTTTCGGACGCTAACCGCTAACCTTACAAGAGGTAGATGATGAAAAAGCTCATAGTAGTATTTTGTTTGATTGCATTATCTCTTCAAGCCAGGGCACTTCCCGAATGGACGGTTACGGGTAAATATAAAAAATATCCCGAGATACAATATCTTACTACGCTTGGGATTGGATCGACTAAAGAAGCAGCAGATGATCAAGCTCGTGGAGGAATCGCAAAAATATTTAAAGCAAAAATACAAGAAGAAAGCCTTACTATTTTGAATTCAACTCATCAATATGCCAAAAATGGTGTTCAGACTCATTCAGAAGAGACAATGAAAGAGGTGACAAAAGTTGTTACTGATAAAACATTGACCGGCATTGAGATAAAAGAAACTATATCTGAAAATCTTGATGATGGTTCAAAACGCTATTATTCGCTTGCCGTACTCGATAAAATAAAAATGCAGAGTGATCTTTCCAGTGAAATTTTAGATATCGATAAAAGCATTGATAGCTTGGTGATAAGCGCTGAAGCAGAGAAAGATCTCTTAAAGAAAATCAGGTATTTTTCAGCTGCGATTCCAAAGATACTCAAAAGGAATATGTTAAACGGAGATCTCAAGATTGTAGATTCGAGTGGCATTGGAATAGAACCATCGAAGCATACATTGTCTGATTTAAATTCGCGGTTATCGAATATTTTAACGAATGATTTTAAAGTAGGTATTAATTTAGAAGGTAACAATGTGGTCTCGGTTCAAGAAGCTCTTTCTGAAGGGCTTACACGGGAAGGCTTTATTATTGAACCAGATATTACGAAGTGTTCAATAACTATTACCGGAAATATTGAATTAAAGAAGATAGATCATCCTTTGAATAAAGAAGGATGGATGATTTTTCAATATTCAGGTTCATTTCAAGTAGTTGATCCAAAGACAAAAAATCAATATGGATCGTATCCCATTACTGGCAAAGCGACACAGCTCTCAGAATCAGCCGCTCGAGAAAAAGCGATTGAAAATTTAAAAAAAGATATCTCTGATAAAGTTGCGGTAAATATTTCCAAGGTTATTTTTGGTAATCATGAAAAAACAATTGAGCCAAATGCATGAAAATTAAAATATGTATTTTATTCATAGTGCTATTTCTCTTCACGATACCTGTTTTAGCTCATCCGAATCATGAACCAGTTTCTCAGGATGAGTGTGCAGAGTGTATCGAGTTCATGCATCGATTCGAAAATAGTAAATTTTGGAAAATTCATCATAAAGAAGCAGGTTCATTTTCGCTTTCGTTAGGCATGCAGTGGTGGCTGCCCATTGGAGATCTTTTTGATCATTGGGATGATGGTTTTGGATTCACTATGCATTTCGATTTTTGGTTGACCGATAAGGTAACTCTTGGTTTTATGTTCATGGATATTGACCTTGACCCAAATTCCGCTGGCTTTGCAGCTGATACCACAGGTTGGGACACAAATATCTACAGCTGGAGTTTTGCGCCAAAATATTTTTTGCTTCCTGATAGAATTTTCTTGTCTCCTCATATCGGTTGGTTTGGTATCAGACGAAATATTCCCAATTTTATTTCTTTAGATACGGCAACTCAAGATGCGCTTGGGAATGAAAACACACTTGGTACCGGTGGCGAAATAGGTGTGCTCATTTGGAACTTTGTCATATTTGGTGTAGGATATAACTACATTTTTGATGAAGGCCAAACGATGTTTATTGATTTGTCGTTTCATCTGTAAAACAGTGCCTTTTTGAGAACTATTGTTAAAATTATTTCTTTTTTTGTAAGATAAGTTCTAATTCCTTGATGACTACGAAATCCCTCTGCCGGGCAAGATTTTTTTTTGAGTTAATTAAATCTTGAATAGATAATATGGGGCACTGTTTACCGAATAAAGATATCATAGTAGCATGTTCTTTTATTAGTTCGAAGGTTCCCACTCCCGAAACAGTTGAAATTATATCCAGTACTCCGAGAGTGGTTTCTAAGTAAATATTTTTTATGATCGATATATCTTCTGGATAATGAAGAAAAGATAATTTTTGAGGTGTCATTCGGTGACGAGGATTATAGTCTTTAAGAACAAGACGTAATTTTTCGATATTTTCCTTTGAAGTGAGCATGCAAATATCAATATCCTTAGTAACCATGGAAGATCCATACAGGGCTGCTGCGAAACCACCGACGAGTACAAAATCGAAATCGCTTGTTAAGAGTAATTGCAAGAGTCTATTTAAATTGTTCATTGAGTTTTTTACCTTGTTCTTGAATCAAAAGAAATAAATTTAATGCTTCCTGATGTTGTTGTAAGCGTTCTTCATAGCTTAGAGATAAGTTGTATTCAACAAGAGAAATGTCGATTTCAGAATCTTGAAGCGGCGAGTTAGGTTGAGATGGAATCCCATTGTCCATAGTTAGAGTAAATATAAGTTTATTGTTTGAATGTAAATGGAAAAGTGGTGTATTCTCACTACCTAGACTGATATGGATAAAATTTCTCAATATCATCCCCTCGTTTGGTTTCTTTTATTTGGCACATTTTTTGGTCGAACCGCTTTTTTCATGGCCATGCCTTTTTTGGCGCTCCATCTTCAAATTGAAAATCAAACCGATCCATTGATGATTGGCCTTATTATCGGCATTGGACCTTTAGCAGGTTTTCTCATGGGGTTTCTCTTGGGGCATCTCTCAGATAGGATTGGTCGAGTACATATTATGCAAGCAAGCCTTTTATTATGGACTGTAACATTTTTGGGTTTTGCATGTGCACAAACTCCATTGCATTTTATGATGTGTAATATTTTTAATGGAATTGCCAGAGCAATTTTTGAGCCGATGGCAAATGCATTCATGTCTGATCTTACCATACGAGAAAAACGAAGAAGCATGTATCATTTTCGGTATTATCTTATCAATATTGGTGGAGCAATCGGACCTTTAGTCGGTGTACTGGTTTTAAAAAATCAGGCACAGATCGGTTTTTTAATTACCGCATGCATGTATTTTTTACAATACGTAGGGTTTATTTTATTAAGTAGAAAAATTCGGTTTAAAGAGCAATCAAATCAGGAAAAAGAGAAAATAGAATTGAAAACAGTGGTGCGTATTCTTTCACGAGATTTTCCCTATACATTATTCATTTTGGGTTCATTGTGTATGTTGTTTACGTATACGCAACTTGATTCAACATTCCCGCAATTTTTGAATAAAAATATGAAACATAACGGAATTATGCTCTATGGAACTCTCCTCAGTTTGAATGGACTTACCATTGTTATCTTTCAATATCTCATAACCCGTTGGACGAAAAGGTTTAGAACTTTTTCAGTTATTACTGTTGGAGCATTGATTTATGGCTTAGGATATTTTGGCTTTATTTTTGCTGGCACCAATATTTTTGTATGGCTATTCTCAATGGTGATTCTTACTTTGGGAGAAGTAATTGGTGCGCCAAACGAAAATTTACTTATTGATGAAATGGCGCCTGAACGATTCAAGGGAGCTTACTTTGGAGCATCTAATCTTAGATCATTAGGTTTTATGTTTGGGCCAATAGTTGGTGGATATCTTTTAAAAGAGTATAATTATATTGTACTCTTGCAAGCCATGTGTATGGTTACTCTTATAGCTATACTATTTTTTGTATGGGGAAACTCTACATTTGTTCATGGAGTTAGGAAAAATGAGACTCCCTATAATAGTTAGCCTATCAGATATTATTACTCTAGAAAATCCTTGTATTTTTTAATAATTATATTATAATTAAATAATAATGTATCAATTTGAATGGGATAGCAAGAAAGCACAGAGTAATTTTAAGAAACATGGAATATCATTTGAAGAAGCACAGACAATATTTTCAGATGAACATGCACGAGTTATGAATGATCCAGACCATTCGAAAGAAGAAGATCGTTTTATTATTCTTGGTACGAGCTATACAATGCAATTATTAGTTGTTTGTCATTGTTATCGTAGAGATGGTGTAATAATACGTATTATATCAGCACGAAGGGCAACAAAAAGAGAACAAAAACTTTATATGGAGTTTTTAAAATGAGAAGAGAATATAATTTTTTACAGTCGAAAAAGAATCCCTATGCAAAACACCTTAAGAAACAGATTACTATTAATCTTGATGAACCAATAGTTTTGTATTTTAAAGAATTATCAAAAGAGACAGGAATTAGTTATCAAAATCTTATCAATCTTTTCTTAAAGGAATGTACAATACATGAAAAGAAACCTTCTATCAAATGGCTCAAAGCAGCTTGAAAATAAGTAAGAATGAAAATTAAATGGATGTAAAAAATACATAGCTTACAATAGAGTAATAGTAAAACTTGAATCAAAGACCTCTGTAGTCAGTCGGTTAATAATCACATAATCACTTTCATTTCAATAACATCCTTATAGTGGTCAGATTTCTTTATTTTTGGCATCTATCTTGCTTAATCTCAAAGAGAGAGGTCCTGTCATAATTATTAATTAAGGAAGTAGTTGGTAATGCTTAAGCATATGAAAGTACTCATTCTATTGTTCGCTGTGCTTGCTCTTACTATACATTGTTCTTCAGATGGTATAAATAATAGATCACTGTATTTAAACAAAAGTAAAATCTCACAGAATTCGAGTTCCATTGCTAATCGTAACGAGGAAGTAAAGAATTATTTGACCCATTTACCTTCAGTGGAAGCCACACGAGTTGATCATCCGATGTCAATAAAGGTTCCTGTTGTACCACAATATCCTCAGGTAGATTCTCAAGAAGTAACGCCAGAAAAAATGCCATTCGTATTAAGATCCGAATTGGAAAATACAACAAGTAAAACGAATAAGCCAGAGGCAACAAAATTAATAAAATATGATGTCCTATCAGGTGTTCAGGAAACTATCGATGTTCAGGCTTTATCAAACGTAAATAATAGCCTTAATCAATTACGTATGAGTGGTTCATCGTCTTCCATGAATGTTGAAAATAGAGAAACTTCAGAGACAGATAATTCTTCTTATCCAGCACTTGGAGTTTTATATAAAGTTGATAATCCTCAAGAATACCCATGGATAAAGTATGGGACATACGGCGGTTGTTCAGCTGCATTGATTGATTCAAAGTTTATCCTTACTGCAGGGCATTGTGTGTATAATACTGAAGATAATGAATTCTTAGTACGGCAGTTTATTCCAGGAGCAGAAGATTATTGGAGTTCCTTAGGAAGAATTAATCCCCAGGTCATCTATGTTTTTAATACCTACGCAGAAGCATCACGGTATACACCGGATGATGATATGGGATTTGTTCTTCTATCTCGGCCCATTGGTGGGCTTACGGGATGGAATGGATATGCAGCACTTTCGTGTGATGATATGCTCTCCATTATCTTCTTAGGTACGGGATATCCTGGAGGGCAACCGTATGAAATGAAATCAATGTTTTATTGGTATCACCAATTTTATGAAGAAGTATTTTACTCTGATTGTTCTTCAGTCCACACAATGTGTGATACATATGGAGGTATGAGTGGGGCACCATCGTATTTTGACTCTGATTCTCATCGCTATGTCTCTGCTGTTATATCAGGTTCTATCTATGATCCTGAAGATGAGGATGAAGACAATCACAGTGATAATTTTTATTCTACGGTAATTACGAGTGGAAAGTTCCAGACTATTTCTTCTGTTATTGCTTCCCATACTTCAGCTGACTTTGATATTGTTCCACTTCATGTTACCACAACGCCGAGTATTATTACTGACTTTGACCAGCCAATTTCAACAGTATCTTACGTGGTATTCAATGATTCTCGAGGATGGAAATCAGGACGCTTCTATGCTCAGATGTACCTATCGAATGATGAAACAATCGATAGTGCTGATACGATATTGAATACTCATTATTTCGATTGGAATTTTCAACCTCATAGTGGAGTAAAAGTTAATATTAATAATGTTCATCTTCCGGGATCACTTTCGCAAGGCCTTCATTATTGGATAGGCGTAGTTATTGACGAAGCAGATGCTCATCCTGAAAATAATATAACCATTTTCGATGATAATTATGAACTTGGATCAGCAGGAGCTTTAGAGCCGCCAGAGAATGTATTTCTTCCCGCATCGTCAAATACGGGAAAATTTACTCTTTCATGGTCAGAATCTCCCGAGGGAGATATGGTAACGCTTTATCTTGTACATGAAATCTTATGGGATGAAGATAAAAAAGAAATAATAAGTGATGATTCATATTTTGTGAATGGATTAAGTCTCAATGCAGTAGTGTCAATAAGCGGCATCTATGATTACTATGTTCATTCATGTACGAGTATTGGCTGTGGTGAACGTTATAGAGATGGCTCTATTACAGTTTCACTTTCATCTCCATTAATTCCAATGATTAAAGCTGCTACTGAAGTATTCCTTAATTATAATTATTTCGTGGATTGGTTGATGCCTTTCGCATCACCGGCAGCCAGCCAGTATCACCTCATTGAGGGTACTCCAGATCTAGAACAAGATGGTATGCATTGTAGGAAAGAGCACTCATATACAACATCAAATACTAGTATGACATTTGATGCTCGTATCGCTCGAGACTATTGTTATCAAGTACAAGCTTGTAATGGTGAAGGATGTTCATCATACTCAGAGGTAATTGTAGTGAGCGTTGTTGCACCAAACCCAGTTTCGTATGCCGGTGCTGATCAGTTTGTGTACAAAAACACCTCAGTAACATTAGATGGATCAAAAAGTTATGATCAATCAGGCAGAGAACTTTCATTTACATGGCAACAAATAGAGGGTCCACTCCAAATTAAGATTAATGATAATCATTCAAAAACTATGATGTTCACAGCTCCTTCTGTTGAAGGGACGTATAGCTTTAGATTAACTGTTGCTACTCAAGATGGATATAGTGATTATGATGATGTCGATATTATTGTTATGGGAGCAAATCCAGTAGCCCGTGCCGGTGAAGATCAAAAAGTTGAACCATATGTTTGGGTTCAATTAAATGGTTCTAATAGTATACATCCACTAGGCTATGAGTTGTCATACAGTTGGAATTTAATTAATGGACCACAGAGTATAGAAATTTCTTATGAACATGATTCTCCCTTCGCTTATTTTTATTCTCCTAATCAGAGTGGAAGCTATGAGATAGAGCTGCAAGTTTGTGATCAAGGAGGCTCATGTGACGTTGATAGAGTCATAGTTGAAGTACTTTCTTCCCATCCTATTTCAAATGCTGGTCAAGATCAGGCCGTCATTACTTATCAAACAGTATATCTTGATGGGACAAAAAGTTTCGATCCTGATGGTAAAGAACTAAGTTTTGAATGGATTTTACTCAAAGGTCAAACTACAGTAACGATTAAAAACGCTCATACATCACAACCGTCATTTATTGCTCCCGAACTGGAAGGAAGTTATCTTTTTGAACTGACAGTCTCAACTCAAGATGGTCAGTCGAGCAAAGATCAAGTAGTTATTATTGTTTCCAATCCGAAACCAGTGGCGAATGCAGGAGTAGATCAATCAACTTATCCAGGAACTACGGTAATATTAGATGGAAGTAAAAGTTACCATGAAGATGATCGGTATGAAATTGCATATCAGTGGACACTACGTGGTGGACCTAGAGAAATAACCATTGAGAATGCCTATTCTGCTTTTGCTTCATTTGTTGCTCCTCTTACTACAGGAACATATGAATTTCTTCTTGAAGTCAGTGATCAAGGGGGAAATTTAGACAGTGATTCAGTAACTATTACTGTTAATGCTAAAAAATATCCAATTGTATTTTATGAAGATATTAATCAAGAAATATTTAGAAAATAAGGGTATAAAGTGAGGTTGCAACTTTTGAGGAAAAAGGACATGCATTTTTTATATTGGGAATTCTCTACCTACTTTTCTGCTGTTACGTTCGAAAAAACGACCTGCGGAAGCATTCGTGCTTCTTTTTTCTTTGATCGTTCTTCAAAATAATAGTTTACAAAAATTCCTGATAGAATAATGAAAAGACCTAGCACCTCATTGATATGAGGTGAAACGCGCAAGATAACTATATCGAGTATAATTGAAACAAAGGGAATACAGTAAGTAACTAAAGAAGCGCGAATGGCGCCAATGGATTTAAAGAGTTTAAAATAAAGTAAAATGGCTATAGCCGTACTGAATATGCCTAAATATATGGTACTTCCAATTGCTCTACTGCTGGCTGTAAATACTTCATGCCATTTTTCGAATTCAAAAAAATACGAAACAGGAATGGTAATACAAAGTCCAGCGATGCATTGGATGATTAAATGAGGTAACGTTAATATTTTCGCGGAAAATTTTTTAAAAATGGAAGATGCAATTGCATATGAAACAGCCATTGCTAATATCGATAATGCGCCAGAGAGATTTTCGGTCATTCCAACTTGGATTTTTGGTAAGAAAATAGTGATGATACCAATAAATCCGAGCATAACCGCTAAAATTTTTGTTCGTGTTACCTCTTCGATTTTAAATATAAGGCATAATCCAAGCAGCCAAATCGGATAACTTCCATTAATTATTGAAGCAAGGGCAGGAGAGGTATATTTTTCACCCCAAAAAAGAAAGCACCATGCAATTCCCAAATTAAAGAATCCCGCGAGAATCGAGAAGGGGATGTTTTTACGTATGCCACGAAAACTATATTTTTTGTAAAATATCATTCGAATTATGAGAAGAAAAAGAAGCGCAGTCATAATACGCATTGAGGCCGCAAAATAGGGAGGAATTTCCATTACTGCAAATTTAATTGCAATAAATGAACAACCCCAAATAAATATCAGAAGTATAAAAATAAGAGCATTCATGGTTTCCCCATTTACAAATGTTCGTAAGGTTTATATATCTATCCCAGCATGATAAAAATAGCAAAGCTGAATAATGGGCCAGAGATATTTTATTCTATTCAAGGCGAAGGAAAGAATATTGGCAGGCCGAGCGTTTTTGTTCGCGCGTCTTTATGTAATCTCTATTGTATATGGTGTGACACCGACTATACCTGGAATTGGGAAAATACTCCCTATAAGCATAAGGATGACGCTCATTCTGGGTATAAGAAATTCAAGAAAGACGATGCAATTATTACGATGACTCCGGAAGCAGTTATTAATGAAGTAGTGAAATACAATTGTAAAAATGTAGTTATAACGGGGGGAGAGCCATTATTACAACAGAAGGAATTACAAGAAGTCCTCGAACGCTTGCGCGAAAAAGATGATTATTTTTTTGAAGTAGAAACAAATGGTACGATAGAACCATTAGCAGATTTTGATATATGGATTGATCAGTATAATGTATCTCCGAAATTAACTAATTCAAAAATTAACGTAGAAATGCGGGAAAAATCGAGGGTGTATGCATTTTTTTGCAAAAGCCCCAAAGCATTTTTTAAATTTATTATTGAAGAAGAGCCAGACATTCAGGAAGTTCTTAGTTTGGTTGAGAGATATGCATTAAAGCCCGAGAGAATATTTTTGATGCCAGAAGGCCGAACGAACAATGAACTTGAAAAAAAACGCTTATGGCTCATTGATAG
>JAHFAK010000154.1 GCA_023250585.1 Deltaproteobacteria bacterium
AATTGATAAATACGATACAGTTATGCTATTTTCTGGAGATAGCGACTTCAGTGGTTTGCTTAGTTATTTTAAAAATAAAGGAAAAAAAATTGTTATAGTGTGTAGTCGGCCACGTATGAGCAAAGAACTTTACGAGGTGGCTGATAAATTTATTCCCGCTGAATCTTTAAAGGATTTTCTTCATTATAAAAATAACACTCCACCCCGTTAGGGGTGGAGGAATTGGAATACGATCCTGGTATCGTTCAGGCGACGGCAACCTTACGGCTACAAAACTAGTATATCACAAATTTTGTAGGCCGTCAAGGTTATCCACAAGTCGAATAAGTAGTCAAAAAGGCACTCGAGAGGGTGGTTTTGTTGTGGACATAAAAAAAGGTGGGGACAAGATAACATCTAGTTTTTTTATTGAATTACGGGTATAATATAGTCAGCCTGCTTTAATTCAATTATTATGCTTAGACTTGCAACAGCATTTAGTGGAATCGGTGCTATAGAACACGCCCTTAAACGTATGAAAGTCCCGCATACAATTGTTTTTGCATGCGATAACGATCCGCATGTGAAAAAGAGTTATTTTACTAATTATGATATTGATGAAAATAGATGGTTCGATCTCGTACAAAATATTGACGGAAAAAAATATAAAGACAAAGTTGATTTATTAGTGGGCGGGACACCCTGCCAGTCTTTTTCTATGGTAGGAAAAAGACGCGGGTTTAAAGATGCCCGTGGTACACTTTTTTATGAATTCGCGCGGTTGGTAAAAGAAATAAAACCAAAAGCTTTTATTTTTGAAAATGTAAAAGGCCTCCTGAGCCACGATAGCGGTAAAACATGGAAGGTAATCCAAAGTGTATTTAAAGAATTAGGGTATGCCCATTTCTCTAAAGTGCTAAATGCTAAAGATTATGGCATACCACAAAATCGAGAGAGGTTATTTGTTGTAGGTTTTAAGAATAAACGTAATTTTAAATTTCCTGATCCAGTGGAGCTCAAACTCGCTGTTCGTAATCTCCTAGAGGATGCGGCCGATACAAAATATTATTTACCTGAAAAAGGAATAAAGTTTGTTACAGATCCAAAAAATTTAGAGAAAAGATATACTCAGATTAACGGAAAAATTGCTCTTTGTGAAAAAGCTAATCAACAATTTAATTGGCACGGTGATTTTGTGCTTGAGCCTGCTGGAAAAGTTGAAGAAAAATATTTTCTTTCACCTAAAATCAAAAAGTATGTTATGGCTACCGGCACAAAAAATTTTTATAGCAAACCTGAGATTGATCTTACCGTAGCTAGGCCGCTTCTTGCGACTATGGCTAAGATGCATCGTGCCGGTGTTGATAACTACATAACAAGTGGTGGAAGGCTCAGAAAACTGACGCCGAGAGAATGTCTGCGTTTAATGAGTTTTGATGATACATTTAAAATAAATGTAAGTGATACTCAGATGTACAAACAAGCTGGAAATAGTATTGTTGTTAATGTTTTGATAAATTTATTGCGGAATATTGGAATAAAGGACGGGGCAAAAAATTTTAATTTGTAACTATGCTAGATAATACTACAAATCGTATTGAAATCGGAGGAGAAAATTTTGAGCTCATTGATGAACTTGACAATATTCCGATTGTTGATTCATTTGTAAAAGAAAACAAAATTGGCCATGGTAGTGGCGAAGCAAGGTTATACATAGGACCACAGGAACGGACCAATTATCAAGTTTTTTTTAATAATTTCCAAGATAAAGGTTTTTTTCTAAAAAAAGATTTTGAAATTTATCTTAATGACGCAAAATTTGAATACGAACAACAAGAACAGGGGTATCAAAAAGATATTTCGGAGAGTTGGCAGAAGTATTATATGGAACTTCGCAACAAAAATAATCGTGAATATTTTAAAATTGAAAGTGCAGTAGGTGAAAAAGATATTTCACGTTATTACATACGTTCGTATGACGAAATTTTCCGTGGCTACTTTAGGAGTATAATGCTTCCGATAATCTCTTATGTTTCAATATTAAAGCTAAAAGATGATTTTGGGAAATATAGCTTTTTATTCAGATTATCACTCAGTTATTCTTACAATCCTTATTATCATCCTGCAAAAGAAAAAGAGGAAGAAAAAGCTATAAAAGAAAGTTCTGAATTGCCGCAGTTAGAAAAAGAACAGCTAATTAAGGCACGTATTGGACAAGGTGCTTACAGACAGAAACTGCTTGAAGAATCTTGTGAGTGTATTATTACTAGAGTAAACGATGAGCGAGTTTTGATAGCTAGTCATATCAAACCATGGACCGTATCTGACGATAATGAGAAAATCGATCATAATAATGGTTTGGTGCTTACCCCTACATATGATAAACTTTTTGATCAAGGTTTTATATCTTTTGAGAATGACGGAAGCATTTTAATTTCGGGACATATTTCGCCATTGAATCTGAAGAAACTAACTCTTGCTATAGGCAAAAAATATGTTCTGCCTGATAGTGCGAAGCGACGTGAGTACTTAGTATACCATAGAGAAAATATATTCAAAAAATAATATCTAATATGAAAAAAATTACTGAAGAAGATACGAAAAATAGAGATCTCTCTGTTATTAAAGTATGCGAAACATGTGGTAGACAATACCACCCTCGAAGGAATGGTTATCAAACGACCAGTAAATATTGTTCTGCGCTTTGTGCAAGGAAAAAAAGACCTTTTAGTCCAGTATGACAGATCTACACACTAAAAAGCAGCGGTAAAAAAATATAGCGGCTATCAAAGGAAAAGTTTGGAAAGTTTTTAGAATTTGGGAACATGATTTAAAAAAAGAAAATCGATTTAACAAACGTATTTTCTCATTTTCTAATTATCTTTACTAACTAAGCTAAAATCATATGGCAGCAGTAAATTATTTGGCGGTATTGGCTTCGGCTATCGCTTCCATGGTCGTGGGCAGTATTTGGTACGGCCCGCTCTTTGGCAAAAAGTTTATGCGCGAAATGGGTATGGATTCCTGGACTCCGGAAAAACAGGCGGCCATGAAAAAGAAAATGGTCCCCAGCTACATTGGGCAATTTATTGCCAGCCTGGTAATGTTTTATGTGTTAGCCGGGTTAGTAGAGACATTTGGCCACACCACGCTTGGCGGCGGCATGCTGACCGCCTTTATTATGTGGATTGC
>JAHFAK010000068.1 GCA_023250585.1 Deltaproteobacteria bacterium
GATGTATGTGACAATGGCGATCCCGGAATAACCGATACAGACAAAGATGGAATTATGGATAGTAGCGATAATTGTTCTTCTATTGCAAATGCCGATCAAAAAAATAGCGACAAAGATAAACTCGGCGATCTGTGTGATAATTGCCCAACAGCTGATAACCAAGACCAAAAAGATTCCAATAACGACAAAGTAGGAGATGCATGTACCGATACTGACGGCGATGGTAAATTTGATAGCCAAGATAATTGTCCTGCCAAAGCAAATGCTGACCAAAAAGATACTGACAGCGATAAAGTCGGCGATGTATGCGATAACTGTGTGAATAATGCTAACACCGATCAAGCTGATGCCGATAAAGACGGCATAGGAGATGTGTGCGAAAGCGTTCCACCTACAGATTCTGATGGAGATGGCATTGCTGATAGCATCGATAATTGCAAAGATAAATCAAATGTAGATCAAGTAGATACCGATGGCGATGGTATTGGTAATATGTGCGACGATGATTCATTCTTTAAAGCAGACGCATATGGATGTACGAGTAGCAATACTTTTACCTTGGTATCTGATGGGACTAAAACAAACAGCGACATCCAAAATGCACTAAATACCCAAATAAATGGCTCAAGTAAAAGATGCCTCAAATTGTCTGGAAATTTTAATATAAAGGCCCAAATAGATATTGGAAAAAGTGTGGTGTTATTTAGCGATGGAAATGCCACGCTCATTAATAACGAAACCGATAGTAGTAAGTCATTTCGAATGATTAGTGTTAATATATCTGTGGATACTACCACCGTTCGTATAGGTAATCTAAAACTCAATGGGAATAGAGACACAGAAAGTATCCAATCTCACTCTGGGGGGATTTCCATCATTGTTGCGGAAAGCATCGACTCAACTATTCTCATACAAAACTGTATAATCGTGAATCATTATTATGGAGGAGATGGTGCGGGAATTTTTGCAACTGTCTCGTCTTCAAAAATCGACATAGTGGATAATTACCTGAGCAAAAATACTGTTGACTTTAGTGGAAATACTAATCAATCGCCCAATGGTGGGGGTATATACGCAAAATCCTCAGGTGATGTTTCACAGATTACTATTGAAGATAATATAATCAATCAAAATACTGCCCTTGATGATGAAAACGACGCATTAGGCGGTGGCTTATATGTTGAAGCAGCATTGAAATCAGCGATCTATATTAAGAATAATTCCATTACACAAAATACAGCACAGAGTGTATCCCAGTATGCATATGGTGGAGGAATTTCTGCTAAAATTGATGCAGAAAATGGAACTATGATTGAGATAGATCAAAACGATATTTCAGGGAATAATGCGACAAGCAGCAACCTCAGTGCTATTGGAGGAGGGATTAATGCAATAGCCAAAAACGCCGCCGATATATCCATCACTAATAATTCCATTAATAATAATAAAGCCGAGAGTAAAGAAGCTGCTTCTGGTGGAGGTATTAAAGCATTTGTCGGGGGTTCCTCCACAATAGATATAGAGACAAATAGTATTAATAAAAATACTGCTACGAGTTCTTCATCATTGGAAACTGGAGGAGGAATATATGGTGTTATTTATGGAGACAACGCGACATTAACCATTACAAATGATAATACATTTTCAGAGAACGCCCCTGACGATAAAAAGATATCTGAATTGTGATATCTCTATTTTTTAGAATTCATGGGTAAGTTGACTAAAACAAGATACCATCTATAATTCTTACTCCATGTCACTTTTCACCTTACAAAATATTCGCTACAAAAATATTCTTTCCATCCCTTCATTAGAAATCAAAAAAGGCAAAATGGTCGCACTCTATGGAAAAACGGGTTTGGGCAAAACTACTTTTCTGAAACTCTTACAAAATCTGATAAGCCCCGATACAGGAACTATTTTTTATAAAAATCAAGATTGTACTCAGATACATCCAAAATTATATAGAAAAGAAGTAATGATGATTCCACAGCATGCGGTTATATTTGGGAAAACAATTAAAGAAGATATGCTTACGGGAATACGATTACATAAATTATCCATTCCCCCTGATGAAACTCTCAAGCATACACTTGAAACATTAGAGCTCGATAAAAAACTTGAAAGTCCGACAAAAAATCTTTCAGGCGGAGAAAAGCAACGACTCGCCCTTGCACGAATGTTACTACTGACTCCTCAAGTGCTCCTGTTAGATGAGCCAACATCACATCTTGATGAAACAACAGAAAAACATATTCTTGGAGCTATCTTTGCGTGGGCACAACACAAAAATATTTCGCTTATCTTATCGACTCATTCTGAATACATACGAACCTCATTGGATATCAACGTCATTGAGCTCAATAAAATAAAGGAAACATAATACATGTATGAACTGCGAAATCTGAATTTTTTAAATATCCTCATTGGATATATTTTAATTGCGGGTGTTTATCTTTTTGTTAAGTGGAAAGGAATTTCAAGCGAAAAGTTGATTGCTGTTTCAACTCTTCGGATGACGTTTCAATTAATTCTAGCTGGATATGTACTCGAATATCTGTTCACCACTCATTCGCTCTTTTTAACACTGCTTATTCTCGCTATCATGGAAATAGTAGCTATTTTTAATATCTTCAGAATTGTCGAATTAGATCTATCCAGAAAATTAAAAAGCACTATTACTTTTTCAATTTTACTTGGAACATTAGGGTGTCTTTTCTTTTTCATCTTATTCGTCATTGGGCAGAAACCATGGTTCCATCCTCGCTATCTCATTCCCATTGGTGGAATGATTATGGGAAATTCAACGAATGGCATTGCACTTGGAATTACGAACCTCTTAAAAGGAATCGATGAAAAGCATGAACGCATTGAAGCACTGCTTATGATGGGAGCCCATCCGTACAAGGCAGTTAAAGATATTATCAATGGAGCATTTTCCTCATCAATTTTACCGCTTACAAATTCCATGATTGGAGCTGGTATTGTTGTCCTTCCGGGCATGATGACCGGTCAAATTCTTTCTGGTGAATCACCACTCATTGCCATTAAATATCAAATTATCGTCTATCTTGGTATTATTGCCAGCGTTTCCATCACAACATTACTCTTTTTATTTACAAGCTATAAAAGCTTCTTCAATAAACACTGGCAATTACTTGAATAATATGCTCAATTGCATTCAAACGCTAACTTCGTTGGCTTCGTCATCGGCTCCTCAGCGTACTACTTGCGTACGCTTGTGTCGCCTCCTCCTCGCCGCCTTGTTATCATTTTGAATGCAATTGAGTATGAGAACATAGCCTGGCGCTTTTTGACTGATTGTCGACGTTCACATTTTTACTTTTTATTTTTATGTACGAGTTATTTCGACTATTGTCAAATAAACTCGCGAGTATTTTTGACAATAGTCGAAAATAGTAGTAAGTTACAATTATGATAAAAAGATACTTAAAAACGCAGGTTCTAAAAGATATTCAGAAAAAGATGGTATTTATTGGAGGACCAAGACAGGTTGGCAAAACGACTTTTGCATGTGAACTACTTGGAAATAGTAAAAACGGATACCTTAATTGGGATATTTCAGAAAACAGAGAATCAATACTAAAAAGAGAGTTGCCCAATTCAAAATTTTGGGTGTTTGACGAAATTCACAAATACAGGAAATGGAGAAATTATATCAAAGGATTGTATGATAAAAAAATTCCAGATCAAAAAATACTCGTAACGGGAAGTGCAAGACTTGATTATTATAGATTTGGAGGAGATTCGTTGCAGGGCAGATATCATTATTTGAGATTGTTTCCATTGTCAGTAGCAGAACTTAAAATTGTAACCGAAAATGATTTAAATGAATTACTGGAACTTGGATGTTTTCCCGAACCATTTTTTAGCTCATCAAAAATTGAATCTAAAAGATGGGCAAGGGAATACCGTACAAGAGTGATACAAGAAGATATTCGGACCTTAGAAAAAATATCTGATATAACAAATATCGAATTATTAATGATTAAGCTGCCTGAAATGGTTGGGTCTCCACTTTCAATAAATTCTATTAGAGAAGACTTGCAGGTTAGCCACAAAGCAGTTTCAGATTGGATTAATATATTAGAAAGATTATATGTTATCTTTAGACTACCTCCTTTTGGAACTTCACGGATTCGTGCCGTAAAAAAAGAACAAAAGCATTATCATTTTGATTATACGCTGGTTAGCGATCAAGCGCTTAGATTTGAAAATCTTGTCGCACTAAATCTTCTTAAATGGGTCTCATATATTGAGGATACACAAGGTGAAGATATCGAGCTTAGGTATTTTAGAGATATAGATGGAAGAGAGGTTGATTTTGTTATTGTAAAAAATAAAAAGCCAGTCACCTTTATAGAAGTTAAGTGGAATGATACTGAAATTGGGAAAGGATTAAAATATTTAAAACAAAGATTCCCCGAGTGTGAAGCATATCAGATTTCTGCGGTTGGGAAAAAAGAGTATATTAATCAGGATGGAATTATTGTTCTTCCAGCAGTAAAATATTTAAGTAAACTTATTTAAAAAATTTGGTTTCTAAATCCTGCCAGGAAAGTTCTTTTCGGATGCCATATCGTGTAATAGCAAAGTCGTATTTGGTTGGGTCATCGCTATTAAAACGTTTGAAGTGCTTCGTAATTTCACGAGCGGTTTTTATATCGGCATTTTTTCGTTCAGTAAAATCATACCGTAAACTAAAATAATGCATATGGGTATCGAGTGGAATAAGTAATTTTGAGGGAGGCAAATTCCATCCACCTCTATCGACAGCATCTTTACGAATCATCCACCGCAAATACAGATTGAGTCGCTTACAGGCACTTCCCTTTTCTACACAAGGAAGTAAAGTTGCAAGAGATGATCGGGATATTTTCTTTATATTTTGCACAAAGAAGGTAAGTGAATCTTCGAGCGTTTCATGGCGTTCTTTATATCCATTTAACAAACATTGTTCGAGCGATCCATAGTTTTTAATCGTTTCTCTCATTGCATACAGAAAAACACTAATCTCTCGGCCTGTAGTAAAGCGGTGCTTAAATGTTTTAAAAACATCATTTAATTCACGAGCAGTGCATGTTTTTAATTTTTCATAGGGATGCGGACCTAAATATGAAAGTATGGACTGCACGCTTTTGAGAATCTGAGTTACCGTGCCATACGCAAGCGAAGAAGCAATAAGTCCGACTATTTCCCGATCTTCAAGCCGAGGATAATTGTAGAGAAACTCAAGAGGATCGGGATGAACATATTCACTTTTATTATATTTGGTATAAATTGTTTCGAGAAAACGTTTTGAAATTTTTTTCACAAAATTTTGGCTATTCTTCTTCGACGAATTGTTCTGAGGACCCAGCACACATAGGACATGCCCAATCTTCGGGAAGTTCATCAAAAGGCGTCCCCGCTTCTACATCATTATCAGGATCACCTTTTTCAGGATCATAAATATAACCACAAACTTCGCACACATATCGTTCCATACTACTTTGCCTCCTCTTAAAAGGTTTTCTTTATTTTGTCCTGAAAACCTGTCACAATAAGTACATGCCTAAAAATCTCTATAGAAAACATAAGAATGTCAATTTTTTTTTCGTGAATCAAGATTCTTATATAGAAGATTTTTACAGTAACCAAGCGGTCAAACAAGCATTTCTTAAGACTAACTTTTATTTTTACAGTACTTTTATTACGAATGTACTTTTGCAAACATTTAATTTTAAATCCGAAAAAATTAATAGATTCATTTCTGAAAAAATAGGTTTGTATCTTTCAAAACGATATGCACAAAATTTTCATACCGATGAGAAGAATGAGATTCAACGATTATCAAAGATTTTAAACATCGATCAGCGGCTTATTGAACAAGCCTTTGTTAATGCTGATGTTTTTAATTATCTTATCGCAATTACCGGAAAACTCAAAAGGTGTATTCCCAATTTTATTGCTGGAGGGTGTTCAACTATTATTGTTTCCCCTCCGCAATCAGAAACATTTTTAATTGGCAGAAATCTCGATTTTACTGGCATTGATTACTGGGATCGTGAACATGCTCTTTATATTTATAATCTGCCAAAATCTATTCCCTATATTGTTGTTTCCTCGATTGGAGCAACTATACCATTAAATGCCATCAACAAGGAAGGTATCTTTATTGCAATTCATTTTCTCTACTCAAAAAATGCATCCCTCAAAGGAACTCCTATTTATTCCATCTTAAATGAATTCATTAAAAATGTTCGGACAATTGAAGAAGGCATAAGCTTTCTGAAAAAATGTTCATTTGCAGGATCATGGACAATAATTATTGGAAGCGCTCAAGAAGATAAAGCATGCGCCTGCGAGGTTAATGCGGACAGTTTTTCCGTTGTTACTCCAGACTACAAATATTTCTATTATGCGAATTGCTATCTCTCGGAAAAACTTAAAGACAGCGAAATCTGCATAAGTAAAGCGCTTCTCGAACACAATCAATTTCGAACTCAGCGCGCAGAGGAATATTTTCATCCTCAAACAGTCGTTACACCTGAACATATCGCTCATTTTCTTGGCGATCACTATGATGTCTATACCAAACGGTATCGTCCCTTTGGGAATGCGATTGCAGCTTTGCATAATCTTTCATCCGTTATTATTGCTCCTCTACAAAATAAATTATGGATGAGTACAGCGAAAGCTCCTGTGTGCGATACTGATGAATATATTGGATTTGATACAAACGCGCTCTACAATAATGAAATACACGATGTTCCTTCGATCGAATTACTACAAAAAAAAATTCCCTCAGGAATTGAGGCATACAAAAAAGCTCATGTTGTCTGGTTTAATTCACAGGATAGCGAGACAGCAATTCGCTACCTCGAACAAGCAGTGAGCGAAAATCGCGATGAACCAATATATAAATTTGTTCTTGGGTTGTTTTTTCTAAAAAATAAAAAATTTACCGATGCCGAAATACTTTTTAAAGAATGCCTTGCAATTCCTGATTCTCCCCTACGTGTCGAGCAATATTCAAAATATTTAGATAAGGCTCGAAGAAAGCAATCAAGGGGAGTTAGGATAAATACGATACTTGGCGAAGCGTTATAACATTAATCCTCTGTTTTTACAGACAATGAGCAGGACTTCATAATCTTTCGTATTCATACCGATAATTTTTATTTTTTTATTGAAGTCTTTTTTATCCCAGCCGAGTAATTGTAATTTTGCGAATCCTTCATCAAAAAACGATGTGCTCGCAATGATGACGCCACTAAAATTAATGGTAATATGCTCATATTTCTTCAGAGCTACTAAAATGAGATTCCTTAACTTTTCACCTGCTTCACGCGAAATATGATCTTCTTTAAATTCATTTTTTATTGTAATCGTATATGTTTTCATATGCTCTCCTATAGAAATATTTCATTTATTTTCTGATTCTCTAAGTCAAATCGTGCAAAACACCATGTTCCGTTTAAGGGATATTTTAATAAGGATTTTTGAGATTTTCGTGTTTTAAAGTAAAGCCTCATTTGCGCATTTCTACTGATGATCGTGAGTTTTGCATTATTTTTTTTCAGAAAGCTATAGAAGTAATAAAGTCCAAATCCTCCTTCACGAACTCTTCGTGTTGATATACCTTTTGCAAGCGCACGTTCTAAATATTCGATATCATTCTGCGCAACATATTTTTGTTCTAATTTTGCGGGTATGGTTACACCCATATCGAGGACTCCACAATGTAATTCATTGTTCCATAACCCTCCATACATATAATAGCGTTCAGCGCTTGAATGATCGACGGTATTTTGCATGAGCTCATTCATAATTAATTGAATATCGAACCGTACATCATCATTAAGTATATTATTAAATTTATTAACGAGTTTTTCAGGAAATAACGGATTGAGCGCTTGTGAATTACACGTAAAAATAAGAGTATCTGATTCATAATCAAGTGTCTCTGTTTGAGATAAAGTATCAACCTGTGCATGATGGATAATCTTCTCTACAATAGGTATTTTTTTTATTACTCTTTTTATTTTTCTTATCTTGATTTTTGTTTTCTGCTCAACTACTCGATCATACAAACAAGCAAGTATTGCATATCCTGCAGGTGAAACAAATCTCGTTCTCGAAAAATCAATCACTAAAGTTTTTTCATACTTAAACGCATAAAAGAGTTCTATAATGGTATCCATTCTTTGATCAGCAATTATTTCTGGCATAAAAAGCGTTTTCATTATATATACCAGTATAAACAATTATACAATAAAATCAATTATTTTTATATATAACTATTTAATATTTAATAATTTTATTAATTTTACCTCATATTTAGTCGCATCCTAGATTAATTAAGCTCAAATAAAATGTGATTTATAAAAATTATTATTATAACTATTTGTTATTATTTAATTATTATTGTGACTATATATTTAGTTTATTTCATGCCTATCCAAAATAGAAATGGCCCCTTATAATATGACTTAAAGCCCTTGTCTCACTTTGATTGTTCTGTAGCACCTCATATGGATGACAGCTGGTCACATTTAAAGTACCATGCATGACTGACGCCTTTTGTCCGATTGTTGACGTTCACCTTATTCTCTGCCTTATTCTTTATTATTCTATGTTTCTAAGATTGCACCGCCTAAAATTAACAGTGTTGTAGCAAAGTAATAATATCTCCTTATATTATAATGGTTCCGTAAAAGCGGAATCCAGGCATCTTTCCTTTCCGTAAGAATTTGATACGCTTAGAAATAATAATTGTTGATATTATTTTCGCAGTATGTTATTTGCCGTGTAGTTATAAATCGTATACTGGGAGAAAACATGTATCATCTAAGACAAATTATCTTTGGTTTAATTTTTACACTAATTGTAAGCATTTCTCTTACTGCTTTAAATTGGGCGGAGGACCCTGAACAGGTACCCGTTATTTCAGTAGAAGGAAAGATGTGGCCAATACCTGATAAAGCCTGTAAAGAATATGCTGGTTATAAAGAAGTTATTGTAAATAATGTTAATGAATATCAAAAAGATGAATATCATTGCATTAAAGGAAAACCCGTGGGGAAACAGAGTGAGTTTAATGCAAAAGATTCTCAACTTAAGTTTGAAAGGTATTATGATAATAAAGGCTCTCATGATTTGACAGTTTGGTTACCTGATAATCTCATTATATCTTCATATAAAGTTTTGAATGCAAGTGAAAATATTACCTATACAATTAAGATTTCCCCTTCTGAACAAGACACTGCTGCAATTGATCAAATGTCTGCAAAAGTTGAGTGCACTCGCTCCTCTATAATAAGTGACCCTTTCTATAGTTTTAGTAAACAATGTAATGACCTAAAATGGTATTTTCTCTTACTGTCGTATACGCTAAGTGAAAAAAAAGAGCTCACATTCAACGAAGCTACTATAATCACAGATAATGATCTCAAAACAATAGAAACCAGAAGTTCTACATTCACAAAGGAAAACATCAAAAAATTAAAAGATGTTATTAGAGAAATACATGAACAAGAAAATAAATATGGAACGCATTATTTAGAAAAATATCAAGCTGCTCTCGATCTATTATGTACTAAGATTTCCCAGCTCATGGATACTACAAACAAATAAAGAAGCCTAAACTTTATTCTTTTTATGCTTCTTCTCTTTTAAGAACTTCTTTACAAGACTAAAGTGATAGGTATCTATCTCTTCTGCAAATGTGGTAACAGCTTGTTTATACTTTTTTTCAAGAATAGCTAAAGATAGCTTTTGCGTAGTGAATAAGAATTCAATATCCTGAAAATCCTTATTTTCTAAACGAGAAATTTTGGAAATAATTAATGTATAAGGATCTAAAACATATACACGAATATTCTTAAATGACTCCTTGAATTCTCGAGCCTCTTCTTCAAAGTTCTCAGATATCAGATACATTCCATCGGCAGGAACATCAACATACAATCCATTATGCTCTTTCGAAAGCTTTGAATTTCTTCCTGCTATCTTGAGAATATCCTTTGCTTCATCTGAACTTACAAGATCAATATCAACGGTAGATCGATGAGATCCATAATAAAGTAAAAGTGCAGAGCCTCCCAGAAGATATAATGAGTATGTTTTCTTTAGATTGAGTTGTGCATCAATATCGTGCAAAAACCCAACAAGATTGTCCCGTAAAAAACTCATGATAAATGCCTCTTAAAAGAATTAAGATCAAACCGATCGTATAAATACCACTCACGTACAAAATTATTTCTTACAGGTTCCAGCAAATCAAAAAACTTTGGATCAAAATAAAAAGAATCTTTCTTGATAATTTTGAGCTCTTTTATTTTATTATAAACTGCTTGTAATTTTTTATTTTTATTTTCAAGTTTCAACGTAACATCTATTATAAAACCAAGTCTGTTCTGCAGTTTTTCTTGATAACAACGTTCAATGAGTTGATCAAAATTAATAGTATTGAGCTGCTTCCATAATAAAGCGGGAAGACATTCAAGATAGCGAGGTTCTTTAGGATTTTTCAAAATTTCTATAATGAGATCTTCGATTTTTCTTTTTTCACCCAAAACAAACGAAGATGTAACAAAAGTGTTTATTCCATAGTGCTCAAAATTATAAAGTATATCATCTTTAATGGCTTTTGGATCCTGAAAGAAAGCTTCCATAGTAACATTAAAATATCGGGCAATACTATAAAGCTCACGTGCTCTTAACTGAATTTTTCCTTTTTCAATTTTAGACCACATACTTTGTGAATATCCAAGTTTTTTTGCTACTTCATGTTGAGATAAGTTCTTCTCAATACGAAGCTTTTTAATGGAATCTCCAATTATTCTATTCATGACTATAATTATATTCTAAAATTGAATAAAAATCAATGGGTCAAAGAAGTTGAGAGACGTAAGGCGGGGAATTGTTTTTGAGCAAACGCAAACCCACCAAACAAAATTCCTATATATACTAAATCACCTGCAAGTGTATTTTGGAAAAATGGAAGAGCGGCAATATAGCATGTCATAAGGCCATTGATATTTTTTGTGTACATTCCGGAGAGCATCCATACACCAAAATTTGTTACGACAAAAAACAGTACCGAGCTCATGAATGCTGTCGCGATAATTCTAGATGCAGTTCTTCGTTTCTGAAGCCATAAGCCAATAGCAATGATTGCAACAAAGCACCCATACGTAAGAATCATCAACTGATGCAAACCGAGTATAAGATCACTCAGAAACAGAGCGGCGAGTGGAACGATAAAAGCAAAACGCTTTTGGGAAAAATATGCTCCACCAAAAAGGGCGATAGCAGCTATAGGAGCAAAGTTTGGCGGATGCGGAATTAAACGCGAAATTGCTGCAATAAGAATCATTGCAGTAAGAATCAAATAACGAGAGTTAAACATAATTACCTCCTTTAGGTCCTTTCATAAAAACATTTATAAAATAATATTTTGAAAACCTCTAAAAAGTGTCCAGATACAAGGCGGCTGTAAAGTTGCAACCGGAGCGTATATGATAATACGTGAGGATTGCGACTTTACAGGCAACGCAGTAGATGGATAGTTTTTAGAGGTTTTCATATTTTATAGGCAAATATTCAGGAAACCACATATAATCTTCAAGCTTACTTTCAAGAGTGTCAAGCGAAGGGTTATCGATAAGCCCTTCTCCTGCTGCCTGTTTTATAATAGCAAGAGCAATCTGCTTTGAACACACCCGGATTTTATTAATCGAAGGATAGACTGATCCTTCTTGTATATCCTCATCGCTCAGCATGTTACCAAGCGCTTTTGCCGCTGCTAGAAAAAGTCCATCAGAAATGCGTCTGATTTTTCCAAAGCTTACACTCAATCCCATTCCCGGAAAAATATACGCATTATTTCCTTGGCCAATACGATATCGTTTACCATTAAATATCACCGGCTCAAATGGACTGCCTGTTGCAACAATTGCCGTTCCATTACTCCATCTTAATGCTTCTTCTGGTGTACATTCTGATTTTGAAGTAGGATTTGAGAGAGGAAAAATAATTGGGCGATCACACGACAAAACCATTGTTTCGATAATTTCTTTTGTGAATAAATTCTTTGTGGCTGAAACTCCAATTAATATAGTTGGCTTAACACCTTGAATAACTTCGAGAAGACTCATGCCTGCCCGAAATTCGCCTTTTGGTCGAGCATATTTTTTTTGAAATTCTTCGATATCTCCACGGTTTACAGTAATAAGACCTTCACGATCTATCATCCAAATAGATGCTTGTGCAGCCGCCTCTGTGCTTCCCGCTTCTTTCATGGCAAGGACAATTAAATCAGCAATGCCATGCCCTGCAGCTCCTGCGCCTGCAAAGACAATTTTTTGTTCTTGGATACTTTTCCCTGTCATTCGTAATGCACCAAAAATTCCCGCAAGCGCAACCGCGGCAGTTCCTTGAATGTCATCATTAAATGTACAAAGCTCATTTCTAAATCGCGCAAGCTGCTGAATTGCATTGTCGCGATAAAAGTCTTCCCACTGTAACAGTACATTGGGGAACACTTTTTTAATTGCTTGGATAAAAGCATCAATAAATTTTTGATATGCTTCTCCTCGAATTCGTTTCTGTCGAAGACCAATATATAATGGATCCTTGAGGCGCGTTTCATTATCGGTTCCAACATCAAGAAAAATAGGAAGCGTATTATACGGAGGAATGCCAGCACAGAGCGTGTAGAGAGAAAGTTTGCCCATGGGAATGCCCAT
>JAHFAK010000155.1 GCA_023250585.1 Deltaproteobacteria bacterium
TGTTTCAGTACCGATCGTCACTTAGGATTAACAGGATGTTCGTTGGTCAATTAGAGAGAAAAGGTGCCGGGTAACTTTAGGCTTTACGGAGCCTTTTGTCCGATTGTTGACTGTCACCTTGTTTAACTCTTTTTTACTTGTATTAACATGAATGAATATGTTATTCTAAAAAGGAATAGATATGTCCAGTTGGAGCGTTAGAGTGATTTAGAAGTAAGTAATTACTCCATAAATTAATTAATAAAGGAGATTTCTATGAAGTACACGAGAATCATTATTGCTTCTATTTTGATTGTTTTAGGAGCTTTTCTTGTTTTTCTAACATTAGGAGTTGTTAATGAAGAAGTTATTCCTCTCTATACAGTTTCAAGTAACGATGTAGGACCAGCTGTTACGGGGTACAAAAATTACGTCTCTCCAGAATATTACTATGGGTATACTATAACATGGAAATCGGTTCAAAAAGATGGGTACAAATTTATTTATGCAAAGAATTTGTATCTCGATGGAAGGCAGGGCCAAGAATACGTTATAAATAATGTGTATTATACAATAGATCCAGATTCTTACCCTCAAATAGCTTCTGGATTTGTTGAAAAATATGGACCAGCCAGTAAGTTAATTGCTTGGCAACGAAACCACGATACAGATCAAAATAAGAACATTCTTGTTGCTAATTTCGCAGGCGAGGCAGATATAGCAGATATTCCTAATAGCAATTCTAACGCACAAGCGGTTTTTACGGGAATTACGTCTAGTTCATTTTTCACTGTTTGGCAAGGAGAGAATAATTACCTTTATGCTAAATATCTTTATAATGGACCAGACATTCCTGCAACAATTCTTCATACTAATACAAGTTCTAATCCTCAGGTAGCTTATTCAGCTAAGGGTGACGATATGATCGTTACATGGTTGGGTGAAGAAAATTTTATGTATTACTTAAGATTTGAGCTTGTAGACTTCTCCAGCATAGATCCTAATAATAATAATGCAAGGCTCCTAGGAAGTGGTAGCGGTCAAAACCTTCACGTAGCTTTTGGAGATGGATTTAATAATGAGCGACGGTTTTTTATTATTTGGCAAAGAATCGATGATAATAATCTTGGTGGTGCAATCATTAATCCTTCTGATGGAGAAATAATACAGACAAATGAACGGCTACTCACTACAGGAATGCCAAATATTCATAATCTAAAAATATTCTCAGTTGGAAGAAATTTGCTTCTTCTATGGCATAAATTTACAGATTCAGGAGACGTCAATGTCTATGGATTTGGTATTTCACAAAATTTTGATACCTTACAAAGTGATCCACAGCTCATTGCTACTATTGAAGGAGAAGACATCAATTCAGTTGATTACCATTATAATGAAATAGGGAATGCCATTTTGATTGTATATAGCAAAGGAAAAGTTGCAGATTGGGCTGCAGATATATATGGTAGGATCGTTGGACAGAACCTTGTACCCGATCCTGATAGTGACAATGATGATATACTGGACACAAAAGATAATTGTCCTTTCATAAGTAACAGAGATCAAACCGATACCGATGCGGATGGAGTTGGAGATATTTGCGATAATTGCAGGCTTATAAAAAATCCAGATCAAAGTGATTTTGATCATAATGGTATCGGAGACAAATGTAGTCCTATAAGAACAAGAATTAAACAAAGACTCTAAAGCCATGTGTTAGGTGCGCTATACCTATGAAGCAAGAGATGACTCGAAAAGGTACTGGCGGCAACTACTTCACGTGAAAAAGCGCTAGTACCTTTAAAGTGACCGGAGCCTTTTGCCCAATTGTTGACTGTCACCTTGTAGCATAATATCTTTCACGTCGTATGAAGGACAAATATCTCGCGGTCTATGTAGCTCGCGAGCATAATCTCAAAAACATTACGGTTAAAATCCCTCGGAATACCCTGACCGTTATTACGGGCTTAAGTGGTTCGGGTAAATCGACGCTTGCATTTGATACCATCTATGCTGAAGGCCAGAGACGATATGTTGAAAGCCTTTCGAGTTATGCACGGCAGTTTTTAGAAAAGATGCATAAGCCGAACTGCCTCAAATGATGTATTGTTGTTGAGATGCAAATTTTGTGGTGTATTACCAAAAGAACGATTGAGTTGAATATTGTTACTTGATAGAATATACTAAAATATATTGGAATAGTGATATAGGAGTAGATAATGCCAGTAGTAAGCATGTTTTATGGAATTATAATATCAATGTACTATCTTGATAATAGACGCCACAAACTTCCCCATATACATGCAGAATATCAAGGAAAAGAAGTCGTAATTTCAATTCCTGATGGAAAAGTATTGGAAGGAAAAATACAAGCGAATAAATTGAAATTAGTACTTGCATGGATTGAAATTCATAAAGATGAACTAATTGCTGATTGGGAATTAGCAAAAAAAGGTCAAAAAATATTTCAAATAGAACCATTAAAATAAAGATGTTACCAAGACCAAAAAAAGTAAGCACTCTCAAAAATCTTATACTGAAAATTATCTATCCTAATGGCGAAATTCGGTATTTTGATATTAAACCTTATCTAGATTTCGGTATTTTTTCTGAACTTCAAAAAGAACAGTACTTTAAACAAGCTACTATTTCAGGAAACACTGTATCGTGGCCACATGGACAGGATATTGATCCTGATACGCTCTATCTAGAAAGCAAAAAAGTCAAAGGGTGACAAAAAAAAGTGACCGGATTATTTGATTTATTATCCGATGCTTTATATTCTTCATTTCTATGAAGGACAAATATCTCGCGGTCTATGGAGCTCGCGAGCATAATCTCAAAAATATTACCGTAAAAATTCCGCGGAATACGCTGACCGTTATTACGGGCTTAAGTGGTTCGGGTAAATCGACGCTGGCATTTGATACGATTTATGCTGAAGGCCAGAGACGATATGTTGAAAGCCTTTCGAGTTATGCACGGCAGTTTTTAGAAAAGATGCATAAGCCAGAAGTAGATCATATCGACGGGTTGAGTCCAGCGATTTCTATTGAACAAAAGACGGTCAGTAAAAATCCGCGTTCGACGGTGGGAACCGTGACAGAGATTCATGATTACTTTCGAATTCTCTTTGCAAGCATTGGAAAGCCGT